>NZ_CP104694.1:1570509-1876019 GCF_025398735.1 Tahibacter amnicola
TGTCGTCGGCGATCAGCACGTTGCGCGGACGGTGGGGGCTGTCGTGGGCCGGCACCGGGATTTCCGGCATCGGCAGGACAGTGGGCTGGCACGGGATACGGACGGTGAAGCGCGAACCGCGATCGGGCCCTTCGCTCGCCGCCTCGATCTGGCCGCCGTGGAGCTCCACCAACCCCCGGGCGAGGGCCAGGCCGATGCCCAGCCCCCCTGGGAGCGATCCGCGGCGGAGCCGACCTGGGCGAACATCTGGAAGACGCGTTGCAGATCTTCCGCGGCCAGACCCACGCCCGTATCGATGACGCTGATAGCGAGTTCGTGATCGGTGTGGGAGACCTCGATCCGGATCGCGCCGTGGGTGTCAGTATACTTTGCAGCATTGGCCAGCAGATTCGACAGCACCTGGGCCAGGCGCAGCGAATCGACTGTCACCTGCAGGGGGTAGGGCGGCAACGTGACGGTCAGGCGGTGCTGCCTGGATTCGATCAGGGGGCGCACTGTCTCGACCGCGGCATCCACGATGCCGGCCAGGTCGGTCGGTACCAGGCGCAGCTGCAGGATGCCGCGGGTGATGCGCGATACGTCGAGCAGGTCATCGAGCAGCAGCGCCATGTGGCGGACCTGCCGCTCGATCACATCCAGGCTCCAGCGCTGCTGCGACGGGCTGGCATGGCCGGCCTTGGCCACCGCGGTGGCCTGGCGGATCGGGGCGAGGGGATTGCGCAGCTCGTGGGCCAGGACAGCGAGGAATTCGTCCTTGCGCCGGTCGGCTTCCTGCAACGCCAGTTCCTGGCGCCGGTGCTCGGTGACGTCTGCGTACCACACCGCGACGGCGCCTGGCAGCGGCGAGGCGATCACGTGAAACCACACGGACGCACCGGACAGATCCACCGCCAACTCGAACTCGCGCACCTGGGCGTGATCGGCCACGGCGGTAAGGTGCTCGAACAGGCCGGGAATGCGCCAGCAGTCCGGATACTCGTCAGTGACGGGGCGGTTGACCAGGTCGGCGGCCGCCCGTCGCAGCGTCTTCGCGGCTGCCGCGTTGACGTAGTCCCAGCGGAAATCGATGACCTGGCCGGCTTCGTCGCGCACCGGCGTGAGCACGTTGAACGGCACGGCCGATGCTTCCAGGACCAGCTCGAACCGCTGCTGCTCGGCCTCGACGCTGGCGCGCGCCAGGGCGCGCTCGACGTAAACGGCGGCCTTGCGTGCACAGATATCGCCCAGGCGTGTTTCGCGCGCGTCCGGCACACGTGGCACGTCAAAGTAGAGGGTGATGACGCCGATGGCCGCGCCGTCCAGTGTCAGCAGCGGCGTGCTGCAGAGCGCGCGGAATCCGCAGGCGCGGGCGATCGAGCGGTAACCGGCGGCGTGGGCGTCGGTCTGGGTGTCGGCCACGATGCTGCGCGCCTTGGTCGCGAGGACCGCACCGCCAATGCCATCGAAGGGGTGGGCATTGGACAGTTCCAGCAACTGTTCATCGGGAAGGCCCAGGCTCGCACACACGCTCAAGTGCGTGCCGCCCGGGTCGACCAGTGCCACCACGCCCTTGCGGCAGCCATGGAAAGCCGCCAGTGCGCGTAGGATGGCGGTCAGTTCGCTGCGCAGGTCGGGCAGTTCGAGCAGGTGGCCGCTCAGATCGTGCAGGCGCTGCAGGTCGTCGACCTGCTGTTCCAGGTGGTCGCGCGCGGCGCGCAGGGCGAGGTCGAGCCGCTTGCGTTCGGAGATGTCGATGACGGCGCCGCGGAGCCAGCGTGGCTTGCCGTCGTCAAATTCCACGTCGACTTTCGAGAGCGTCCAGCGCACGGTGCCGTCGGGGCAGCTGATGCGGTGCTCGTGCTCGCGGTGCAGCGGGCGCGACGGGTTGGCGTCGGGGGGAATGGCGTAAATGCCCAGGAGGAAGTCCGCCATGACGGCATCGGGCGCGCCCATCGGTACGTCGAGCAGGTCACGCAGTCCGGGTGAGGCCGACAGCGTGCGCGTAGCGAGGTCGATCTCGAACAGGCCGACGCCCACGCTTTCCTGCACCAGCCGTAGGCGGCGCTGCGCGTCAAGGGCCAGCTGCGAGATAACCCGCAGCCGTCCGGAAATGCCGATGACCAGCAGCGATACCGCGGCAAAGACCAGGATTGCGAACCGATCCGCCGGCGCGTGCACGGCGATCGTCGCGGCCGGTTCGAGCAGGTATGCCGCATTGACAACGCCGGTAGCGAGCACGAACAGCGCGTGCGCGCGGCCGATCGTCACCGCGGCGATGACGATCGCGGGAATGAAAAACAGAAAGGGGATGCGGGGCCCAGCCCAGGGCTGGATGCACCACTGCAGCCCGGCCGCCGCCGCGGCGAGCACTACCGCCACCAGCAGGCGTACCTGGCGCGACCGCGAGCCACCCGGCAGTAACGCGCCCAGCCAGCGGTCGGTGCGTGAAACGCTCGACCGGCCGGGCGATTTGTCACTGGCATCGGGCACCGAGGACTGCATGACATCTCCGGTCGCGCTACAGCCTGCCGTCGGAATGGGCGCCCTGCGGATGTCACTGGTGATCGTCGCGACCCCGCGTGTGACGCGCAGAGTGCCCCCGTATGGATTTGTATATCACGCGCCGTCCCGCCTGAAAACCGCGCCGGACAGGCCCGGTGCGGCTGGCGCGGCGACGGGTGGATGAGGCCGCCGGCAGCCCCTGGCCGGCGGGCGGCGTCCACTAGCGCGGCATTTCGAATCCGGCGCGGAAGATTTCATCGGCGGCGTTCACGGCAATATCGATGCCGGTGACTGCCTGCGTGCCCAGTACTGTGATCGGCCGCGACTCGCCGGCGGTGCACACGGCCGGGGTTGTCAGCGTTTCCAGGAAGCACTGCGCGGTGGGATGGATCTGCGCCTGGCGCCAATCCGCGGCCCAGTCGGCGGCCATGACCAGGTAGCGGCCCGACGTCAGTCCACCGATGTGGTAGGTGCCGTCGGTCGTCGTCCTGGTGGTTTTGAGCACCCGCTGCGTTGCCACGTCGAGCACCAGCGCGGTCGCCCCCGACAGGCCCAGTCCGGTTGCCCGCTCGAGGATGCGGCCACTGATGGCGCCGCTTTCCGTGAGGCGGAACTCCACCGGACCAGAATGGGGTTGCAGGTCCAGCGCGATGTCGCCGAATTCCCCGGCGGTGGCCGCTTCGTTGCAAAAGCGGTTTGCCGGAGTGCAGGCGACGTTGACGGTGGCGCGGTCGATCCAGCGGGCAGCGCCAGCGAGGGTACGCACGATGACGCGCGATGCGCCCTGGAAGCCCGTGAGCACGAAGTCGCCGTCCGCGTTGCTGACCGCTGTCGACACGGGTTGAAAGCCCCAGGTCGACAGGGACCAGGGCTCGTCGGCGATGCGGCCGGCGACAACGCGGACACCGGCGATGGGCTGCCCGTCATCCGCCTGCACGAGGCGGCCGTGGATGCTGCGCAGCGGGGTCAGCGTGGCGTCGAGGTTGTCCACCAGCGGCAGGTCCGGAATGACGACCGTGGGCGCGCTGGCCGGCTGGCAGGCAGGTTCGTCGCAGGGTTCACCCAGATGGAACGCGGCGCGGTAGTCCACCGGCGAACCACTGCGCATCAGCAGCTTGACCGGCCCCGGCAGCACGGGGCCCAGCACAGGCCGGCCGTCGGGACTGCGCCACTCGCTCGTGCGATACCGCGTTGGCTGGTCCGCGACGAAGGCCACCATCTCGGCGTCAGGGACCGCCGTGCCCGCCATTGCATCCACGGCGCGGCCGCGCATATACACGCCGCGCCGGAGTGACACGTCCACATTGGTCACCTCTTCTCCACTGGGCACGGTGACGCCGGCCGGGGGATCGGTGCAGGCGATGTGGAAATCATCGCAGTCAAAGTCCGGGTAGTAGCGGCGCACATAGCCGTTGGTCCACGGACTGTCGGTGCCCTGCGCGTCGGACCACACGCGGTACTGCGCCCCGACCAGCGCCCCGATCGCGTAGCTGCCGTCCGCGGCGGAGGTGGTCGATGCGGTGCTGCTGCTGTCGCCGTGGCGGTGCACGACGACGGTTGCGCCCGCGACGGGCGCACCGTTGGCGCGGTCGGTGATGCGTCCGGCAATACGCGCGCCGCGGGCCAGGGCGAAGTGGACGGTCTCGTGGCTGGCCGCTATCCACGCCCAGGGCTGGGTCTGCGCATCGCAGGTGCTCTGCGAGACGCATTGCGCGCCGTCCTGATTGCGATTCACGTACACGGACGATGCCGTGACGACCGCCAGCCGCCCGGCGAAAGGAATATCCAGCGTGTAGCGCCCCGCATTGTCGGTGATGTCGCTGTCGACCAGCCGGGGCGCCTGGGACGGCGGCTCACGCAGTATGGCGCGTACGGGAACGCCGGCGAGCGGTGCGCCGCCGTTGTGGTCCGTGACGATGCCACTGACGGTGCCGGCGAAGGCGGGGGAGAAAGCGCGGCCGCGGCAAGAAGGGTGGCGACAGCACGGCGGGTCGGAAAGTACAGGACAGTTCGCATGTTCATCCATTCCATGGAGAAAAACCGCATTCGACCCGGCGAACGTCAGTGCCGGCAAATGACAATTTATCTCTTCATGATGAACGTGTATCTGTTCCCAAGTGTACTAAGGGTAAGTGCGACAAAGCGTCGCTGGCGAGGCAAATGGCGAAAAACGGCGTGCGGAAGCGGTGATCCTGCCAGACGCCGCCGGCTGCGGCATCTGGCAGGCAGGAGCTTCACCCGAGCTTCACGTCGAACGGGCAGCCTGTCCTGGCTTTGACATCATCCAGGCTCACGCCTTCGTGCAGTTCGATCAGTGCCAGGCCGCCGCCCTGCTTGACTTCGAACACGCACAGGTCGGTGATGATCAGGTTGACACACTGCTTGCCGGTGAGCGGCAGCTGGCATTCGGGCAGGATCTTCGGCGATCCGTCCTTGGCGGTGTGTTCCATCAGCACGACGACGCGCTTGACGCCCGACACGAGGTCCATTGCACCGCCGGGGCCCTTCACCATCTTGCCCGGCACCATCCAGTTGGCCAGATCGCCGTTCTGCGACACCTCCAGACCGCCGAGGATGGACAGGTCGATGTGACCGCCGCGGATCATCGCGAAGGAATCGGCGCTGGAGAAGAAGCTGCTGCCGGGAATGGCGGTGATGGTCTGCTTGCCCGCGTTGATCAGGTCCGCATCGACCGTCGCCTCGGTGGGGAAGGGGCCGATGCCCAGGAGACCATTCTCGGACTGGAGCGTGACATCGAGCCCTTCGGGAATGAAATTCGCGACGAGGGTCGGGATGCCGATACCGAGGTTGACGCAGAAGCCGTCGCGCAACTCCTTCGCGGCGCGACGCGCCATGCGCTCGCGCACCGGATTTTCCTTGCCCGCCGGTGTGCCGCCGGAGAGCGTGCGGAACTCGATGCGCTTTTCGTATTTCTCGCCCTGGATAATGCGATCGATGTAGATGCCGGGCGTGTGGATCTGGTCCGGATCGAGCTCGCCGATCTCCACCAGTTCCTCCACTTCCGCGACCGTGACTTTGCCGCAGGTGGCGATCATCGGATTGAAGTTGCGCGCGGTCTTGCGGAACACCAGATTACCGAACTTGTCGCCCTTCCAGGCTTTGACGATGGCGACGTCGGCCTTGATCGCCGGTTCCAGCACGTAGTCGACGCCATCGAACTGCCTGGTCTCACGCTTCTCCGCCAGCTTGGTACCGAAGGCGGTGCGCGTGTAGAAGCCCGGGATGCCGGCGCCACCGGCGCGCAGGCGCTCGGCCAGCGTGCCCTGCGGAACCAGTTCCAGTTCCAGTTCGCCGGCGAGCACCTGGCGTTCGAATTCCTTGTTCTCGCCAACGTACGAGGCCACGACCTTCTTGACCTGGCGCGTCTTGAGCAACGGGCCCATGCCGAAATCATCGACGCCGGCGTTGTTGCCGACGATGGTCAGGCCTTTCGTGCCCGATTCGAGAAGGGCCTGGATCAGGTTTTCCGGAATACCACAGAGGCCGAAGCCGCCAGCCGCGAGGGTCATGTTGTCGAACAGCAGGCCGTCCAGGGCGGCGGCGGCGTTGGGACATACCTTTTTCACAAGTATTCCTTCCTTTGTAGGTGCAATGCGACAGCCGGCCGCGGCGATGGGGGTCAGGGGCGGCCCGGCCCGAGATGGCAGGTGCGCGCCGCCGGAGACGGAGCGCAGGCGGCGCGAGGGTATTACGCCAGGGAGGACGGGTTCAATCTGTCCTTTTGGACAAGGGGGCTGCCGAATGCCCGCGCATGGTCGTCGTCGGAGGGAAAACCGGCGTGCTGCCGGCCGTTCCGGTGGTAGAGGCGAATGGCGACGATGGTATTGTCCGGACTAGTTCGGGTTGGTTCCATCACGCGACACCGGGCCGCGCGCCCGAAGGACGCGCGGCCGGTTGTTTCAGCCGTGTTGCATCAATCGCAGGCGCGTCCGCTCGGTTTGCCGAGGCGCTTCCAGACCAGCTCGCCCTCGCCCTGCGGAATGCGGGGGTCGGAAGATGGATTGCTACGATACCTAATGCGTAGCGTGTTGCAGTCGGGGAACGACAATTCCACGACGCCCCAATACGTCGGTGCATCGGCGCTGCGCTTGCCGGCGAATTGTCCGCCGCTCGTGTAGTACGCCTTTGCGGATACTTTACGCAGGTGTCCATAGTCCGAGCCAGCGCCGACCAGGAAGAGTGGCAGGCCGTCGTTGTCGTAGGTGAACCATTCAAAGCGCAGAGGCGTGACATCGCCGTCCAGGATCGTGCCTTCCAGGGACTCGATCACGATGCCTTCGCCCGGATGCGCCGGATCGTAGTAGTGACCGCCGACGTAGCTGGTGATCGGAAGGTTCGGAAACGTAGCCGGCGGTACGTAACCTGGCAGGCGCAAGGTCGCCGTGGTCCCCAGCGGACTACTCAGGCGCACGGTGATCGGGCCGTTCAGATCCACACCTTCGGCCCATTCAAGAAGGTACCGATTGCTGGGCATCTCGTGGAAGACGTAGCCGACATCATCGCCCGCGATCGTTGGGGTGGGTGATTTGGTGACCTCGGGTCTGACGAAGACGTCGCTGCCGGTCTTCCCCACCTCGATCGCCGGCAACAGTCCGCCATAGGTGATGGTGTAGGCATGGTCATCCCTCGTTTCGAGCTGGACCACCGAATGCGTGGCGTCGCAGGCAATCCGACGCAGACTCACATACATCCGGATGTCTTCGTAGTAACCCGCCGCGCCCATCCGTGGCACCTGGATATAGCCGTGCGTCTCGTCCGAAGCGACGTTCCCGGTCTGAATGTTCCTGGTCTGGTAGTAGTGCTCCGGCGTGATGCAGGAAGGCGGGTAGGGCAAGGCGTCGGGTGAGCGTGCCTGGGCCGGCAGGCCGGTGCTGCCGGCGAGAGCCAGGACCAGCATCCACACCCCATGTAGTGCAATTTTCATCGTCGACTCCAATCGTTTCGTTGCGGGCGTGGGTCATCAATCACAAGCGTGATCGGCGGGTTTACCGAGGCGCTTCCATTCAAGCGTGCCACTGCCCTGCGGAATCGCCGGGTCGGCGGAACCGCTGCTGGCGTAGCTCAGCCGCAACGTGTTGCAGTCGGGAAAACTCATCTCGACCGTTCCCCAGGGGACTGGCGGAGCGGCGTTGGCACGTCCGGCAAACCGCCCGCCCCTGAGGTGTACGGCGGGCAGCCGGGTGCTGCGCGAATGCGGGTCGACCGTATCACCCCCGGTCAGCCAGAACGGATGCCCGTTCTTGTCGTAGGTGAACCAGACGTAGCGCAGATAGGTGTGGCCGGCGGCATCCGGGGTGCCGATCGACTCGATCACTATGCCTTCGCCAGGATGGGCCGCATCGTAGTAGTGCCCTGCGACGAAGCTGTCCAACGGACGCGGCTGAAGGACTTCTTCGGTCGGTACATAGGCTGGCAAGGTGACGTAGACCGGTTCGGCGACCAGTGTGTCCACCCTGATCGTGACAGGGCCATTGAGATCCGGGCCGATGGTCGGTTCGAGAATGTAATCGTTATTTACATATTTGTGGAATGCGCGCCAGAGCTCGTTCCCTGACGGTACCGGCAGGGGCGTCCTGCTGGGGTTCAACCCGTGGAACTGGTCGTCGCCGGCGGATCTGGCGGCGAAGTCGGGTAGCACGCCGCCGGGAATTTCGCCGGGCGGCGCCATATCCGTCGTCGAAACGACGAGCACCGACTGGGTCGCCGTACAGGGCACGCGGGCAATCCGGAACGCCATCTTGATCGGATCCGCCGGCCGCGTCGGCTGGATGCGGACGACATCGATGATGCCGCTGGCTTCCGGGTTGGCCGGACCGCCGGACCGGTACGCCGGCCAATCCGGCAGGCAGGAGGGCGGGTAGGGGTCGCGACCGGCCCAGTGTGCTGCGCCGGTCGCGCTCCATGACAGCATGGCGGCCGCGCCAAGGCGGCTGCAGAGCCTGGTGATGTGTTGCATAGTCCACTCCGATAAAAAGCGCAGGAATTGTCCGGGAGTGCCCTGCGGCATCCTGCTCGCCACGGGCTGTCTGTCCGCGCAGCAATGAATCGCTCCGCCACGGGTGACGGATTGATGGTGCGTGGAGACAGCGGAGAGTTAACACGCCGGACCGGATTCGACGTGGGCCATTTGAGGCAAAACCCGACGGAAAATGGCTTCCCGGCGAACGCGGACCTTCGCACGCGCGGAAGCGCGCTGGCCCGTTGCGGACTGGCGTGGGTACATCGCGCAGCACCCCGGGCGGGCTACGCCCACGCGATGGCGTGACGGCTGCGAGCGCCGTGGATGATGCGCGACAGCGATTTCAGGCGCGTCTCACGACGTCGCACTCGCGGATCAATCGCAGGCGTGGCCGCTGGGTTTGCTCAGGCGCTTCCATTCCAGCTGGCCGGTGCCCTGCGGCACGGCGGGATCGTTGCTGGGGTCGCTGGCGTAACTGAGTCGCAGCGTATTGCAGTCGGGGAAGCTCACCTCGACGGTGCCCCAGCGAATAGGGGATACACCGGTGGTCTGGCCGCCAAAGCGGCCGCCCGTCAGTCGAACGGCTGGCAGGCGTGCACTGCGTGCCCGCGCGTTGACCGAATCGCCGCCGGCCAGCCAGAACGGATCGCCTTTGCGGTCGTAGGTGAGCCAGGTGAAGCGCAGGTAGCTGTTACCTTGGGCATCCGGGGAGCCGATCGACTCGACGATGATGCCTTCGCCCGGATGCGCGGGGTCGAAATAGTGACCGGCCACGAAGCTGTCGAGCGGACGGGCCTGCAGGATCTCGGCGGTCGGCACGTAGGCCGGCATGGTCAGCATGCGCGGCGTGTCCACGCCGCTGTCGATCTTGATCGTGATCGGGCCGTTGATGTCGGCGGCCGCGGAAAACAGGATGTAGTCGTTGTTCGCGTTCTGGTGGAATTCGTGCGAGATCGAGGTGACGCGCCAGGCGGGAAATGCGTTACGCGTGGCAAACAGGTGCAGGAACTGGGTCGCGCCGGCGGGCTTCACCGTGAAATACGGCAGCACGCCGCCCGAGATCGGGCCTTGCGGCGCGACTTCGGTTGTCGAGACGACGAGCACCGATTGCGTGGCCGTGCACGGCACGCGCGCGATCTTCACGGTCATCGGAATCGTGCCGGCCTGGTACAGCGGCTGGATCCGTCGGACCTGCAGCGTCGCCGTCACTTCCGGATTGGCCGGCCCGCCGGACAACCGCTCCGGCCAGTGCTGCAGGCATGAGGGTGGGTAGGGCGGCGTGTCGTATTCCGCGTGGGCGGGAAAACTGGCAAACGCCGCCAGCGCCAGACAGGCGCCGAGGCAATACCGCAGGTACTGGTTCATCGGTGTTCTCCAAACGTGAGGGCAGAACGTGTGTGCAGGCGGCCGCAGCGAGTCCCGCGCTGCGTCCGGGCCTGCCGACCTCGGCACGGCGGCGACGACGCCGATATCGATATCGGCGCGTCACCGTGTGTTACCCGACGCGCCGGCGTCTGCGCGGCGGCGACAATTAGCACGACAGCCCGGGATGAAGGTGGTCCGGTAACGCGGACTTCTGCCGCAAAATGGTCCGGTCGCTTCTCGCCAGGCCGGTGGCTCTCGCGGCCCGGTCCCGTCGCATCCTTCAATCCCCCGACCGCAGCAACGATCCGAAACTCAGGTAGATCGAACTCGTACCGCCTTCCGCACGGCCGTAGCCCAGGAAGATGGGGCCCAGGAACGTATCCACACCCATGAAGAGGCTGCCGGCACCGACAACGCCATCGAGGTCGATGGCGCTGCGCTTGTCCCAGATGCCGCCGGCTTCCAGGCTGGCACCCGCATAGACCGGCACGGAAAACAGGGTCGTGGCGTCGGTCAGTCGCCGGTAGTAGACCACGCGGCCAAGGGCCGTCTGTGTCGCCAGCAACTGATTCTCGGTGTATCCGGACAGGTTGCCCAGGCCGCCCAGCGTGCCATAGCTCGACAGCAGGTCGCCGTCACCGCCCGCGCTGTGCAGGCGTGCGCCGAACAACCAGCTGTTGGCGCCGGAGGAAACCGCGGTATCCCAGCTCAGTCGCGTGACATCGACGCTGGTACCGTGCGCGGTGTCGATGAGGTATTCCTCGCTGATATCCGTGCGGGAGCCTTTGCGCGGAAACCCGGAATTGTCGAGCGTGTCGCGTGTCAGGCGCAGTTGTGCGCCGGCAAAGGTGCCGCTGACAGCGCGTGGAAAATCCGACGCGCCGACGCGCCGCCGTGCTTCGTCGTAGCCATATTCGAGCGCGCCGGAAAAGCGCCAGCTGGCGTCGGGCGTGTAGCCAAGCTCCAGCGCCGACAATGTGCGGCTGCGCCGATAGATGGCGAATGTGTCGTTCGGATCGGTCGTGGCACCCAGTGAAAAGTTGTAGGCACGATGATCGATATAGGGGGCGAGGTAATACTGGCCGGCGCGCCCGAATGGCTGGTAGAACTCCGAGTGCAGGCCGGTGATGCGCCCGAGCTCGATGCGGTTGCGCAGTTCACCGCCCCGCTCGTTCAAGCCGGTGAAATTCACCTCGCCGATCAGCTGGTAACTGTTGCGGCCGGCGAAGTCGTCCGACAGGCGCATGCCGAAGCGCAGGAAGTTCGGGCCCCAACCCTTGTCGACGGGCTGCACGGTGATACCGGTCTGCCCATCGCGTTCGTCCAGCTGGTAGGTGATGCGCTCGTAGCTGCCGTCGCCGTAGGCAAGGCCGATTTCTTTCTCCAATCGATCCGGGTCGAACACCTTGCCTTCGTTTTCCGACAGACGTTGCTCGACGTAGGCTGCCGTGCGGCTGCGGCCGCGCAGGACATCCAGAAACGCAATCAACGGCGGATCGAAGGGGCGCTGCTGGTGACGCTGCTGGAACTGTGCGTAGCGCGTTTCATCCACCGCATAGCGCCGCAGCGACGCGATCGATGCTTCCGCACTGGCCATGCCTGCGGCCACGGCTTCACCGGCGCGGTGAAAATCCGCGCTCGCAAATTCGCCCAGATCCGGCACCAGCAGCAGGTCGTCCGGACCGAGCGTGGCCAGCTGTGCATCGGTTTCGCGCTTCATCAGCGTCGTGAGCATTTGATTGGCGATGACGAAGGGCGAGTTGAGCTTGTCTTCGCTCGCCAGCGGTTCGCCGACATTGACCACGATCAGGCGTGTGGCGCCCAGGGCGCGGGCCACGTCGATTGGCACGTTGTCGACCACGCCGCCATCGACCATGAGCTTGCCGCGATAGCGAACCGGCGCAAATGCGCCGGGCACGGACATCGATGCCCGGATCGCCATGGCGAGGTCGCCGTCGGAGAAGATCACCTTGGCGCCATCGGCGATATCCGTGGCGACGGAGCGGAAGGGGATCGGCAGTTCGTCAAACGTCTTCAGCGTGGCGGTCGAGAGCATCAGGCGGCGCAGCAGCAACTGCATCTTCTGGCCCTGGATCATGCCGCGCGGCAGGGCGATGCTGCCGTCCTTGAGGCCCAGCTCGATGCCGCCGAGGAAACGAAGCTCGTCTTCCTTGCGCCGCATTGGCAATTCGGCGCGCGGAGGATCGTCGCGGAACATGTCTTTCCAGTCGATACCCTCGAGCACCCGCTCGATGTCATCGGCGTGGTAGCCCGCGGCATAGAGTCCGCCCACCACCGCGCCCATCGACGTGCCCGCGATGCAGTCGATCGGAATGCGTTCGCGCTCGAGCACCTTGAGCACGCCGATATGCGCCGCGCCGCGCGCGCCGCCGCCGCCGAGCACAAGGCAGGTTTTCGCGCCGGCCAGCGCGGGAATGCCCAGGAACAGGGCCAGGATCAGTCGGAAACAGTGTCGCATTATTTATTCCTGCCGCCGTGCGCAACGCTGCGCGCAGGCGTAGTCGGTGACGCCTGCCAGCGTCAGTCTTTCCACTTCAACGAGCAACCCATGCTGGGGTATTGCGGCACGACGGTCGTGCCCGTACGGGCGATCTCGACCATGGCGTCCACCAGCTCGCGTGCCTGTCCCGGCTGGCGTGCCGCGCGGTGGGCGGCATCCAGGCGGCCGCGGAAGCGCAGGTTCAGGTCAGCGTCGTAGCCGAAGAAGTCCGGCGTGCACACCGCACCGTAGGCGCGTGCCACGGACTGGTCTTCGTCATACAGGTAGGGGAAAGGGAACCCGGCGGTGTTGGCCAGCTCGCGCATCCGCTCGAAACTGTCTTCCGGATAGGCCCGGGCGTCGTTGCTGCTGATCGCCACCACGCCCACGCCCGCGGCCTGGATATCGCGGCAATCGGCAAGCAGCCGGTCCAGAATGGCCTTCACGTAAGGGCAATGATTGCATATGAACATCACCAGCAGCCCCTTGGGGCCCCGGCACCCGGCCAGGGAAAGGTGACCGCCGGACGTGGCCGGCAGCCGGAAATCCGGCGCGGGCGCGCCCAGTTCGGGGTCGGGAGTCTGTACGAGGGCCATCGGACGTTCCTGCCAGGGGAAGGCCGGGAGTTTAGCCGGCTCGCTGCAAACCCGCCCGAGCGCGTGTATGATTCGCGGTTCCATTCCATCCATTCATCCGTATCAAAGGATAAATGCCGCGATGAGCAGCTACCTCTTCACCTCCGAGTCCGTTTCTGAAGGCCATCCGGACAAGGTCGCCGACCAGATTTCCGATGCCGTGCTTGACGCCATCCTGTTGCAGGACAAGCGCGCACGCGTGGCCTGCGAAACGCTGGTGAAGACCGGCGTGGCCATCGTGGCCGGTGAAATCACCACCTCCGCGTGGATCGACCTGGAAGCGCTGACGCGCAAGGTCATCCTGGATATCGGCTACGACTCCTCCGACGTCGGCTTCGATGGCGCCACCTGCGGCATCCTGAACCTGATCGGCAAGCAGTCCCCGGACATCAACCAGGGCGTCGACCGCAAGAAGCCGGAAGAGCAGGGCGCGGGCGACCAGGGCCTGATGTTCGGTTACGCGACCAACGAAACCAAGGACATGATGCCGGCTGCGATCTACTACTCGCACCGTCTGGTCGAGCAGCAGGCCAAGGTCCGCAAGAACAAGAAGTCCCCGATCAAGTGGCTGCGTCCGGACGCCAAGAGCCAGGTCACCCTGCGCTATGAAGACGGCAAGGCCGTGGCGATCGACGCCGTCGTCCTGTCGACCCAGCACGATCCGGGCGTGAAGCAGAAGGAACTGATCGAAGGCGTGATGGAAACCATCATCAAGCCGGTGCTGCCGTCCAAGTGGATCCACAAGGGCACTAAGTTCCACATCAATCCGACCGGCAAGTTCGTCATCGGCGGCCCCGTGGGCGACTGCGGCCTGACCGGCCGCAAGATCATCGTCGACACCTACGGCGGCTGGGCCCGTCACGGTGGCGGTGCGTTCTCGGGCAAGGATCCGTCCAAGGTTGACCGTTCGGCCGCCTACGCCGCGCGCTACGTCGCCAAGAACGTCGTGGCCGCCGGCCTCGCCGACCGCTGCGAAATCCAGGTCTCCTACGCCATCGGTGTTGCCGAGCCGACCTCGATCTCCGTGACCACCTTCGGCACCGGCAAGATTCCGGACGACAAGATCGAGAAGCTGATCCGCAAGCACTTCGACCTGCGTCCGTACGGCATCATCAAGATGCTGGACCTGGTCCACCCGATGTACCAGCAGACCGCCAGCTACGGCCACTTCGGCCGCACGCCGTACGACGTCAAGCTCGACAGCGGCGAGAAGTTCACCGCGTTCTCGTGGGAAAAGACCGACCGCGCCGATGCGCTGCGTCAGGACGCGAAGCTGAAGTAATCGCGTCGGTATCACCGTACGGAACAAGAAGGCCGCCGCGAGGCGGCCTTCTTGCGTATACGGCACGAAACTGTGCGGTTGCGCCGATCATCAGCGGCACCGATTTCCGATTGCATCCTCTGGCCGAACCTCCGTCTCCTGCCACCTGCGGATCCCGCATTCCGTCACTGCCCCATGGACCTTGCAATGATCTCCTGCCTGAACCGGATGAAAAGACGGTGGACCACACTGGCTGCCTGCCTTTTCGCGTTTCCCTTCACCGCTCACGCGAACTGGGATTGGGAACGTACGTTGGATGTGGGGGATCCGGGCACGAAGCCCACCAGGATTGTTGCTGCCGATGATGGATCGCTTTGGCGGACCGCTGCGTTTGGCAGCCGGATCTTCACCCTCTACCGGCACGATCCTGATGGAACTTCTCGAGAGATACTGCAGCGGCAGACGAGCCTTCAAACGTTCGTGCGTGGTGTTTTCCCGGCAGCCGATGGCGGCGCGTACGTGCAGACGGACGTGCCAGAAGCCGGCTCGCCCGTGCTGCAACGCGTTTCGGCGGCCGGCGAGGTATTGTGGACAAGTACCGATCCTGTGGCCTTCACGAGCGGGATGGTCCGGCCGGTGCGCGACGGTGTCTGGTTTCAGGGGAGCAATGCCCTGATCCGACTGGGCCTGGATGGCGTCAAGCAGGCCGAGGTCGCTGGCGCACACATCTACAACGCGAATCTGGCGGCGGTGGATCTGGCCAGCGGCAAGCTCGCTGGCGTCGTCCATACGACCGTCAACGGACAGGAGAGCGTTTCGCTGGCGCAGTATGACCGTGCCGGGAAGCGCCTGTGGTCCGTTTCAACCATCGTCGGCGGGCAGCTCGTGACGTTCGACCAGCTGCGCTGGACGGCCGACGGCGATCTCATCGCGCTCGGACATTCCAGCACCGACGGTGCGGGTGCTGCGATCCGGATTTCCGCTACCGGCTCGGTACGTTGGGCCAAGCTGTATCCAGGCTTGCAAGGGCGCTCGTTTTCAGCCGTGGCTGCGCAGCCAGGTTCGGTTTTCGCAACGGCGGCAAATGCGGCCGATCACGTAATGGTGAAGCTGGATTCCGCCGGTGAATTGAGCTGGGTTCGTCCTCTGGCCACCGTTGCCGAATGCCAGCCGGAATGCCCGATCGTTGCATCCTCAGACGGTGGTGTAGCCGCGATGACGATCACTGCCCCTGCGCAATTGCGGCGGCTGGATCGCGCTGGTACAGCGTTACCTGCCGTCGCGCTCCCTGAAATCGCTCATGCGGTAGCGACAGCTGACGGGCGTTTTGCAGCGGGCGCCAATCCAGCGCCAGGTGACGCGGAGGCAGTGGATGCCTATCGCATCGATACCAGCGGCCAGGTTGTCGCGACGTATCGCCGCCCGCACATGCAGGGGCGCTCGCAGGTGTGGTGGATGTCCTTCGATGATGCGGGAAACACCTATGCACTGCATGGTCCGTTCGGAACGACCAAGGCGACTCTTGCGCGAATCGATCCGGACGGTCAGGTGCTGTGGCAGCGCGAGCTCGACACGCCCGTAGCGGAATTTGCCAGCGGCAGCCGCAGCACCGATCGCCTGTGTGTCACGGCAGCCACATCCACCAGTGACGCCAATCGCACGATCCAGCTGCATTGCTTCCGGACAGCCGATGGGGCCGCGCTGTGGTCGCGCGAAGTGGCGCGGCCGTTTGACGATGCCTACTACCACTCCACGTCCGTGCACCCCAATGGCAGTGTGTACGTCAACTACATGCACTACATGCTCACGTCGAAGCTGCAGAAGTTCGCGGCCGACGGTACGCCGGCGCCTGCGCAGGATATCGACGCACCTTTCAATGACGCGTTGGAGGTCAATGGCTTCACCGCGTTGTGGCAGGGCTTCGAGCAGCCGGCGCGCAGCAGCCTGGCGCTGGTCGACAGCACGGGGCGCCTGCGCTATTCCACGCGTGGCACATTCAGCCGGGGATTCAACAGCTGGGCGCTCGCCGAAGACGGCAGCATCGCAGTTATCGGTGGAATTCCGGGGTACCACACCGTCAAGGTCGTCCAATTGTGGGACGCCAACGGAAGAAACCTTTGGGAAACGCCGCTCCCGGGTCCTGGTTACATACCGAAAGTTGTCATGGACAGGGAAAACATTTACCTGGTGAATGCGGGGTTCTACAGCGAGCATGGAAGATATGCTCATTCACTGTGGTGTCTTTCGCGCGCCGACGGAGCGATTCGCTGGAAGACGGACCTCGGCCAACCTGCCAGCGCCATTGTTGCGGCGGTGCTGGCCGGCGACGACATCGTTCTGCTGGGTACCGGCCCGTCAATTGGAATCCAGCGCGTCAATCGCCAATCGGGACAGCTCGTCGGTGAGCGCAATGTGGGTTGCGGTGGCAGCCGGTGCCTCACCTTCTACGCCGGCGCCGATCGGAACGGAGGCATCCGTGTGCAATCGCGGTCCGAACAGCTGGGCGGACGCGCCCGCCAGACGGTCTACTATTCCTCGCGGCCGGCCGCGCCAGTTTCACCCATCCGTGTCGACCAGGCTGGCATTGCCGGCGCATGGTGGTCGACGTATGGCAATGGCGAAGGACTGGTGCTTGATTGGCTTCCCGACTCTCGTACCCTGTTCATGCCCTGGTTTACCTACGGCACAACCCGCGTGAATCATCCTTCCGGGCAGCGCTGGTACACGCTTTCCGCGGGTGCTGTCGCTGAAGCAGCCACGTCGGTGGAGATGGCGATCAACGAATCGGCTGGCGGCCAGTTCACCGCTGGGCCAGCCGGAACCACGACGCGTGTCGGTACCGCGACGTTGACGTTCGACTCCTGCGACAAGGCGTCGTTGCGCTACCGATTCGATACCGGCGAGAAAGCCGGTTTGAGCGGCGTGCTCAGTCTCGACCGCCTGGCGGCGGCGTCGGCCGATTGCCTGATGGCGGACGGCACGACGCGGCCGGGCACCGGTTTGCAGCCGCCGGCAGGAGGCTTCGACAGCCGCATGGGCGGAACCTGGTACGACCCGGGGAATTCCGGCCAGGGCCTGCAGCTGGCGATTCAACCCGGTGGCGTGCTGTTTGCGCCCTGGTTTACCTACGATCCTGCCGGGACGGCCAATGACCCCACCCGCCAGCATTGGTTTGTACTGTCCGGTAGCCTGGCGCAGTCCTCGGGCGGGCGTGTGACAGTGCCGATCGTGCAAGCAGTCGGCGGAAAGTTCGACTCCGTACCCACCAGCAACTTCACCGTTGTCGGCAGCGCAACACTGGCCATGCAGGCCTGTGACCGCGCCAAGCTCGACTACCGATTTGATAGCGGCGAACTCGCAGGTCCCTATGCCGGCAAGACCGGCACGGTCAACCTGGTCAAAGTTGGCGGCTGTGCACCGTGAACAAGCCGGGCAAGAAGTGCGGAAGCGCGCCGATCGTCTTCTCAGCACGAGCGGCGGCGGGTTGTTGGAAAGCAGAATGGATGTGACTGAGGGGGAATCAGCCCAATGAAATTGGCAGTACGTTTGATTGCGGGAATCGCCTCGGCGGCGTGTTCATTGGCCGCTGCGCAGGACGGCTGGGACTGGCGCTACACCCTGCCGGTCGACGCCGCTACCTACCGCGCGGCGGATCTCTTCGTCGCCGACGATGGGGCCGTGTGGCGCACTGCTGTGCCAGTCGACGGTACCCGGGCCAATTCCATCTACCGCCACTCGCCCGATGGTTCGTCCCGCGAAATGCTGCAACGCCAGACGGCGCTTCAGTCATCGATACGCCATGTGGCCCCTGACGCGGACGGAGGCGCGTATCTCGTGGCCTACGCTGCCACGGCCGGCGGTCCCGTTACCTTCTACGATTCCGCTGTGCAACGCCTCACCAGAGACGGCGCAATTTCCTGGACTCGTACTTTCGGTTTCATTAGCCACTGGTCGCTGCCGGTTCGCGACGGTGTGTGGATCCAGGCCGACCAGTCCCTCCGGCGGCTAGGCACGGACGGCGTCACGCGCGCGGAGATTTCGCGGACGACCGTCGAACGCCCGGAGTTGGTGGCGGCCGACAAAGCGTCCGGCAGTCTGGTCGCCCTGGCACAGACCGTCGCAGGCGGGCAGACTTCCAAGGCACTGGCCCGATTTGACCGGACGGGCAAGAAACTGTGGTCCGTGACGCCGATGATCGCTGGTCGCAGCGTCGCGTTCGACTATCTGCACCTGGCCGCAGATGGCGATGTCATTGCGGCAGGTCGGGCTGACAGCGACGGCGCCGGTGCGCTTATCCGCGTCAGCGCAACAGGAACGATGCGCTGGTCGAAACTGCACCCCGCCACGATCGGGCGTCGCTTCAGCCGGATCGATACCACGGCTGACGCTATCTACCTGACCGCGACGAACGACACTGATCATGTGCTGTATCGCTTGAGCAACGCGGGCGATGTCACCTGGAGCCGGACCGTCGCGACCTTGGCGGAATGCCCGGCAGCTTGTCCTCTGGTCGTAGGCATCGATGGGACGCTGTCGTTGCTGACCGTCGGCGCAAATTCAGAACTCCGAAGATTTGATCGTGCCGGCACGCCGGCGCCCCCGGTCTCACTGCCCTCACTGGCGAAGGCTGCCGTGGCAAGTGACGGAACGTTCGTGACGGCCGCGAGCCCCGCAGCGGGTGCAGTCGGCGAAGTGGACAGCTACCGGATCAACGCGGCTGGCCAGGTGGTCGCAACCTATCGCCAACCGGCCCTGCAGGGTCGTCCGGTCGTCTGGTGGTCAAGCTTTGATGCGGACGGCGACACGTTCGCCCTGACCGGAGCGCAGGGCTCGACTGTCGCTACGCTGACCCGGCTGGATTCGCACGGGCAGGTGCGCTGGCAGCGTGTTCTGGATGCCCGTGTAGCGGTGTACGCGATTGGCGCCAAGAACGACGAAACGTTGTGCTTCACGGCGCCGGATCATTTCAAACAAGGTCAGAGCACCGTCCGCGTTCATTGCTTCCGAACGCTCGACGGCAGCGCGATCTGGTCGCGGGAGATTGCGGCGTACTACCCGGACTGGTACTTCCCGTCGACGGTAGTGCTCCCCGACAGCTCCGTGCAGGTGTTGCATGCGAACACCACGGGAACCCTGCAGGTGCATGCATTCAGTGCGGCGGGAGCGCCGAAGCCGCTGGCGGAACTTGCGACGCCTGTCCTCGGCACCCCGCGCGGCGCCAACGGGTTTACCGCGTACGTGTATTCCAGTTCCGGCAACCCGCCGCGGACCAGCATTTCCCTCGTCGACAGTGCCGGGCGCCTGCGCTACAACGACTATTCCGGGTTTGCTCTCGACTTCAATCACTGGAGCATCGGCCGCGACGGTAGCGTTGTGATCGTCGGGCGTACTGCGACAGTACCGTCCGAGACGGTCGCCCGACTGATCGACGCGAGCGGACGGTATCGCTGGAGCACCCCGTTGCCCGGCATGGGTGAGGCCTCTCCGCTGATACTCGACGGCTCGAACGTCTACTTCATCGACCGGGCGTCACCCTCGATCTCGGGGCGCTGGCGCTACACCCTGTGGAGCCTGTCGCAAGCGGACGGTGCGATACGCTGGAAAACCGACCTCGGATTGCTCAGCATCCTCAATGCGCGGATTGCAGTGCGTAACGGCCAGGTCATCGTTGCATCTGGCGGCGACCCGATCGGCCTTCGACGGATCGACGATGCCACTGGCCAGCTCATCGCAGAAGAGAAGTTGCCTTGCGGTCACACCTGGTGCCCGGTCTTCGACATGGCGCTGGATGCCGATGGCGGGCTTCGCGTTCTTTCCCGCCTGGAAAGCATGGGCGGCCGGACGCAGCAGGTCATCTTCCACGCGGATCGCCCGGCCCTGCCGCGCACAGCGGTCCGCGCCGACCAGCCTGGCATTTCGGGCGCGTGGTGGACGACCTATGGTAACGGCGAAGGCCTGGTGCTCGACTGGCTGCCGGATTCGCGCACGCTGTTCATGCCCTGGTTCACGTTTGGCCTGGAAGCCGTCGGTGACCCGTCCGGCCAGCGCTGGTATACGGTCGCCGCCGGCGGCGTTCCGGCTGGCGCCACGCGGGTGGACATGGACATCCGGGCATCGGATGGCGGGCGATTCGTCGCTGCTGGTGGCGTGGTCACGACGCGCGTCGGATCCGCCGCACTCACGTTTGAGTCGTGCGACAAGGCAACGCTCAGCTACCAGTTCGACAGCGGCGAAAAGGCCGGCATCCAGGGATCGCTCGCGCTATCGCGTCTATCTGCGGCCGGCGCTGATTGCGTACTGGCCGACGGCAGCACCCGTCCTGGTACAGACCGGCGACCACCTGCCGGTGGTTTTGACAGCCGCATGAGCGGCTCCTGGTATGACCCGGAGAAACCTGGCCAGGGCATGCAGTTCGCGATCCAGCCTGGTGGTGTGCTTTTTGCTCCCTGGTTTACCTACGACGTGGACAATACCGCCGACGATGCGATGCGCCAGCACTGGTTCGTCCTTTCCGGCAACCTGGCTGGCGCGTCGGGAGGACGCGCGACCGTCGCGATCGTGCAGGCGATTGGCGGCGCATTTGATCGCATCCCTACCGGGAATTTCGTGGTGGTCGGCAGCGCGACCGTGACGATGACGGCATGCGACCGGGCGAATGTGAGCTATCGGTTCGATAGCGCGGAGAGCGCCGGTCCCTATGCCGGAAAGGCCGGGACGATCAGCCTCGTCAAAGTGGGGGTGCACACCCTGATCGGCATTCCTTGAACGTGAGCCGCCGCTCCGGAAACGCCGCGGCGATAGAAGCGAGCCCATTTCCCGTACTCCCTCCTATTTCCCCGACTTCCAGGGTTACATGACTTCCGCCCCACTCTTCCGATTCCCTTCAGCGGCACTGCTGTCCGGGCTTTTCCTCGCTACTGCCACACCGGCGCAGGCCTGGGAGCAGATCTACGCCGATCCCGTCGTTGATGCGCTGACGGAGAGTCCGCGCGATTTCGCCCTTACGGTACAACGACCACCTGATGGCCGCCGAGCCGGCCAGCCATGCGCTCCTGGTCGCTGGCACGGATGAATTGTCCGGTGTGAAGCGGGCGACGGTGATGAAGTTCGGCAAGGCCGGCAATCCGCAGTGGACCTGGCGCGCCTCGGACGCGCTGGGCGCAACGACGATCGACCATCTGCGGCTTGTGGAGAACGGCGACGTCATCGTCGCTGGTGTGGCGCAGTCGCCGCGGCGCCTGATGGTGGCGCGGATCGGCCGCGATGGCGCGCAGAAGTGGGCGAAGGCGCACGCACTGCCCGGCGGCTTCGACAGCGGCGAATTCACTGTACTGCACATGGCAACGGCCGACGACGGCGGTTTCTACGTGCAGACCGGCGGACTCAATCCCGGTAACCCGGGTGCGCCGACGGCTGTCGTCCGCGTCAATGGCGAAGGTACCCTGGAATGGCTGCGTGCTGCGGAAACGCATGGTGGCTGCCGGTTCTCGGCGTACTGCCAGATTACGGCGATACCGGGGGCGACCTGGCCATCCTGCGCTGGGGCCAGACCGCCGCGATCACGCGCCTGGGACGCAACGGCAGCCTTGTGTCGACGAAAGCGCTGTCGTTCCTGCCGGTTGGTCAGTCGCCCAAGCGCACCGCCGATGGCAGCTTCGTCACACTGGCGCTGCTGGATGTCCCGAACCGGATCTACGCACCGGTGACGATCGCGCCGGATGGCGGCGCCCAGATCCATGCGCAGCTCAGTCCTGTACCGCACAGCGAAGTTTCGATGGCAGCACTGTCGGGTGCGGACGGCACGACCTACTTTGCGACCTATTCGCGGAAGAATCCGCGTCGGAACAGCGTGGTTCGCGTCAATGCCGATGGAGCGCCCGCGTGGCGAAAAACGTTCACCGACAACACACCGCGCGCCTTCGCTGCCGACGCTCAGCGCGTGTGCATGAGCACGCAGCATTACGAACGTCTTGACGTGGTTCGCCGTGTGGAATGCCGGCGCGCGGACACCGGCGACCTGCAGTGGACAGCGCTGCTCAAGCCGTCGAGCGCAACGATCGCGCAACCCGCGTCGATTCGCCTGCTGACGGATGGATCATTGGTGGTTGTATATGAGGCGGAGGCGGCCAGCGGCACGGTCGTTCACCGGGAAATCTATTCGTCCGCGGGAACGCTGAGCCATTCATTCAGCAACGAGGGACAGCTCGGACGGGTGGTCATCAATGCTGCTGGCGACACGGCATTCACCGCAGGGAAATCCGGCGTCGTCACGCTTGTCCGGGTCGACCGGAACAACCAGCGGCGCTATGCCGTGCAATTGACCGAGCCGACGTGGTTGACGGAACTGGCGATGGATGATGCCGGTGGAGTCGTCATGACACAGTTGCGTCCTGGTATTGCCAGCGACACGACCGTGACCTACCGGGACGCGAACGGTGGCCTGCGCTGGTCTGTCACTTTGCCTACGGTGTCGGACGCCGCACAGCTTCATGTGGACCGGGGCAGTGTCTACATACTGGCGCTATGTCCCCCACATCCGATTGCGACGGACAACTGTGCCGAAAAGGACAGCTTCTTCCGCATCGGGTTGGTGGATGGTGTGGTTCGGTGGCGGGTGGATGCTGCACGACTGGAGCATGGAAACAGCCACATCCTGGGCAGCCCGGACGGACGTCGCGTCCTGCTGGTGCAGTCTGATGGCGCTACTGTGCGCATGCGCCGTCATGACAGTGCGACCGGCGCTCCATTCTCCGAGACGCGTCGCGCCTGCGCAGGCTACTGCGGCATCCTGCAGGCAACGATCAGTGCCGGCGGTATCGGCCGATTCGTCAGGACACTCTGGTCGACGAGTGAACTGGGCAGGGTCGCGATCGTCACGGAAGACGATGTCATGGATGAGGCGGCCCGCATTCGCGTCGACCAGTCTGGTCTTTCCGGTGCCTGGTGGTCGCCCTACGCCAGCGGCGAAGGCCTGGTGCTGGACTGGTTGCCCGATTCCCGCACGCTGTTCATGCCGTGGTTCACCTATTCGCGTGACGGCGGAAATGATCCGGCGCAGCTGCGCTGGTACACACTGCAGGCAGGCGATGTGGCTGCGAACGCCACGCAGGTGCAGCTGTCGATCACTGCATCCACGGGCGGTCGCTTCGATGCGGCAGAGGGTGTGAGCCACACGCGTGTCGGCACTGCAACGCTGCGCTTCACCGGGTGTGACCGGGGAACGCTGGATTACGTCTTTGACGCCGCGCATAACGGCGGTGCGAAAGGCTCAATTACGCTGTCGCGCCTCACGCCGGCAACAACGGACTGCATCCTTGCGGACGGCACGGTGCAGCCGGTGAATACTCCGCTACCCTCGAAAGGGTTCGATGCGCGCATGAGTGGTTCCTGGTTCAGTCCGGAAACACCGGGGCAGGGGCTGCAGCTGGCGGTGCAACCCGACGGCATCCTGTTTGCGCCGTGGTTCACGTACGATCCGGCCGATGCTGGCAATGACGCGGGGCGCCAGCATTGGTTTGCGCTCAGTGGCAGTCTCGCGGGCGCGAGCAACGGCGTCGTCACCGTGCCGATCGCCCAGTCGATCGGCGGCGCCTTCGACCGGACGCCGACCGCCAACATCTATCCCGTCGGAACGGCTACGTTGACGATGCTGGCCTGCGACCGTGCGCGAATGGACTACCGATTCGATAGCACTGAATCCACGGGTGCGTTCGCCGGAAAGTCCGGTTCGGTCACCCTGGTGAAGGCTGGCGGCTGCGTTCCCTGATCAGGACGGCTTGCGCAGGCGCGCGAGGATCTCCTCGCGTGCCTCGCGCAGGATGGAATCGCGGTCCAGGCTGGCGACGATATCCTGCACGACACGCTTGGGCCCCTGTTCGCCCCAGGACTTTCCGGCGACCAGATAGCGCTCGGCGGCGCGGCCGACCAATTGCGTGGCGTACCAGGCCAGTGCGCCTTGGGCGCCGGCGGTCATGACGGTGGAAAGCCCCGCGCTCGCACCCTTGAGCGCCGAGGCGACCAGGTGCACGCCCCAGATGGCGCCCATCAGTGCTGCCAGCTGAGCGCAGATCGTGGCGATCAGCTGACCGGCCTCGCGGCGTGTCAGCGGCAACCCGTAGACCTTGCCCAGGTGCATGACGAGCGCCGCGTCCAATGCGGCGGCGGCCAGGAGATCCGCGACCGGGATCGGATTGAGTGCGACCGCGATGCCCTTGGCCAGGCAGTAATGACCGATCAGTCGATCGGCGATCTCGCGGCGGGTTTCGGCGAGGCGCCGGGCCACCTGGTCGGACAGTCGGCCGGCGAAGAGGCTGGCGTTGAGCGCGGAAAGGGTTTTGCCCTCGCGTTCGCACACCGCCAGCAGGCGCGCGCGCAGTTCGGCGACCTCGGCAGGGCGCGCCTCGCAGCGTTCGTGCTCACGGCCGTGGGCATCGACGTCGATCACGCGACGGTCCGCCGGCTGCGCCGCGCAGGCGATGACGTTGTCGGCATGCACGCAACCGACGGTATGTTCGCGCAGCCGCCGGAGCAGCCGTTCCGTTTCCTCACTGGTGTAGCGATCGGACTTGTTGAGCGCGAGCACGATGGGACGCTCGGTTTTCGCCAGGATGGCAAGCGCGTCCCGTTCGCTCTGGGTCATGTCGCCATCGACGACAAAGATGACCAGGTCGCTGATCTCGGCCACTTCGAAGGCCAGGCGTTCGCGCGATTCACCGTCGAGTTCATTGATGCCGGGTGTATCGATCAAGTGCAGGCCCGATCCGCCCGCTTCGGTCCAGCGTTGCTGGTTGGCCTTGGTGGTCGTGCCGTGCAGCACGCCCGTCTCGAAGGCAGCATGCCCCAGCAAGGCGTTGGCCAGGGCGGACTTGCCGACGGAGACGCGACCGAAAACCGCGACGTGCAACTCATCGCGGGCAAGTTTGTCGAGCAAGGCCTCGATGCGGTTGAAGTCGTCGGCGAGCTCGGTGCGCAGCACGGCCGGGATCAGCGGATCCTGCAGCAGATCGCGCAGCGCGGAACTGGCGCGGTCCACGGCGCTGGTCGGTGGCGGTGGCGGTGCCATTGACGTGTCGCGCGCGAACCACTGGCGTACGCGTTCCAGCCATGACGTTGCATCGCTCATGCGGCTGCTCCGCCGCGGCGGGCGCACCGGCGCATGTCAGCCCTTGGGCTTGAGGACCAGATGCGCCGTGACCGGCACGTCGTTGCCGATCGCGCTGGTGTCGGCCCAGTCGCCGGTGCCGACGTCGAAGTCCAGCCGTTTCAAGGTGGTTTCCACGTCCAGCGTGGCGCCGTCGCCTGCGGGCGTGAAGGTGACCTTCAGCTGGGTCGGACGGCTCTTGTCGCGGATGGTCAGCGTGCCGTCGGCGACCAGACCGTTGTCGCCCTCGCGGAAGGCGGTGGTGACAAAGCGCGACTGCCTGAACTTGCCGAAATCGAAGAATTCCGGCGCCTTGAGCTGCTCGTCATAGTCGGCGTTTCCCGTGGTGATGCTGGTGACATCGACGCTGACATCGAACTTCGCGGCAGCCAGGCTTGCCGGATCGAAGGTGATTGCCGCGGTGAAGCGCCCAAAGTGGCCGGTGAATTTTTCACCCTGGTAGGTGCCGCTGAATGACAGCGTGCTGGCCGGGTCGACGGTCCACTCCTTCGCGCACAGCGAGAACGGCACCAGCAGCAGGAGGGCGGCAGCAAGACGCATCATGGACGGGACTCCGGGGATTGGTCTGGAGAAGCGGCGGAAGGTATTGGCGTTGCGGCCGGCGCGGACTCCACGGCTGGCGCGGTGCGCCGGCGGAGGAACGGCAGCATCCGCGCCAGCGTTTCATCGCGATCGATGAAATGGTGCTTGAGTGCAGCGCCGGCGTGGGCGAGCAGGAGTGCTGCGAGCAGGTAGAAACCCCACTCGTGGACCTCGTGTGCCAGGGATTTGAGCGCCGCGTCCTGTCCGCCGGTGAGGCTGGGAAGGTTGACCATCCCGAACCACCGTAGCGGATAACCCGAAGCCGAGTTGTACAGCCATCCGGACAGGGGCATGACCAGCATCAGCCCGTACAGCAGAACGTGCACGGCATGGGCGGCGCGCGCCTGCCAGGCAGGCATGGGGACATCGGCCGGCCGGTTGTCGCGCCAGCGCCAGACCAGGCGCAGCAGGACCAGGGCCAGCACGGTCAGCCCGACGGACTTGTGCATGGCATAGATCTTCATCTTCTGTGGCGAATTGGGCAGGTCGGTCATGTACCAGCCGACGATGCCCGCGCCGATGATGAGGAGCGCCATCACCCAGTGCAGCAGCTGCGCACCCAGGCCCCACTGCCGCGAATCACTTTTCAATGCCATCGTCACTGTTCTCCGCTGCCTGTGTATCGCGCCGGCCGCGATCGCGTGTGACCTCGACCTCGATCAGCAGTTTCACGTCATCGCCGACGACGGACAGCAGCTTGTCCATGCCAAATGCCGAACGCCGGAGCGTTGCTGTGGCGGAGAAGCCGGCCGTGCGGCGAAAGGTATAGGGGTCGTTGCCGACCTTGTTGACCTGGAAGGCGAGGTCCAGTGGCTGGCGCTCACCGCGCCATTCCAGGTGTCCGTGAACGACGCCACGACGCTCGTCCACGCGCTCGATGCTATCGCTTGAATAGCGGGCGAGGGGCCAGCGCGAGACGTTGAAGAATTGCCAGGACCGGACGGTTTCTTCCCACTTCGCATCGCCCAGGATGACGGTGGCCGGATCGACCGTTACCGTCAGGGATGCGCCCGCCCAGTCATCCGGATCGAAGGTCAACTGCCCGTCGCGCACCTTGATGAGGCCCATGGCGCGTGAAAATCCCTGGTGATCGAGCGAAAAATGGATCTGCGTGTGAACGGTGTCGACGCGCCACTGTGGCGCACCGGCGATGGCCGGCAGCGCCATCGCGGCCGACAGGATGAGGAGCAGGGCGGAAGGGACTCGGCGCATTCCCGGAGCTTGGCAGATATCGCCGGGTCGAACAAAGGGCCGTCGGCTGAACGGATTGTTGCCGGCTGGCGTACAAATTGGCCCAGGATCACCGCGCATGGCCGTTGCCGGTCGTGGCGTCACGCAGGCTTTCGAGCGCCAGGTTCGCGATATGCCCGAGCCGCTGCGCGCTCTTTCCGGTCAGCAGCTCGCGCAGTGCATCAGTGGCGGCGGCCTGGTCCAGCCGGTGGTGTTCGGCGAGGGTGCGCACCACGGCACATCCCAGGCTGTCGAAGATCAGCCCGTAGGCCACGGCGTGGAGCACGCCGCCGCTCAAGGTGCCCAGGCCAGGGAAGGCCTTGAGGGCATTGCCGGCAATGGCCAGGACGATGGAGCTGGTGGTTCGCAGCGTGCCACCCGCCTGCTCCAGGAACGCGTCGAGATCCAGCGTTTTCACGGGCACGTCGTACAGGGCGGCCAGCTCGCGGATCAGGCCCGTGGCCAGCGCCCCCTGGATGATCAGGTCGGTACCCGGTGCAATGGCCGCCAGGGCGCCGACGACGGCGCGCCGTGTGTAGCGATCGACGATCCGGTAGGCCTCCACACTGCGCGCCGACCGTTCGGCGGCGCCCAGCCGTTCGGCCAGATGACCCAGCACGGCGCCTTCGCGGGCTGCCTCGAGTGTGTCCGCATCGGTGGCGACGAGCGCGGAAAGGGCCTTGGCCAGCGCTGCGGTGTCCGGCGTCGCCTCACGCGTGACCTGCTCGCGCCGGCCATCCGGCAGGCGCCGCTCAAGGTGTTCCACGCCGCCGGCGCGGACTGGCACGACGGCGTCAACGACATCCCGATAACGTGCATCCAGCGCAGTGCGGACCTCGTCGCGCTGCGCGGCCGATAGCAGATCCACCTTGTTGAGCGCGAGCAGCAGCGGCTTGCCGAAGCCGTGCAGCCAGCGCAGTTCGCCATCCTGCTGGCGGGTCAGGTCGCCGGTGCAGACGTAGACGACAGCGTGCGCGCGCAGGGCCTCGTCCCGCGCGAGCGTCTCGTGTTCGCGGGCATCCACTTCCTGCGTGCCCGGAACGTCGGCCAGGACCAGTTCGCGCTCGCCCAGGCGGCCGCGGTGGTGGGCGACCTGCCGCGTGGTGCCGCCGAGCACGTCGACGGCGTTGTCGGCGTCCGGTGCAAGCGCGCGGATCAGGCTGGACTTGCCGGCGCTGATCTCGCCAAAGACCGCAACGTAGCATTCGCCGCTCTGGCGACGCGCATCCAGTTCGGCGAGCTCGGCGCTGAAGGACGCTGTCGTGTCGTCCAGTTGTGCGAGCCGCTCGACACGTCGCTCGATCGTGGCGCGATCGGGGGGCGGTACGGTGTTTCGATGGGGCCGGCGAGGCCGGAGCAGACGCCAGCCGGCCCAGGCCGTCACACCGGCGAAGCCGGTCACGATGGTTCCGACAAGCGCCTGCAGCGACCAATGCAGACCCGCGATCTGCTGCCACAGGGCAAGGCCCGTCTGCAACGCGCCCAGCAGCAGCCAAAGCAGTGCCATCGCCAGGACGGCGAATCCGACGGCGATGAACCGGCGCACGGTGACGCGGGAGATCTTGTCCATGCCGGCATTTTAGGGAACGGCGGCGCGGCTGCCAGCAGGACTGTCGGCACAGGCGCGACGGTCGATGCGCCGCCGCACATTGTGGACATCGCCGCAAGCGGATCTGGCATGATCGGGAAGGGAGGAGACCGATGCTCGCTACTGCATTGCTGTCTGTGATGTTCGCCGCGGCGTCGCCGACGCCTGCAGTGCTGGCGCCGGTGCCGCTGTTCCGTCGCTTCGGTGCCGGCGACGGGCTGCCGTCGTCGACGGTCTACAAACTGGCGCAGGATCGCGACGGCTTTCTGTGGATCGGTACCCAGGATGGGCTGGCCCGCTACGACGGAATGGCCTTCCGCATCTGGCGGCATGAGCCGGGCGCCGCGTCGTCGTTGCCAAAAAATGAAGTTTCCGCGGTGTTCGTCGACCGCGAGAATCGGGTGTGGGTGGGCGGCGAGGGTGCCGGTGCAAACCGGCTGGACACATCGCGCCGCACGTTCCATCACTTTCCTTACGTGCCGGGCGATGCCTCGTCCCTGTCAGCGCCCGATGTCTGGGCCTTTGCCCAGGACGCCGCCGGCGCCATCTGGATCGGCACCTATTCGGGCGGCCTCAATCGTCTGCGCGCCGACGAGCGCCACTTCGACCACTTCCAGCACAAGGCGGACGATCCGGGCACCATCGCCTCGGACGTGGTGCTGAGCCTCCTGGGCGACACGCGCGGCGGCCTGTGGATCGGTACCAGCGCCGGCCTGGACCGGCGCGATGCGGCGGGAACGATCTCACACATCGCATTGCCGGTCGACGCGACGAGCCGCGGCGATGTACAGGTACTTTCGCTCCTGGCTGATGGCGACGGCGTCATTGCCAGCACGTCGGCGGGGCTGTTCCGCGTGGATGGTGCCGGGCAGGCGGCCAGGATCGACGCGGGTGCGACGGCGCGCACGGTGTACGCGGTGACACGGGATCCGCGCGGCGACCTGTGGCTTGCCACCCGTCACGGGGTGACGCGACGCGAGCCGGACGGACGCGAAACGGCGTGGGGCGCGCGTCCGCTGATGCCGGGTGGACTTCCCGGCGAGTTGCTGTTTGATGCATTGACCGATCACCAGGGCGGCCTGTGGCTGGCCGCGCTCGACGGCGGTATTGCCTACCTGCCGCCGGCGTGGCGCCGCTTCACGCAGATCCGCGAGATTCCCGGCGATGCGGCGAGCCTGTCGCCGGGCCGTGTCCAGGGGATTGGTCGTGGCCGCGACGGCAGGGTCTGGTCAGTCACGCTCAACGGTGCGGTGGACCGCATCGATCTGGCGCGCGGCCAGGTGGAGCGCTGGGGGCCGCGGATCGGCGGCACCGAATTGCGTCGGCGCGCTGTCCTGGAGGACCGCGACGGTCGCTTGTGGCTCGGCCAGCACCGCGGCGTGCGCGTTTTCGATCCGGCCACGGGCACGGCGATGGATTTGCCCGCCGCGGCCAGCGGGACCGCAGCAGGCGTACCGGCGGGTCCGGTGGATCTGCTGGCGGAAACGGACGACGCCGTGTGGCTGAGTGCGCGGGGCGTCGGCGTGGCCCGGGTGGACCGGGCCACGCTCTCCGTACAGCGCTATACACCCGGCGATACCGGCAGTCCGCGCGATACGGATGTGGAACAGCTCCATGCAGGCGCCGACGGCAGCCTCTGGGTTGCGCACGCCCAGGGACTGGACCGGTGGGATCCGGCGCAGCGGCGCTTCGCTGCAGTGGACGGAATGGCGGTGGATCGCATCCATGCCTTCGCCGTCGATGAGGGCGGGCGGGTGTGGGTTCATCGCTTTGGCCGCATCGAGCGCTACGAAAGGAATAGCAAACAGTACGCGGCGACGTGGGCGCTCGATACGGGCGACGGCTGGCCCGCGCTGGAGGTTGGGGCGATGGCGCGCGATCGGCAGGGCGCGCTGTGGCTGACCTCGCCGCGCGGCCTGTACCGGGTGGATCCGGCGAGCCGCCGCTTTCGGCATTTCGACGTGGCCAGTGGCCTGCTCTCGCCGGAATTCGTCGATCGCAGCCTGCTGCTGCGCGATGATGGCGTCCTGGTTGCAGCGACGCTAGCTGGCGTGGTGGCGCGCGACACGCAGGTCGCCGATCCCGTATTGCGGGCCAGCCCGCTGCATCTGGCGGGCGTGACCGTGCGGCGCGGCGATCAGGTGCAATCGCTTGATCCAACGCAGGCGGTGCACCTGCGCTGGAACGACCGCGACCTGCGTGTCGAGGCGCGTTCACTGGCGTATGCCGCGCCCGCGCGCTACCAGTTCCAGCTGGAAGGCGCCGAACCGGAATGGACCTTGCCCGACGCCCGCGGCGTGCGCGAACTGGCGCACCTGGATCCCGGTGAATTCCGGCTGGGCGTCCGCGCCATCGATGAAGAGGGCGGCATCACGCAACTGGCGGCCCCGTTGGTCATAAAAGTGGACGCGGCGCCCTGGGAGCGGCCGTGGGCTTATGCCCTGTATGCGCTGCTGTTGTCAGGCCTGGCATTTGCGGCGGCGCGTTCGTGGCGGCGACGCGTGGCGCACGAGCAGGACCTGATGCTGGCCTCGCAGCGGCGCGCGCTGGCCGAGCAGGCGAGCGCATCCAAGTCGGAATTCCTGGCGCACATGGGGCATGAGATCCGCACGCCGATGACGGGGCTGCTGGGCATGACCGAATTGCTCGAGCGCACGGTCCTGGACGAGCGCCAGCGCGCTTACGCCGAGGGTATCCGCGCCTCCGGTGAACACATGTTGCGCCTGGTCAATGACGCGTTGGACCTGGCGCGGATCGAAGCCGGCCGGCTGGCGCTCGAGCAGGTGCGTTTCGATCCCTTGCGGATGCTCGACGACGTCGCGGCCATCGGACGCGCGCTGGCGGCGCGCAAGGGGATCGGCTTTGTCGTCGACCGTTCCGGGGAGATTCCCGGCCCCGTGCTGGGGGATCCAGGTCGCGTGCGGCAAATACTTTTGAACATCGTCAACAACGCCATCAAGTTCACCGATGCCGGTGAAGTGACTCTGTCGTTGTGCCGCGAGAACGACGCCGGCCTCTGCTTTCGCGTGCGCGACACTGGCCCGGGCATCTCCGACGAACTGCGCGAGCGCCTGTTCGGCCGTTACGAGCAGGATGCGGTTGGGCGCCGCGCCGGCGGCAGCGGACTGGGACTGGCCATTTCGCGCGACCTGGCGGAACTCATGGGGGGCCGGATCACCGTCAGCAGTACGCTGGGCCACGGCAGCGTATTCTCGATCCACCTGCCGTTGCCGGCGGCGCCGGAGGGCCTGTCCGGTGACGAGCCGGCAACGCAGCAATGCGACAGTGCGCTGTCCCTGCCGGCCCGTGCGCTCGACATCCTCCTGGTGGAAGACGACGCCACCATTGCCCGGGTGGTGACGGAGCTGCTGGAAACGTTGGGCCACCGCGTGCGCCATGCGGGCAACGGTCTGGCCGCACTGGCGGAGATGCAGGTGCGGCGTCCGGACGTGGCGCTGATTGACCTGGATCTTCCGGGCCTGGATGGCTTGCAGGTGTCGCGCCTGATCCGCGCCCGCGAAACCGGCGAGAGGCCGACGCGGCTGATCGCGTTGACGGCACGCAGCGATGCCATGGCGGAACAACAGGCGCTGGCAGCGGGTATGGATGGCTTCCAGCGCAAGCCGGTCACGCTCCAGTCCCTGGCGGATGCACTGGTGAGTCCATCACCGGCGCTGCTTGATGAGTAGCGCCGGCGGGGCCTTGCTCAGCCGGCGGCGTAGCGCGGTGACAGGGAGTGAACCGCTTCGACCAGGGCTGCGACGTGATCGGGCGGCACGTCCGGCGTGATGCCGTGGCCGAGGTTGAACACGTGGCCGGGGCCGGCACCGTAACTGGCCAGCGTGCGCGCGACTTCTTCGCGGATGGCTTCGGGACGCGCGTGCAGGATCGTCGGGTCGAGATTGCCCTGCAGGGCGACGCGCTGGCCCACGCGGGCCCGCGCGTCACCCAGGCGGATGGTCCAGTCCACGCCCAGGGCGTCGCAGCCGCTGGCGGCCATCGACTCCAGGTGGCCGTTGGCGCCCTTGGAGAATAGGATCAGCGGCACCTCGCGCGTGGCCGGGTCGGACTTCAGCGCGGTGACGATCTGAGTCAGGTAGCGCAACGAAAACGCCTCGAAGGCGTCCGGTGACAGCAAGCCGCCCCAGGTGTCAAACACCATCAGCGCCTGCGCGCCGGCGGCCACCTGGGCCGCCAGATAGCTGGCGACCGAGCGCGCGATCGTATCGAGCAACCGGTGCATCAGGGCCGGTTCGTTCCAGAGCATGGCCTTGGGGCGCGCGAAACTGGACGAGCCTTCGCCTTCCACCATGTAGCAGGCCAAGGTCCAGGGGCTGCCGGAAAAGCCGATCAGCGGTACGCGTCCGTCGAGCTCGCGGCGGATCGTGCGGACGGCGTCCATGACATAGCGCAGTTCACCTTCCGGATCGGGGACGCCCAATTTCTCGATATCGGCGGCGGTGCGGACCGGGTGACGGAACTTCGGGCCCTCCCCGTCGGCGAAATGCAGGCCCAGGCCCATCGCGTCGGGAATGGTCAGGATGTCGGAAAACAGGATCGCCGCATCGAGCGGGAAGCGCGCCAGCGGCTGGAGTGTGACTTCGCAGGCCAGTTCGGGATTCGTGCACAGGTTCATGAAGCTGCCGGCCTTGGCACGCGTGGCCCGGTATTCGGGCAGGTAGCGCCCGGCCTGGCGCATCAGCCATACGGGTGTGGCATCCACGGGCTGGCGCTTGAGTGCGCGCAGCAGTCGGTCGTTTTGCATCGTCGGTTCCATCGTTCCAGATTTCGGGAGGGGCTGCGACGCACACCGCCGCGGCGCGGTGCGCCGGCGGACGGTAGCTGCATGCGTTGCGTGTCAGCGGTTGCGGATTTCCTGCTTGAGCGGCGCGATACGCCGTGGCCATCCGGTGCGCTGGGCGCCCAGGGAGATAGCCTGTTGGCGCGCCGACCGGGCCGCTTCCAGGGAGGTGAAATCGCCCCAGGCGGCCACGAACCAGTCGTTGCCGTCGCGCTGCAGGCGCAACAGGTATACGGCACCGTCGGGCAAGGCCAGCGCACCGGCGTCCCGTTCGACGGCGGTGCGATCGCTGCCGCTGCTCACTTCCAGGACGTAGTGCGAATCGGCCAGGCGCGCGAATTCCGAGTGGCCACGGAGCAAGGCCGCCACGGCGGCCGGCCGCGGGGCATCGACCACAGCGCCGGCTTCGGCCGGTGATGGCGTTTCACGGTCTGAGGCAGTGGCGCGCGCAGGGGCGGCGTCCTTTGTCGACGCCGTTGTGGCGGCGGGTGCCGCTTCGGGCACCGGCGCTTCCGCAGCAGCGGTCACTGGGCGCGTGCTGGTGTCCGACGATGCGGGCGCAGGCATCGACACTGTCGCGGGCGTCGAAGCTGTCGCAGGCGTCGAAGCTGTCGCAGGCGTCGAAGCTGTCGCAGGCGTCGAAGCTGTCGCAGGCGCCGAAGCTGTCGCAGGCGCCGAAGCTGTCGCAGGCGCCGAAGCTGTCGCAGGCGCCGAAGCTGTCGCAGGCGCCGAAGCTGTCGCAGGCGCCGAAGCTGTCGCAGGCGCCGAAGCTGTCGCAGGCGCCGAAGCTGTCGCAGGCGCCGAAGCTGTCGCAGGCGCCGAAGCTGTCGCAGGCGCCAAAGCTGTCGCAGGCGCCGAAGCTGTCGCAGGCGCCGAAGCTGTCGCAGGCGCCGAAGCTGTCGCAGGCGTCGAAGCTGTCGCAGGCGCCGAAGCTGTCGCAGGCGCCAAAGCTGTCGCAGGCGCCGAAGCTGTCGCAGGCGTCGAAGCTGTCGCAGGCGTCGCGGGTGCCGTGCTGGCGGCACTGCGGGCTTCCGGGGAGAGCAGGTAGCTCGGTACGGAACGGCGGCTGCGCGGGGTAGCGGGTGGCGCTGGTGGTGGTGTAGCGAGGCTGACGGGCGGCGTCTCGGATCGGGTGGTGACCGGCGCATCGGCGGAGCCATCGCGGGCCAGAGCGGTTGTCGCCTCGTCGCCGGCCCGGCTGGTTCGCAGCGTGGGCTCCTCTTTCCGCGCGCCGGCCTCAGGTGGCTTGGCATCGGTGCCGCAGTCCCAGCCTTCGCCGCTGGCGGCCGGTACGCAGACGTGCTTCTTGCCGGGCTCGAAGATCTGTTCGTCCTGTCCGGCGGCGGGGCCCGCGGCGATTGCCAGGATCAGCAGCAGGGCCCTTGCCCGGCCCGGGCCGCCCAGGTGGCTAGCGAACATGCGGTGCCTCCAGTCCCTGACTGAATACCACTTTGAATCCGCGCTTGACCTGGGCGTCGCGCGCCTGCGCGAAAGCGGTCAGGGCGTCGTCGCGTTCGAGGTAGACCTCGCGCTTGCTGCTGGCTCGGCCGCCCTGCTGGCCCCATTCGCGGTAGAGCATCCAACCGCCGAGCAGATCCTGCTGAAGGACGATCTCGTAGTACCGCGGCGACTCGTTCGACACCGGCTGGGTTTGCATGTAGATGCGCATGGCCCGATTTTAGCCACAAGTGCCGCGTCCGCGTGCCGGGCCGCGGTCAGCCTGGTGCCATGGCCTCGGCAGACAGCACGGCCCGGATCATCGCTTCCGGGACATCCGGAACGATGTCCGCGTGGCCGATGCCGCGCCACAGGATCAGGCGCAGGCGGCCGCTGAGGTTCTTCTTGTCCAGGCGCATGAGGGACAGCAGGTCGTCGGCGGACGTCCCCCCGGGCAGGTCGGTCGGCAGTTCGAGCGCGCGCAGCAGGTGCTCAAGCCGTTCGGCATCGGCGGCGGGGGCGCGTTCCAGGTCGGCCGACAGGCGTGCAGCCAGCACCATGCCGATGGCGACCGCCTCGCCGTGCAGCAGGCTGCCGTAGCCGGACACGGTTTCCAGCGCGTGGCCGAAGGTGTGGCCGAAATTGAGCAGCGCCCTCTCGCCATCTTCCCGTTCGTCGCGGGCCACCACGCCAGCCTTGTGCAGGCAGCTGCGCGCAATGGCTTCGGCGACGACCCCGGTTTCCCGGGCAAGGAGAGCGGTGGCGTTGGCTTCCAGCCAGGTGAAAAAGTCCGGGTCGCCGATCGCGCCGTACTTCACCACCTCGGCCAGTCCCGAACGGTATTCGCGTGGCGGCAGCGTATCTAATGTCTGCGTATCGATGAGCACGGCGCGCGGTTGGTGGAATGCACCGACGAGGTTCTTGCCGGCCGGCAGATTGACTCCGGTCTTGCCGCCGACGGATGAGTCGACCTGGGCCAGCAAGGTGGTCGGAATCTGCAGGAAATCGATACCGCGCATCCAGCAGGCGGCGGCAAAGCCGGCCAGGTCGCCGATCACCCCGCCGCCGAGCGCAATCACGCAGGCGTCTCGATTGGCCTTGAGGCGGGCCAGGGCGTCCAGTACGACGCCGCAGTTTTCCAGCGTCTTGAATGACTCGCCATCCGGGAGGATCACGCTGGCATGCAGACGCTCGCCCAGCGCCCGGGTAACCCGGGACAGATACAGTGGTGCGATGGTTTCATTGGTGACCACCAGCACGTGGCGGCCGCGCAGCGCTGTGGTCCATCGTGGGGCATCATCGAGCAGACCAGGGCCGATCCAGATGGGGTAGCTGCGTTCGCCGAGTGCGACGTCCAGCGTATGCAATGCGTGCATCAGGCGGCCACCGTCGTGGAGCGGTGCCACTGGCGTTCCAGCTGGCTGGCCAGCTCCAGCGCGACCTGCGGGACGCGGTCGCAGGAGGAGTGCATGATCATGTCCGAGACTTCCTGGTAAAGCGGGTTTCGCACCTGGGCCATCTGCTCCAGGCGTTCGCGCCGGTCGGGTGCCGCCAGCAGCGGACGCTTCTTGTCGCGTGCCAGGCGCGACAGCTGCTGTTCCACGCTGGTTTCCAGCCACACCACGAAGCCGCGGGTGGCGAGCAACTGCCGGTTGGCCGGGTCGAGTACCGCACCGCCGCCGGTGGCAAGGACGATGCCCTGCCGCCCGGTCATCGCAGCGAGGCAGTCGTGTTCGCGGCGGCGGAATCCGGGCTCGCCTTCCAGTTCAAAGATCAGCGGGATAGTCGCGCCGGTTTCTTCTTCGATGATCTGGTCCAGGTCATGGAAGGGCAGGTGCAGATGCTCGGCCACGCGCCGTCCGATGGTGGTCTTGCCGGCACCCATGGGGCCGACCAGGAAAAGATTGGGTGCGGGATTCATGCGGAGATGCTAGCACGCGCTATTGCGGCGGCTTTTGTGCCAAGTCGCCATATCCGGCCGACGCCGGCGGGGGCGGCCGGAATGGCGCTAAGCTATGCCCCTGCCCTCAGCCGGTCGCGCCATGTACCGATTTCTGCTGATCTTCGTCCTGTCGCTGTTGGTCTTCTTCACGCTCGATGTGCTGGTGCCGGTGGAGAAGGCGGTCATCGATCCGTTCAACGCCGTACTGGCGTGGATTTCCGCCCATGTCATCAGCCTTTTCGGTGGCGATGCGGTTTCCTATGGAAAGCAGATCCTGTCGGCCGGCACGGGCCTGGCGGTGAGCATCGAGCGTGTCTGCAACGGCATCGAGGCGGTGCTGGTGCTGGTGTCGGCCATGATTGCCTTCCCGACATCCTGGAAGCACAAGGTGATCGGTATTCTGATCGGAACGGTGGCGATCCAGTCGCTCAACGTGGTCCGCATCATCAGCCTTTACTACCTGCACCAGTGGGATAAGACCTGGTTTGAATGGTTCCACCTGTATATCTGGCAGGCGCTGATCGTGCTCGATGCCCTGGTGGTGTTCCTGGTGTGGCTGCGCTACCTGCCGCGCCCGGCACCGCCCTCGCCGCCGCGTGAATTGCAGGCGGCCGTGTGACCGGGCCCGGCGCTGTACTGATTGCCGGTTGTGGGGATGTCGGCGGCCGCCTGGGCGCCGTGCTCGCCGCTTCCGGCGTGCCGGTCTATGGCTTGCGTCGCAGCGAAACACCGTTGCCGGAAGGGGTGCGTCCGCTGCGCGCGGACCTTGCCGACCCGGCCACCCTCGCCGGCTTACCCCGCGACATCCGCCGCGTGGTCTTCCTGCCGACGCCGGGTGCCCGCGACGAGGCGGCGTACCGACGAACCTTCGGGGAAGGACTGCGCAATCTGGTGAGCCACCTGGACGGGGCGGGTGGCGTGGACCGGCTGGTCTTCGTGTCCTCGAGTGCGGTGTACGGTGAACACGGCGGGGCCTGGGTCGATGAAACCGCGGTCTGTCTGCCGCTGGCATTCAACGGTGCCGTATTGCTGGAGTCGGAACGGTGGCTGTTGCGGAACCTGCCGCAGGCGGTCGTCGCGCGCTGTTCAGGGATCTACGGGCCGGGGCGTACGCGCCTGGTTGACCAGGTCGCCAACGGTACTGCCACGCTGCCTGCCGGAGAAGCGGAATTTACCAATCGAATACATGTGGACGATGTCGCCGGCGCCCTGGCGCACCTGCTGACTGTGGCGTCCGTGCAGCCCTGCTACAACCTCAGTGACCACGCGCCGGCCACGCTGGCGGAGGTGTATGGGTTCATCGCCGACCAGCTGCACCTGCCACCGCTGCGCGTCGGGACGACAGCGCCCGATCGGGCCGTGGGCAACAAGCGGTTGTCCAACCGCCGCCTGTGCGACTCGGGCTATGTGTTCCGGCATCCCGACTATCGCAGCGGCTACGGTGCGCTGGTATCGGCGATGCGGCGCTAGGCGCCGGCCTGGCTGGTCGCGCGAGGTATTGCCCGGATACGGGACGGGATCTCGCCGTGGGCGTAGGCGAGGATTAGCAGACGGGAAATTGCGGCACTGCGGATGGCCGATTCCGGCGCGATCGCGTCGACTTCGGCGGCAGGGGAGATGGTGCGTTGCGGCAGTCCGGGCGCCGCGGGACCCGTCGCACGAGTTCTGCTTGCTGTTACACTGCGCCCGGATGCCCTGAACCGGGCTACAACGGACGGCGCGTCGTATGGGCGTAGACTTCGTGGAATAAGGGGACGAGGATGAGCCAGGCGCTTATGCAGGGAAGAGTCGCATGAGCAAACACGAGGTAGTCATCGGCTTTCTCGAGGACGATGCCGACCAGGCGGACTTGGTTTCGCTATGGCTCGAACGCGCAGGCTATACGCCCCGTGTATTCCGTAGCGCCAACGAATTCCGTCGTCGCCTGGGCAATGAGGCCGTCGACCTGCTCCTGCTGGACTGGATGCTGCCCGACGCAACCGGTCTTGATGTGCTCGCCTGGATCCGTTCCTCGGCCAACGCCGAGCTTCCCGTCATCTTCCTGACGGCCCGCTCCCTCGACGAAGACGTCGTGAAGGGACTGGAGAGCGGTGGCGACGACTACGTCATCAAGCCGCCCAAGCAGGCCGAGCTGCTGGCACGCGTCGCCGCGGTCCTGCGCCGACGGGGTGTCGACACGGAAGGCAGCGCCGAGCTGGCACTGCCGCCCTACCATGTGGACCTGCAGCGACGCCGCGTCGCCATCGGCGGCCGCGAAATCGAGCTGACCCAGCGCGAATTCGATCTGGCCACTTATCTGTTCCGGCGCCAGGGGCGCATCGTCAGCCGCGATGCCCTGCTTGAGAACGTGTGGAACATGAGCGCCCAGGTGTCAACGCGGACGGTCGATACCCACGTCAGCCGCTTGCGCAAGAAACTGGAACTCGGCGGCGAGCATGGCTGGCGCCTGACGGCCGTCTACCAGCACGGCTACCGGCTGGAACAGGCCTGACGGTCAGCGTGTGCGCCATCGTCGCTGCGTCGACGGGGCCGCCGGTACTTTCCAAAGGATAGCGCGGACGCCGGCAGCTGCCGTGTGCGTACGAAGGCCCATCGTCATGACGGTGGACGTACGGCCCGTGCTAGGATTTTTCCCCCTCCCAGCCTTCCCAAGACATCGCGATGGTCCTGCTCGACGACGTACTCGCGGAGTTCCGCACCCTGATGGCCGAAGCCGAGCGCAGCGGCGACCCGGAGCCGACGGCGATGAACCTGGCCAGCGTGGATGGCGATGGTCGCATCCATTCGCGCATCGTGCTGCTCAAGGGCGCGGGGACCGACGGATTCCGCTTCTTTACCAACTACCAGAGCGCGAAGGGCACCGAACTGGTCGCGCATCCGCAGGTTGCCTTGTGCCTGCACTGGAAGTCGGTGCGCGAAGGTATTCAGGTGCGGATCGAAGGCGCGGCGCAGAAGTTGCCGGCGGCGGATTCGGACGCCTATTTCGCCACGCGTCCCCGTGGCAGCCAGGTCGGCGCCTGGGCGTCGCTGCAGTCGCAAACCCTGCCGGACCGCGCGGAATTCGAAGCCCGCATTGCACAGTACGAACGGCAGTTTGAAGGCGGCGAAGTGCCGCGCCCGCCACACTGGGGCGGTTATCGGGTAGTACCGGAGATGATCGAGATCTGGTACGGCGCACGTTTCCGCCTGCACGAGCGGCATCGCTACGAACGCGGCGAGGGTGGCTGGACCAGGCGGTTGCTCTATCCGTGAGCACCGCCGGCGGCCTCAAACTCGCGCAATCGGGGATGACGGTGCATACCCGCGGGCGCGGCCTGGTCGACATCACCGCGCAGCTGCGCGATGCGCTGGACAGGTCGGGCCTGCAGGCCGGGCTCGCGACGGTCTTCGTCCAGCACACCAGCTGCTCGCTGATCATCGGTGAGAACGCCGATCCCACCGTCCAGTCCGACCTGGAACGCTTTTTCGCGCGCCTGGTCGTGGATGGCGATCCCCTGTTCGAACACGACGCGGAAGGGCCTGATGACATGCCGGCGCATATCCGTTCCGTACTGACCGGCTGCAGCCTCGGTGTGCCGTTCCACGGCGGCCGGTACAGCCTCGGTACGTGGCAGGGCGTCTACCTGTGGGAACACCGGGCCGAGCCGCACCGCCGGCATGTCAACGTGACCCTGATCGGTCACTGATCGTTTATCGAGGACGCCTGCCGTGTATCCCAGCCGCATCGTGTGTCTGACGGAAGAGCCGACGGAGGTGCTGTATGCGATCGGCGAGGAAGATCGCATCGTGGGCATCAGCGGTTTTACCGTGCGCCCGGCCCGGGCGCGCAAGGAGAAGCCGAAGGTGTCGGCTTTTACCAGTGCGCGCATCAGCGAGATCCTGGCGCTCGAGCCGGATCTGGTCATCGGGTTTTCCGATATCCAGGCAGACATCGCTCGCGACCTGATCAAGGCCGGCGTCGAGGTGTGGATCAGCAATCACCGGTCGGTCGAGGGCATCCTTGGCTACATCCGTCGCCTCGGTGCGATGGTGGGGGCCGCTGACGCGGCGGAAGACCTGGCCTGTCGCGCCGAAGCGCATCTGGATCAGATCCGGGATGCCGCGTCGCGCCTGCCGTTTCGTCCAAAAGTGTATTTCGAGGAGTGGGACGACCCGCTCATCACGGGGATCCGCTGGGTGGGCGAACTGGTCCGTATCGCCGGCGGCGACGATGTTTTTCCCGAGCTGACGGAAAAATCCCTCGCGCGAGACCGCATCCTGGCCGACGCTGGCGAAGTGGTGCGCCGGGCACCGGACCTGATCCTCGGATCCTGGTGCGGAAAGCGCTTCCGTCCCGAGCGCGTGGCAGCGCGTCCGGGCTGGGATGCCATCCCCGCCGTGCAGCGCGGCGAGCTGTTCGAGATCAAGTCGCCGCTGATTCTTCAGCCGGGGCCGGCCGCGTTGTTTGACGGCCTGGACGCCTTGCACGCGCGCATCGCCGCCTGCGCGCACCGCGACCACTGACCCATCCCGGGCTCGTCCAGCGCCGCTACGTTGTTGGCAGCGAGTGGCGCGCTTTGTGCGCCTGTGTACGAATTCCAGAACGCTGCTGCCGGCGCCCGGTCGTCGCAAATGGTTGAGTTCGCTTATAAAACAACCGTTTGAATTGAGCGTTTCATCGGTGTACATTGCGGCGCGTCGCGTACGGCTCGCGTGCGCGGCATTCCATCCACCGTTCGTCATGCTGGGAAACTCGGCCTGGGGTCGTGTTCGGCAGAACGTCGTGGCCGCCGGAATGGCGGCCCGTCGCGAGGTATTGCCTCGTGGCAGGAGCAGGATTTCGAGGATCGAACCGCAGCGCGCGCTGTGCCGTGGCTTCCCTGAGGAGAGGGAAGTATGAAACGCTCCGTTTTCGGGCGTCTGTTCGGTGTTCTACTGTGTTTCCTGGTCGCGTTCCCTGTCGCGGCCCAGTCCGGCTATACGCAAACCCGCCACCCCATCGTGCTCGTGCACGGCATGCTCGGCTTCGACAGCCTGCTGGGCGTCTACGAATACTGGTACGGCATTACGCCGGAGTTGCGCGCTGGTGGGGCGACCGTCTACGTCGCCAGCGTTTCCGGGGTGAATTCGACCGAGGCGCGCGGCGAGCAGTTGATCGACGAACTCGATCACTTGCGTGCGCTGCATGGCCACGCCAAGTTCAACCTGATCGGTCACAGCCACGGTGGGCCTACCATCCGTTACGTGGCGTCGGTGCGGCCCGACCTGGTGGTTTCCGTCACGACCATGGGCGCGCCGAACAAGGGCAGCAAGGTGGCCGACGGTATCGAGGCAACCCTGCCGCCGAATTCGCCCTTGCGTCCCATCGTCGCCGGCTTCATGGACGCGCTCGGCGGTTTCCTCGGCTGGCTCTCGGGCAACGACGACCCGCAGGATGCGCTTGCGGCGCTGGCCTCGCTCAACACGCCGGGCATCACGGCTTTCAACAGCCTGCATGGCCAGGGGCTGCCGTCCTCCAGCTGCGGCAAGGGCGCCCTGGTCGCCGGTGGCATCCGCTACTACTCGTTCAGTGGCACGTCGGTGCTGACCAACCTCTTCGATGCGTCTGACGCCTTCTTTGGTGCCTCCAGCCTGTTCTTCGGCTTTGAAGCCAATGACGGACTGGTTTCGCGCTGCTCCAGCCACCTGGGCGATGTGATCCGGGACGACTACGCGTGGAACCACCTGGATGAGGTCAACCAGATGCTCGGACTGCGTGGCCTGTTCAGTTCCAATCCGGTCAGCGTGTATCGCTCGCACGCCAACCGTCTGAAGAACGCCGGCCTGTGAGTCGGCGGCGAGGCATCCTGGTTGCGCTGGCCATACTGGGCGTGGCGTGGTTGCTGCCGCCGGAAGGATCGCACCGCGTCGCTCTCCGGAGCGACGCGGTTGCCGATCCGCCGCCGCGGGAAGGGGCAGTGCGTCCGCGTGAAGCCGCCCGGATTCCCAGGCCCGCTGAGCCAACGGAAGCAGACGGCATCGTGGCCGATTCGATGCGCGGAACCCAGGTCGATGGCGTGGTGACGCTCGACGCGGCCGGCCGGCTCGTCATTGACCGTGGCCTTCGGCGGCTCTTCGACTATTTCCTGGCGCGTACCGGTGAACGGACGCCCGCGCAGATCCGCGGTGACCTGGTTGCCTGGCTGCAGCAGCAACCGGGTTTGAGCAGCAGCGTTCGCGCCGCCGTGGCGGCACTGTTCGACCGCTATGTCGGCATGCAGCAGGCGGGACTGGCCTTGCCGTCCACCGGCGATGAAGCGGCGAACCTGGCAGCGGTCAAAGCCCTTCGCCGCGCCTGGTTTGACGAACCCACCGTTCGCGCCTGGTTCGGCGAGGAAGAGGCCTACGCCGACGCCACCCTGCTACGTCTGGCGCAGCGACGCCATGGTGTTGCCGGTGACGAACGCACGTTCGCCGGGTGGGATGAAGCGGAGCGCGCCGCGACGGATTTTCACCTGGCGGTTTCGCAAAGCCAGATGCTGAAGTCCCGGAACGTCGATCCCGAGCAGCGTCACAAGGAACGGACCGAGCTGTGGGGGGCGGTGGCAGCCGACCGGCTGGCGGTGCTGGATCGGCAGCAGCTGGCGTGGCAGTCGCGCCTGGCGGCCTACGCGACGGCGCGTGACCATCTGCTGGCGCGTCATGATCTTGCCGACGCGCAGCGGCAGGTCCAGCTGGACAGCCTGCTGGCGAGGTCATTCAGTGAACCGGAACAGCGGCGGGTGCGGTCGCTGGCGGCGGCCGGGATGCTGCCATCGGGCGCGGGCCACGATCGGTAGTTCGTCGCAGGGCGGCACGGCCGCCCTGCCATCGGATTCAGAGGGCGACGTCGGCACCCATCTGCGCGATCAGGCGCGTCATGCGTCCGGCGGCCAGCGCCTGTGGATTGGCCGCGTTGCCCTGCAGTGCGCGCTTCATCACGCCCTGGGCAATGGCAGCGAGACGGAAGAAGTGAAAAGCCAGGTGAAAGCGCCAGCGATTGCCGGGATCATGTCCGGTGGCGCGGGCAAATGCGCTGACCAGGGCCTCTTCCTCGGCAATCCCCAGCTCGCTGCGCGAAAGCCCGGCGAGGCCGGGCAATACGCCGTTGCGCGGAAGGCGCAACGCCATGCAGAAATAGCCCAGGTCCGCCAGCGGGTGTCCGAGTGTCGACAGCTCCCAGTCGACAACGGCCAGCAGCTCGCCCTGCGGGCTCCACAGCAGGTTGTCGAAGCGGAAATCGCCGTGCACCAGTACCGCGCGCGTCGCGTCATCGGGCGCGGCGGTGGGAAGCCACTGGATCAGCGCATCCATGGCCGCAATGGATTCCGTTTCGCTCGCCCGGTACTGCTCGGTCCATCGCGTGATCTGTCGCGCGAAATAGTTGCCGGGCCTGCCGTAGTCCGAAAGACCGCACGCATCCACATCCAGGTTTGCCAGTGCCACCAGGGTCTGCAACGCCTGCGCGTACATACCGTGGCGGACAGTCACGTCGGCATCGGGTACGGCGGGATCCCAGCAGGCCTCGCCCGGCACGTGGGACATCACGTAGAACGCGCTGCCGATGACGGTTTCGTCGTCGCAATAGGCCAGCGGTGTTGCGACCGGAACCGGGCTGCCGACGAGGGCGCCCATGACACGGAACTCGCGATCGATCGCGTGCGCTGACGCCAGCAGGCGGCCGCCTGGCTTGCTTCGCAGAACGTAGCGCCGTTCGCCGGCTTCGAGCAGCCAGGTAGGGTTGGACTGTCCGCCGGCAAGGCGACGCGCCCGATCGATCGCCGGCAGCGTCGGCAGGGCGTGGGCCATCCACGCACGCAGCGCTGGCAGGGGTAGTGATTCGGGCGCGCTCATGCGGGCACCCGTCCGCCGCGCTTGAACAGGGAGCGTGCCAGGGCGGCCACGTGCACCTCGTCCGGACCATCGGCCAGGCGCAGGGCCCGGGCCGCCGCATAGGCATGGGCGAGGAAGGTGTCGTCGGAAAGGCCCGCTGCGCCGTGGACCTGGATCGCACGATCGATCACCTCGCAGGCCATGCGTGGGGCGACGATCTTGATCATGCCGATGGCGTCGCGCGCCGCCTTGTTGCCGAGGCGGTCGAGTGTCTCCGCGGCGGAAAGGGTCAGCAGGCGCGCCTGCTCGATCGCGCAGTGCGACTCGGCCACGGCCTGGGCGACGACGCCCTGGGCGGCCAGCGGCTTGCCAAAGGCGATGCGCGTCTGGGCGCGATCCACCAGCGTTTCCAGTGCGCGCTGGGCAAGGCCGATCAGGCGCATGCAGTGGTGGATGCGGCCGGGACCGAGCCGCCCCTGTGCGATCTCGAAACCGCGGCCTTCGCCGAGAATCAGGTTTGCGGCGGGCACGCGGACGTTGTCGAACAGTACTTCGGCGTGGCCGTGCGGCGCGTCGTCGTAGCCGAAGACCGTCAGGGGGCGCACCAGGGTGACACCCGGCGTGTCGCGTGGCACGAGGATCATGCTGTGCCGCTCGTGCGGTGCCGCCTGCGGCTGCGTCACGCCCATCACGATGAAGAAGGCGCAGCGCGGATCCATCGCCCCGGTGGTCCACCACTTGCGGCCATCCACGCGGTAGTCGTCACCGTCGCGAACGATTCGCGTGGCGATATTGGTGGCGTCGCTCGAGGCCACCGCCGGTTCGGTCATCGCAAAGGCGGAGCGGATACGGCCATCCAGCAGCGGTTCCAGCCAGCGCGCCTGCTGTTCCGCGCTCCCGTACTGCATCAGCACTTCCATGTTGCCGGTGTCGGGCGCGTTGCAGTTGAACACCTCGGGTGCGAGCGGGCTGCGACCCATGCATTCGGCCAGTGGCGCGTAATCCCGGTTGTTCAGGCCGGCGCCATGATCGGGGCCCGGCAGGAAGAGGTTCCACAGCCCATCCGCGCGTGCTTCGGACTTGAGCGATTCAATGACATCGGGGATCGTCCAGCGGCGGGCAGGATCGGCGACGTGCGCGAAATACGCGCCTTCCGCCGGTTGGATGCGGTCACGGACGAAACGCCGGACGCGCTCAAGCAGGTCCTGCGCGTGGGTGGTGCTGGCCAGCGAAAGGGTCATCAGACAAAGCTCCGCAGTTGCGCGAGATCGGAAGGGGCGAAGTGGGGCAGGTCGTTCCAGCGGCGCAGGGTCCACCTGCCGTGCTCGTGCCACAGTTCGACAATGCCAGAATTGGATAATTGCAGGTTCAACTCGACGGTGCGTGGCTCGTCCAGGTCCAGCAGCGCCTGGGCGCAACGGGCGATGGCGCCGCCGGAGCTGACGACCAGTGCCGTGCCGTCGCCGGCCGCGGTACCTGCACGACGCGCGGCGCGTGCGGCACGCTCGCGGAACTGATCCAGGCTTTCGGGCATCACGTCGGCGAGATGTCCGTCGTTCCAGGCGACGAACGCGCGACCGAGCAGCAACTTCAGCCGCGTGCGGTCGGAAGGGGGTGATCGAGGGATTCCAGGTCCGGATCATCCGGCGCGAAGGCGCGGTAGCCGCGCAGCAGGCACTCGTGGTCGAACTCGTTCCAGTCCGCGTCCACCATCATCGCCGGCAGTACGCGCTGCGCGGCGGCCGCAGCCGCGTAGAGCGCTTCCAGCGTCTGCACGTGCCTGCGCTGGTTGCCCGCGTGAATGCTGGTGTAGCGCCACGGTTGCGCGGCCAGCCAGCTGCCAAGCAGGTTTGCCTGGCGATGCCCGTGGTCCGAGAGACGATCGTAGTCATCCGTGCCGAAACTGGCCTGGGCATGCCGCACCAGCAAAAGGTGCGTCATCATCGTGACGGGACGCTGCGCTGGCCCGGCGGACGAGGGCCGGGCCGGCGCGTCAGTCGGCGAAGTTCTGGGTGAAGGTCAGGGTGTGGCGCTTGCTGCTGTCGGCCGGCGCCACGTCGATGGAGAACCGCAGCGTATCGGTGCCGCTGACCGGAAATTCGCCCAGGTAGTAGATCGCACCGTCTTCCTTGATCTCGCGCATCACCAGCACGGTGCGCTGCCCGACGAGGTTGGTGGCGGTGCCGGTGACAGTGGCGGCAACCGGCTCGATTTCGCCGGCGCCTTTTTCCCGCTGCACGGTGATATTCACCAGGCCCTGGCGCCGCGAACGCTGGAATTTGTACGCCGCCGCGACTTCCGCCGCGAGCTGGTCGGCGGTGAACGCGTTGTAGTGCACCACATAGCCATCGAACCGCTGGAGTTGCTCGGCGCGGCTGGTCGCCGGCAGGGCAGCCAGTCCGAGGCCGGCAAGCGCGAACGCCATCAATGCGGATTTCATGCAGCAGCTCCGGAGTGTGAGGGAGGACGACGCCATGATGCTGTTACAGCCGGGCAAACAGGACGACATAGGGGCCGAACAGTTTCGTCAGCAGCAGCATGGCCACGCGAATGGCGAAGCCGGCGTACATGGGGGAAAGATTGAAGCCCACGTTGTGCGGAGGCAGCCGGTCGAAGGGCTTGAGCAGGGGGTCGGTGATGGCATAGAGCACTTCGACGGCGGGGTTGCTGTAGTCCACCGTGAAGAAACTCATGATCGCGCGGATCACGATCGCCCAGAACGCGAAGCCGAGCAGGTAGTACAACAGGCCGCCCAGGCTCAGTGGAATCAACAGCAGGTTCGGCAGTGTGCCGAGCAGCAGCAGGATGACGCAGACCTCGACCAGGATGATGAGCCAGCCGAGGACGACCGCGGCAATGCTCAGTTTCCGGTAGGGCGGAAGGATCTGCGACAGGGGGCCGACCAGCGGGTTTGTCACCTTGTATACGAGCTGGCAGAGCGGATTGCTGAACCGGGCGCGGCTCAGGGGCAGGATGATGCGCAGCCCGGCCACGAAAAGGGCGATGCCGAAGACCAGCTGCACCGCCATGATGGCGACTTCCACGAAGAATGACATGGTCTAGGCTCCCGATGCGGCCGACAGTTCGCGTCCACGCAGCGTCGCGGCGTCGACGGCGGTGGCGACCAGTTCGCGCAGTCCGCCACGTGCAAAGGCGTCCAGTGCAGCCTGGGTCGTCCCGCCGGGCGAGGTGACCCGCTCGCGCAACCGGGACGGTGTCTCGCCATCCTCGCGCAGCATGCGGCCGGCACCCAGGGCCGTCTGCGTTGCCAGCGCGCGGGCCGCGTCGCGCGGCAGCCCCTGGGCCACCGCGGCCTCCTCGAGCGCTTCGACCAGCAGGAAGAAATAAGCGGGGCCGGATCCGGACAGTGCCGTCACCACATCCATCTGGTTTTCGTTGTCGATCCAGACGGTCAGTCCGGTGGCGCCCAGGATAGTGGTGGCAATCGCGCGCTGTTCGGCACTGGTTTCGGCGTTGGCGCACAGGCCGGTAGCGCCGGCGCCGATCAGGGCCGGCGTGTTGGGCATCGAACGGACGACGGCAGCGCCGCCGCCGGCCCATCCGGAGAGTTGATCGATGCGGATGCCCGCTGCGATCGAAAGGAGCAGCGGGCGGTTCTTCTGCACAATGCCGCAAAGCCCCTCGCAGACCGGGCGCATCACCTGTGGCTTGACCGCCAGCACGATCACCTCGGCCTGGGCACAGGCGGCGACGTTGTCGGCAAAGGTGGCGACGCCGAAATCGGCCGCCAGTGCCTGGCGCAAGGCGTCATTGGGCTCGGCAACGGTGATGGTGTCGGTGGGCGCGCCCGTGCGTACCAGGCCGCCGATCAGGCTGCGTGCCATGTTGCCGCCGCCGACAAAGGCGACGCGCGGCGAATTCGATGAACCCATAGGGCCTCCCTGCGTAACGGAACCCGCAGGGTAGCCCGCGGCGCCCGAATGCGAAACCCGGGCGCGGCGAAAAGGCGGATTTGGACCGTATCAGGCGACTGGCCGCGCGCCGAACAGTGCGGAACCGACACGGACCATGGTCGCGCCTTCGGCGATGGCGAGGTCGAAATCCTCGCTCATCCCCATGGACAGGGTATCGATGCCCGGGTGGGCACGGCGCAGCTCCTCGAACAGCCCGGCCATCCGGGCAAAGGCCGCGCGGCGGCGTTCGCGTTCGGGCAAGGGCGCGGGGATCGCCATCAGGCCGCGCAGGCGCAACCGTGGCGCCGCGGCGATCGTTGCGGCCAGGCCGGCGACCGCCGCGGGCGCGCAGCCGGACTTGCTCGTCTCGTCGTCGATATTCACCTGGATCAGGACATTGAGGGGCGGCCTGTCCGCGGGGCGCCAGCGGTCGAGCAGGCCCACGAGCTTTTCCCGGTCCAGGGTCTGCAGCCAGTCGAAATGGGCCGCCACTTCCCGGCACTTGTTTGACTGCAGAGGGCCGATCAGGTGCCACTCCAGGGCAAGGTCCGCCAGCTCCGCCTGCTTGGCCAGGGCTTCCTGGACGTAGTTCTCGCCGAAGGCGCGCTGGCCCAGCGCGGCCAGTGCGCGAACCGCGGCAGCGGGCTGGGTTTTGCTGACCGCCACCAGCCGGACGGCGCCGCCATGGGTGGCCGCTGCAGCTCTGATTCGATCGTTGACAGCAGTAAAGGCTTTTTCCGAGGAGTTCATCGCAATCACGTGCGCCGGCGGAATTTTGCCGAGCTATACTCGGCCGCAACCGCACCGGACGGCTTGGTCGCCACGTTGGGAACCGCGGATTCTGCCCGGTTGAGGAGCCGGATCCTAGCGCCCGGTGCGCCGCGATCCGGCTCCCCATCGGGTAGCGGCCACGGCAGGAAGCACCCCTTCCGGGATTTGCCCACACCTCATCGGGGAGAAGCGCATGGATATCGCCGAGCTGCTGGCGTTTTCGGTCAAGAACAAAGCGTCAGACTTGCACCTGTCGGCGGGCCTGCCGCCGATGATCCGCGTCGACGGCGACGTTCGCCGCATCAATATTCCGGCACTGGATCACAAACAGATCCACTCGCTGATCTACGACATCATGTCGGACAAGCAGCGCCGCGATTATGAAGAATTCCTCGAGTGCGACTTCTCGTTCGAGATCCCGGGGCTGGCGCGCTTCCGTGTCAACGCGTTCAACCAGAACCGGGGCGCGGGCGCGGTGTTCCGTACCATTCCCTCGGAAGTGCTCACCCTGGAAGATCTCGGCTGCCCGAAGATTTTCAAGGAACTGATCCAGCAGCCGCAGGGGCTGATCCTCGTCACCGGTCCGACCGGTTCGGGCAAGTCGACCACCCTCGCGGCGATGGTCGACCACGTCAACAAGAACGAATACGCGCACATCCTCACGGTCGAGGATCCGATCGAATTCGTGCACACCTCGCAGAAGTGCCTGATCAACCAGCGCGAGGTGCACCGCGATACGCATGGCTTCAACGAAGCCCTGCGCGCCGCCTTGCGTGAAGACCCGGACTACATCCTCGTCGGCGAAATGCGCGATATCGAAACCATCCGCCTGGCGCTGACCGCGGCGGAAACCGGACACCTGGTGTTTGCCACGCTGCACACCTCGTCGGCGGCCAAGACCGTGGACCGCATCATCGACGTGTTCCCGGCCGGCGAAAAGCCGATGGTCCGGTCGATGTTGTCCGAGTCGCTGCGCGCGGTGATCTCGCAGTCGCTCATGAAGAAAGTCGGCGGTGGCCGTATTGCGGCGCACGAGATCATGGTCGGCATCCCTGCCATCCGAAACCTGATCCGCGAGGACAAGGTGGCGCAGATGTATTCGTCCATCCAGACCGGTGCCCAGTATGGCATGCAGACCTTGGACCAGTGCCTGCTCGATCTCGTGAAACGCGGACTGGTTACGCGACAGCAGGCCATCGGTTATGCGAAGAACAAGGAAGTCTTCAAGTAACCGGCGGCAGGTTCCGTTCCGGCGGGCCCGGCAGGGCCTGGCCGGCCGGCGTCGGACGGCGGGCTCGGGTATCGCTTAATGGGTCGGCGACGGGAAATCGACGGTACGGGATGTGCATCCCGCTCCACGATGCTCCGCGAAGGCTCGGGAGAAACACATGAGTAGCGTTGATTTCACCTCGTTCCTGAAACTGATGGTCCACAAGAAGGCTTCGGACCTTTTCATCACGGCCGGCGTGCCGCCCTCAATGAAGGTGCACGGCCGGATCAGCCCGATCACGCAGAACCCGCTGACGCCGCAGCAATCGCGCGACATGGTGCTCAACGTCATGACGCCCTCGCAGCGCGAGGAGTTCGAAAAGACGCGCGAGTGCCAGTTCGCGATCAGCGTGACCGGCGTGGGCCGCTTCCGTGTGTCGTGCTTTTACCAGCGCAACTGCGTGGGCATGGTGCTGCGCCGCATCGAGACCAAGATCCCCACGGTCGATGAACTCAGCCTGCCGCCGGTGATCAAGACGCTGGCGATGACCAAGCGCGGCATCATCATCTTCGTCGGCGCGACGGGTACCGGTAAATCGACCTCGCTGGCGGCGATGATCGGCTATCGCAACCAGAACTCGACCGGCCACATCATCACCATCGAAGACCCGATCGAATACGTGCATAAGCACGAGGGCTGCATCATCACGCAGCGCGAGCTGGGCATCGACACCGAAACCTGGGAAAACGCGCTCAAGAACACGCTGCGCCAGGCGCCGGACGTCATCATGATCGGCGAAGTGCGCACGCGTGAAACGATGGAACACGCGATCAACTTCTCGGAAACCGGCCATCTGTGCCTGTGTACCTTGCATGCCAACAATGCCAACCAGGCGCTGGATCGCATCATCCACTTCTTTGCCGAAGACCGCCGCGAACAGCTGTTCATGGACCTGTCCCTGAATCTCAAGGGCATCGTGGCGCAGCAGCTCATCCCGACACCGGACGGCAAGGCTCGCCGCGTCGCGATGGAAGTGCTGCTCGGCACGCCGCTGGTGCAGGACTACGTCCGCAAGGGCGAGGTGCACAAGCTCAAGGACGTCATGAAGGAATCGACGAACCTGGGCATGCGCACGTTCGACCAGAGTCTGTTCGAGCTCTACCAGGCCGGCGAAATCAGTTACGAGGACGCCTTGCGTCACGCCGACTCGGCCAACGAAGTGCGCCTGCGCATCAAGCTCGCCCAGGGTGGCGATGCCCATACCCTGAGCCAGGGTCTGGACGGCGTGGAGCTGATGGAAAGCTGATCGTTGCGAATCAAAGGCAGGGTGCCGGATCCATGGCGACCATTCGATTGTTCGATACGGAGGATGGCCGCGAACTGGGCCGGATCGACGATACGCAGCTTGCCTTCCTGATCGATGCGTTCGAGGAAGAATCCAGTACTGACCAGGATTACTTCCTCGATCGCGATTCGATCGACTATCTTGAAGAACGCGGCGCCGACGCCGGACTCCTGGGCGTGCTGCGTGCGGCGCTGGGGAACCGCGAGGAAATCGATTTCCGCTGGCAGCGCGACGACTGACGTCGCGCTGCCTGTCGTTGCGGTCTGCGGCGATCAGTTCGTGGTGATCGTCTCGACGAACTCGATGCCGTTGGGTCGGGCGGTGAACTGGAAATCCACCGATTTGATCCAGCGGGCATAGAAGTCGAACAGCTTCTTCTGGTCTTCCAGATCCTGCTGCTGCTCGTTGCTCATGACGCCACGCAGCGTATCGAACATCGCGCCGAACTGGCCGTAGAGAGAGCCGTTGAAGCTGCTGCGCAGGAACACCGCGTCGGTACTGGGCGCAGCGCCGAGGTAGGCCGTGAGGTCCGCGTTCTCGCCGGGGCCGACGGAAACGGCGACCGCCTTGTCGTTGGCCACCGCAAATACCGGCTGCAGATTCGGCGGCAGCGTCGCGCCGGGAACTTCGACCGGCTTGCCGTCGGTAGCGAGCTTGACGTCCTTGAGGAAAGGCAGGCTCATCTGCGCCATGGCCAGGGCCGAAGCCGGATTGCTCAGGCTGACCAGGATCTTGCCCGAACCTTCGGGGCTCTTGCCCGGCTCCATCGTGAACTTGCTCATCGTGACACGCGCGCCGAGGAAATCGCTGAGCGGCGGCGGAATCGTCGTGTCGAGCTTCTGCTGCATGTCGGCGAACGAGGTATTGAGCGAGGCCAGGTTTTTGCAGGCGTAGGGCTTGGCGGTGACCGCCTTGGCCTGCTTGAGCCAGAACTCCTTGTGCTTGAGCACCGGCAACGCAATGGACATGTCGAACAGGCCCTGCGACGGTGCAGCGGTGCCCGGCGCCGAGCCGACGGTCTTCACCAGGTCGGCGGCCAGGGTCTGTTCCAGCTCAAGCGTCATGGCCACTGCCATGCGCTTGGGCGCCATTTCCGTGTAGCCGGCGACCAGGCGCGGGAATTTACGGGCGATATCCAGGTATTCCGTGCGGCAGGTGGCATCGATGGCGGCAGTCGGTGCGCCCAGGGCGGTCAGGAACTCCCGGTGTGGACCGGCCGCTTCGCTGGTGGCGAGGTCCACGATGCGCACGACGTCCATGTAGCCCGAGCTGAATGAAGTGTATTTGTTCGCGCTGTTGATTTTTTCCAGTGCGGACGGATCGAGGCTCTTCTCCGGCGGCGTGATGCCGAGCAGGCGCTTGCGCAGATCTTCACTGGCTTCTTTCGGCGCGATGGTGACCACCAGCTGGTTGCCCATGATGGCGGCGATGCCGACCAGCTTGTCGCTGCCGAAGACCCAGTATTCCTGGTCACCGATTTTGGCGGTCGGCAGCTTGGCGCCGGCTTTGCCCTCGACGCGGGCGACCGTGGCGCGCAGGGCCTCGGCGCTGGCCAGTTCGACGCGGGCGACCGGCACCAGACCGACACCGTAGACGGCCGCGCGGACACTGCCCTTGAAGCCCAGCTCATTGAGCGTGCCGGCGGTGGCGTGCGTCTTGATCTCTTCCAGCACGGCCCGGGCGGCCTTGCGTTCGGTTTCCGGCATGGTGTCGGCGCGGTCGAGCATGCGCTCGTACATGCCGAAGGACAGCGGCCAGATCTCTTTCATGGCTTTCTGCCATTCGTCGATCACCGGCTGGGGCATGGGCTCCAGGTTGGCAAAGACGTACGGTGTGTCGGCTGGCACGAAGGCCAGCGGCTGCGACGGATCCGACTTCTTGCCGCAGGCGGAAAGGGCAAGAACCACGGCGAGCGGCAGGATCTTGCGAAACGAAACGGACATGGTGATCCCCGGTTTTGATGGGTGGACGCGCCACGGGCAGAGGGACCCGTCCGCATCCGCATGATTCCGGCCGGTCTGCCCCCAGGCATGCCGGCCGGTCGGAACAAAGATACGTATTCCAGGCGATATTTCATTCACACCAGGCGGCTGGTCGCAAGACGTCCGGCGCCGCTGAGCGGAAGTCAGGTGCCGGACAACAGCTCCGCCAGTACCGCCATACGGATAAACACGCCGTTGCTGACCTGCTGCAGAATGCGCGACTGGGCACCGTCGGCGACGGCGGAAGCGATCTCCACTTCCCGGTTGATCGGGCCCGGATGCATCACGAGGCACTCCGGATGCGCCAGACGCAGGCGCCGGGCGTCCAGCCCATAGCGTGCGAAGTAGGCCTGCTCCGACGGTACATGGGCCGCTGTCATCCGTTCCTTCTGAAGACGTAGCATGATGACCGCGTCCGCACCGGTGACCGCATCGTCGAAGTCGTCCATCAGGCGGCAGCCGGGCAGTTCGTGCGTCGGCGGAAGGAGATTGGCCGGCGCGCAGATGCGTAGCTCCCCGATTCCCAGCGCCCGCAGGACATGAATATCCGAGCGCGCCACGCGGGAATGCAGCACGTCACCGCAGATGGTCACGCACAGATTGGCAAAATCCGGCCGATGCGAACGCAGGGTGTAAGCATCGAGCAGTCCTTGCGTCGGGTGCGCGTTGTTTCCGTCGCCGGCGTTGATCACGACTGCGTGCGTGCGCACGTGCCGGGCCAGGAACTCCGCGGTGCCGTTTTCCTTGTGACGCACCACGAAGCCGTCGCAGTTCATCGCTTCGAGCGTGTGGAGCGTGTCGATGAGGATCTCGCCCTTGACGGTCGACGAGTTGGCGATGTCGAAATTGATGACATCGGCGCCCATTCGCTGGGCCGCCAGGTCGAAGGAGGTGCGGGTGCGCGTCGAGGGCTCGAAAAACAGATTGACGACCGTGTGGCCGTGCAGGGTGTCCCAGCTGCGCTGGCCGGCCCGCCAGCCTTCGCGGAGCGCGTCGGCGCGGGCGAACAGGCGTTGGATGATGTCGACGGGCAACTGGTCGAGCGTGATCAGGTGGCGCAGACGCTGTTGTGCGGTGAGCTGTACGGCGGTCATGGTTGGTTGGCGAGCCAGTTTTCGGTAATCACTTCAGCCGCCACGGCGTCGATCACCGCGGCGTGTTTGCGTTTGGCGGTGCCGCTGGCGCGCCGGTCGGCGAAGCGCCTGGCGGCCTCGACCGAACTCATGCGTTCATCCACCAGATGCAGCGGCAGCCCGTAGCGCTTCTCCAGCTGCTGCGCGAAGGCGCGGGCATTGCGGCTGGCTTTCTGTTCTTCGCCGTCCAGGGTCAGCGGCAGGCCCACGAGCAGTGCATCCGGCTTCCAGTCGGACAGCCAGGCCTCGATTCGCGGCCAGTCCGGACCCTGCGGCCCGTTGTTCACGATGCCCAGGGGGCGGGCGCTGCGGGTTAATCGGTTTCCCAGTGCCACGCCGATCAGGCGTGTCCCGAAATCAAATCCCACCACGTTCACGCCGGCTGCCCCCACGCGCCGACGCCGGACCTATGCATGGCCGGCGTAGTCGGTCATCTGTGCCATGTTGCTCACACCGAGCAGGGCGGCGGCAGCCTCCCAGCGGGAATCGATCGGCGTTTCGAACAGCAGGCGTTCCTGGGCCGGAACGGTCAGCCACGCGTTCTCGCGCAGTTCCTGTTCCAGCTGCCCTGGGCTCCAGCCGGCGTAACCCAGCGCGACGATGGCCTGGTCAGGCCCCTGTCCGGAAGCCATGGCGATGAGGATGTCGCGCGAGGTGGTGACCGAGATGCGGTCGGAAATGCGAAAGGACGATTCCCAGTTGCCGCCCGGCACGTGCAGCACGAAGCCGCGCTCGGGCTGTACCGGACCACCGATCAGGACAGGCGCGTCGTTAATCTCGGCGATGTCCGAGGTCAGGTTCATCTGAGCAAGCACATCGCCGAGGCGGTATTCGGAAAGGCGATTGACCATCAGGCCCATCGCGCCTTCTTCGTTGTGCTGGCAGAGGAAGGTGACGCCGCGCGCGAAATTCGGATCGCGCATCGCCGGCATGGCGATGAGAAGTTGGTTAGAAAGCGTCGCGAGCTGGCGCATGGCGCGATTGTAGCGGGTAAGTGCGCCCGTGAGGGAACTGGCGCGCGCGGAAGGGCCCGTGCGGCCATCCGCCGCCGTCGGTCCGTTGGCGGCGGGGGGTGTGGCGGGTGGCCTAGCGATTGCGCAACACGTCGCCGGGCAGGAACTGCCAGGTGCGCGTGATGTAGAGCTCGTCGATGTCTTCCTTGGTGTTCGGGATCGGCGGAAACGGGGACGCAAGCTGGACGATGCGCTGCACGGCGTCGTCGAGCACCTTGTGGCCGGAGCCCTGGATCACGTCCATCCGATTGACCGTGCCATCCCGGTTGAGCGTGACGGTAAGTACGACATCGCCGTGGAGCTGCTGGCGGCGCGCCTCGTCCGGGTAATTGAGGTTGCCGATGCGCTCGATGCGGGCCACCCAGCCGGCCATGTACGAGGCAAATTCGTACTCTTTGGTATTGGCAGATATGAACTTCTTTTTCGGACGCTTGGCGTACTTCTCCGCCTCGCGCTGGTATTCCCTGGCCAGCTGCGCCGCCTCCATGCTGCGCTCCACCAGTTCGCGTGCAATCGGCTGCGGAACGGCCGGCGTTTCGGGCGATTCCTTTGACGTGGTGACCGCGAACTCGCCTTCCTTCTGGGTCAACAGCTCGCTGGGCGTGGGCGGTGTCGCCTGCGGCGCTCCGGCGTCCAGGGGTTTGGGTGCGACGCCGGGCGTGGGCTTGGGCAGGGCGCTGGAAAGCGGGTCGGCGGGTCTGCGCGCTTCGTCGCGATCGCCGCCGCCGGCATTGTTCTTCTGGGCGAGGAAATCTGCCTTGACGGGTTTCTCGGCATTGGCCGCCTGCAGCAGGATCACATCCAGCGTGGGCAGGCGCGACGCCGGCTCGGCGAAGGAGAAGGTCACCCCCAGGATGATCACCGCATGGGCGATCAGCGAGAACAGGAGCGTGACGCCGAACCGGTCGGCCGAGGAGACATGGCTGGGAGTGCTCACGCGAGTTTGCTTTCGAGACAGTCGAACAGAGACCCGGCGATGTTAAGGCCGAATTGGGCGTCCAGCTCACGCGCACAGGTCGGGGATGTGACGTTGATCTCGGTCAGCCAGTCGCCGATGACGTCCAGCCCGACGAATACCATGCCGCGCCGCTTCAGCTCGGGTCCGACCTGGGCGGCAATCCAGCGGTCGCGATCGGACAGGGGGACGCCTTCGCCGCGCCCGCCCGCGGCCAGGTTGCCGCGGAAATCGTCCCCCTGCGGGATGCGCGCGAGGGCGTAGGGCACGGGTTCGCCGTCCACCATGAGGATGCGCTTGTCGCCGGCGCTGATCTCGGGGATGAACTTCTGCGCCAGCGCGAACTGGCGGCCATTGACCGTGAGGGTTTCCAGGATCGAATTGAGGTTCGGATCACCCCGGTGCGACCGGAAAATGCCCCGGCCGCCCATGCCGTCCAGCGGTTTGAGCACCACTTCGCCGTGCTCGGCGACGAACCGGCGCAGTTCGGCCGAGTCGCGGGCGACCAGGGTCGGCGCGACGCACAGGGGGAATTGCAGGGTGAAGAGCTTCTCGTTGGCGTCGCGCAGGCCGCGCGGGTCGTTGGCGACCAGCACGCCTTCGCGCTGGGCGAGCTCAAGCACCATGGTGTCGTAGAGGAACTGGGCGTCGACCGGCGGATCCTTGCGCGCCAGGACCAGCTGGACGCTTTTCAGATCGAGCCACTCGGCCGGGCCGAGCTCGAACCAGTCGCTGGAGCTGTCCCGGACGACCAGGGGGGCGAGCCGGGCCCAGGCACTGCCGTTGCGGATCGCCAGGTCGCCATGGGTACAGTATCGGAGCTGCCAGCCGCGACGCTGGGCCTCAAGAAGCAAGGCCAAGGTCGTGTCTTTCTTGGGCTTGATCGTGGCGATGGGGTCCATCAACACGGCAAGGGTGCGAGCGGCCATGCCTGGCGTTTCCTGTTGTTCGGTTTGTGGCCGCGTCGCTGCACGGCATGTCTAAAGCCGATCTATACTAGCACCGACCTGCTGCCGGACGGGTACGAAGGGTGTCCCGAATCGAGGGGGTTCCGGAACGTTGGCAGCTACTTACGCCATTAACTTGACAGCTTTGCTGATGACCGGTTAAACAACCATTAAAGCCATGCTCCCGGTGCCTGAAGTGTGCTGCGGCGGGGGCGACAACCGGCGTCGCAGCAGGAAGTGGCAAGACTCGTGCATGGGGATCTCCCCGTGCCACAGACCAGGTGGCTGGAGGGTACGTGGAAGACGCGACGAAACAGGGCAGCCTAAGCGGGATGAAAGTCATGGTCATCGACGATTCGAAGACCATTCGACGCACCGCGGAAACACTGCTGAAGAAAGAAGGCGCCGATGTCGTCACCGCGACCGACGGTTTCGAGGCTTTGGCAAAGATTTCCGACCACCAGCCGCACATCATCTTTGTCGACATCATGATGCCGCGCCTGGACGGTTACCAGACTTGTGCCCTGATCAAGAACAATCAGATGTTCAAGGCGACGCCAGTGATCATGCTGTCGTCGAAAGACGGATTGTTCGACAAGGCGCGTGGGCGCATTGTCGGATCGGAACAGTATTTGACCAAACCATTCACCCGTGAAGAGCTCCTGGGCGCAATCCGGCGACATGTGGATTTGAAAGCGTAGTCCTCGGATAGCTGATGGGGCCATGGCGTGAAAGGGGGAAGCGATGGCACACATTCTGATCATCGATGACTCGCCGACCGACGTACGCGTCTTCACGATGCTGTTGGAAAAGGCGGGGCATCGGGTCACCAGTGCAGTGAATGCCGAGGAAGGAATTGCAGCGGTCCGGCGGGAACGGCCGGACCTGGTCATCATGGATGTCATCATGCCCGGCATGAATGGCTTCCAGGCCACGCGCACGTTGAGCCGCGACGACGCGACGGCGCACATTCCGATACTTATCGTAACGACGAAATCCATGGAAACCGACCGGGTCTGGGGACTGCGCCAGGGGGCCAAGGATTTCGTAACCAAGCCGGTCGGGGAGAAAGAATTGCTCGCCCGCATCCAGAATCTGCTGCCGCGTTGAGCGTTTCCTCTATGTCCGTAATGTCCGATACGCTTCAACTGACTCCGTTCGAAGTGCTGGCCGACTACGAACGGCGCAGTCTCGCGCACATCGCGGGCATGCCCGAGGAAGTCGAGGCGTCCGGCCTGTGGCGCGGCATCGGCTTCCGGATCGGCACCCGCTACCTGGTCAGCAGCATCGCGGAAGTCAACGAAATCCTGACCTTTCCGCAGCTGACCGTGGTACCGGGCACGCGGCCGTGGCTACTGGGCGTGGCCAACGTGCGCGGTAACCTGGTTCCGGTGATTGATCTACGTAATTTCGTGGAAGGCGAACGCAGCCAGCTTGCGGATTCAACACGCGTGCTGATCATTCGCCAGCATGGCGGCAGCGTGGGGCTGCTGGTCGACGAGGTTCTGGGACAGCGCAACTTTTCCGACGAGCAGCGGGCCGAGGCGGAAGAAGAGTCCGATGCGCGTTACGGGCGGTTCGTCCCGGAACGCTATCAATTGGGTGAAGTGCTGTGGGGATTATTCAGCATGGCCGCCCTGGTCCGCACGCCGGAATTCCTTCAGGCAGCGGCATGATCCAGCGCGCTGGCCAGCGGTGGGCGCGGGACGTTCTCAAATTTGCGGGTGAGGTGAAGGCATGAGCACAACATCGGGGGCAGTCAAGGAACGTGCGTCAGGCACGAACACCTTGTTGATTATTCTTCTCCTGCTTGCCATCGGTGTGGCGGCAGTCGACTTCTTCTGGCTCAACAAGAAGAACGAGGACGACCGCCAGGCCGTTGCCCTCACCACCCAGATCCAGGTGTTGTCGCAGTCGATCGCGAAGTACGCGACCGAAGCGGCGGGCGGCAACATCGAGGCCTTCAAGGAGCTGGAGGCCACCCGCAACGTCATCGACCAGTACATCCAGAAGCTCGACAAGGGCGACAAGGATAAGGGGATGCCGGCCTACTCGACGGAACGCAACGTCGAGAAGCAGATCCAGGATCTCTCCAAGGCCTGGGCCCTGCTCAACACCAGTGCGACCAAGATTCTCGGCAACCGCGAACTCGTCCTGAGCTCCGCGGCGACGGCAACCGACTTCTCCGGCCAGATTCCGATCCTCAATTCGCGCATGGACGAGGTGGTCAACATCCTGACCAACCGCGGCGGTTCCACGCAGCAGGTGCTCATTTCGGCCCGCCAGATGCTGCTGGCCGACCGCATGATCCGACGCGTGCAGGAGATCCTCCAGGGTGGCCAGGGCGCGCAGTCTGCCGCCGACGGCTTCTCGCGTGACGCGCGCCTGTACGGCGCGGTGCTCAACGGACTGATCAACGGCAGCCCGGATTTCAACATCAAGGCCCTGGACAACCCCAACGGCAAGGAAATCCTCACCGACGTCTACGCCAAGTGGACCGGCATGGCCGATCCGGTGCAGAAGATCCTCGACGCCGCCTCCGGCCTGCAGGAAGTGAAGGAAGCGTCGGAAAACATCTTCCGCGAGTCGCAGACGCTGCTGCTGCGCGCCAACGACGTGGCCACCAAGATCGGCGAACTGGGCGGCCGCCGCCTGTTCCCGAATGTCTGGTGGGGCATTGGCGCGGCACTCATCGCCGGTATCCTCGCCCTGCTGCTCGTCGTCGCCCAGGTCCGCGACCAGCGCCGCCGCTACCAGATCACCGCCGAACTGAACCAGCGTAACCAGGAAGCCATTCTGCGACTCCTGGACGAAATGGGATCGCTGGCCGAAGGCGACCTCACCGTGAAGGCCACCGTGACCGAGGACATCACCGGCGCTATCGCCGACTCGGTGAACTTCGCGGTCGAAGCGCTGCGCTCCCTGGTGACCACCATTAACGAAACGGCCGTGCAGGTATCGGCCGCTGCCCAGGAAACCCAGGCGACCGCCATGCACCTGGCCGAAGCTGCGGAACACCAGGCGCAACAGATCACCTCCGCCTCGGCGGCCATCAACGAAATCGCCGTCTCGATCGACGAGGTGTCCAAGAACTCCGCCGAATCGGCCGACGTGGCCCAGCGCTCGGTGCAAATCGCGTCCAAGGGCGCGGCCATCGTGCGCCAGACGATTCAGGGCATGGACTCCATTCGCGACCAGATCCAGGAAACCTCGAAGCGAATCAAGCGACTGGGTGAGTCCTCGCAGGAAATCGGATCGATCGTCGAACTGATTAACGACATCGCGGAGCAGACGAACATTCTGGCCTTGAACGCCGCAATTCAGGCGGCCTCGGCCGGTGAAGCGGGCCGCGGCTTCGCGGTCGTTGCGGACGAAGTGCAGCGACTGGCCGAACGCGCGTCGAATGCGACGAAGCGAATTGAAACGCTGGTGCAGACGATTCAGTCCGACACGAACGAAGCGGTCAGCTCGATGGAGCAGACGACCGCGGAAGTGGTGGCCGGTGCCCGCCTGGCCGAGGACGCCGGTCTGGCCCTGGGCGAGATCGAAAAGGTGTCGAACGACCTTGCCGACCTGATTCAGAACATCTCCGAAGCGGCCCGCCAGCAGTCCGCTGCCGCCACCAACATCTCCGCCACCATGAACGTGATTCAGGAAATCACGACGCAGACGTCGCTCGGCGCGAGCCAGACGGCCGAGTCGATCGGAAACCTGGCCCAGCTCGCCGCGGACTTGCGCCGCTCGGTGGCGGACTTCAAGCTGCCGACCTGACAGACGCCGCAACCGAACGGTCCGTCATGGCAACTGTCGCCGGCAGCCCCAATTCCAACGCCCTCCGGCTTGTCAGGGGGCGAGCACTTTCCCGCCGATGCGGGGAAGTTCGATCCGCGATGCCGTACGACGATGGTACGTCGTGCGCTTTGCGCCTGAATGAGGTGAATTCGCGCGCATGGCCCTCGCGATTGGCAACTGGTCGGCGCTCAATGCCATGCAGGGCATGGACGACGCCGAATTCGCGCGCTGGGCAGACCTGCTCGAGCGGCGGACGGGCGTGGTTGTCCCGCCGGCGCGGAAAGCCTTTCTCGTTACGGCCGTGCGTGGGCGCATGCGTGAAACCGGGCAGACGCGCTTCGACGACTACTTCCGGGAGATCCACAAGATGCCCGAGGGGGCGATCGAGTGGATCACGCTGGTCGATCGTCTCACCGTGCACGAAACCCACTTCTTCCGTCATCCACCCTCGTTCGACCTGATTGCCAACGAATGGCTTCCGCGAATGGTGTCCAGTGGCAGCCAGACAGCGCTGCACGCCTGGAGCGTGGGTTGTGCGACGGGCGAGGAGGCGTACACGCTGGCCATGGTGCTGGATCGCCACATCAGTGCCGTGCGCGACGCGCGTGTGTACTTCGGCGTGACAGCCACCGATGTCAGCCAGCCGGCACTCGCCGTGGGACGGGCGGGGCTGTATCCGCGTTCCAAGTTCAATGAAATACCCGGCGATTACCGGTCCAGCTATGTCGACGAGATCGACGAGGACACCTTCGCCATCCGGGAGTCGCTGCGAAAGCGTGTCGGATTCGCGCAGTTCAACCTGCTCGATGTCGCGCGTGCACCGCTCAAGCGGCTCGATCTGATTTATTGCCAGAATGTACTGATTTATTTTGCTCGGGAGCGCCGGCGAGATCTGCTCAATTCGCTGGCGGGGCTGCTCAAACCCGGCGGAATGCTGGTTTTGGGGGCCGGCGAAGTCACCAGCTTCGCGCATCCTGCCCTGAGCCGCGTGCCGCACCGGCAGGCGCTCGCCTTCCTGCGCAACCGCTGAGAGAAACGCGCATGAGACTGCAAGACGACATCGACTTCACCACGCTCAACTGGGTCAAACAGGAACTCGACGAGACCCTCAAGCAGGCGCGCCAGGCGCTGGAGGCGTATGTCGACGACCCCGCCGATTCCAGCCTGATGCGCTTCTGCGCCACCTACCTGCACCAGGTGCAGGGCACGTTGCGCATGGTGGAACTCTACGGGGCCTCGATGGTGGTCGAGGAAATGGAGCGCCTGGCACAGGCCCTCCTGGAAGGCGAAATCCGCCAGAAGGAAGAAGCCTATTCCGTGCTGATGCGCGGCATCGTGCAATTGCCTGACTATCTCGAGCGGCTGCAGAGCGGCCACAAGGACATCCCCATCGTCCTGCTGCCGCTTCTGAACGACCTTCGCGCCGTGCGTGGCGAAGAGCTCTTCTCCGAGAGCGTGCTGTTCTCGCCGGATCTCACCCTGCCGCTGCCCGCCTCGGCCGACGGCGCGCCGCGTGCGCTGCCCGAAACCGAGCTCAAGGCCAATCTGGCCAAGTTGCGCACCGTCTACCAGGTCGCATTGTTGAAATTGCTGCGCGCTGCCGATCCGAAGATCGAAACGCAGAAACTGAACGAGGTGCTGGCACGCATCCACAGCCTCACCTTTGCGGTGGAACCGCGTCGGATGTGGTGGATCGCTGCTGCCGTGCTCGACGGCGTCGGGGCGGCGGCGATCGAGGCCAGCCCGGCGGTGAAGCTGCTGTTCGGCAAGGTCGATCGCGAGATCAAGCGCCTGCTCGACGTGGGTGAGCAGACCTATTCCGCGACCCCGGCACGCGAGCTGCTCAAGAACCTTCTGTACTACGTCGCGCATGCCAGCGGCGAGACCCCGCGCCTTTCCGAGGTCAAGCAGGCGTTCAAGCTGCAGTCGCTGATGCCCAGCGCCAAGGAGCTCGAGCACGCGAAGGGCTCGATTTCCGGTCACAACCGGGCTCTGCTGGACACCGTTTCCGCGGCCATCAAGGACGATCTCCTGCGCGTCAAGGAAGCGCTCGACATCTTCCTGCGCGCCCAGGGCAATGACCCGGCCGAGCTGATGGCCCAGGTCGACGTGCTCGACCGCGTCGGCGATACGCTGGGCATGCTGGGGCTGGGGGTGCCGCGTCGCGTCGTGGTGGAACAGCGCGGCATTGTGGAAGAAATCGCAAACAAGACGCGCCCGACCGACGAAAGCACCTTGCTCGATGTCGCCGGTGCGCTGCTTTATGTCGAAGCCTCGCTGGACGATCACATCGATCGCCTGGGCGCCGATACGCCCGAAGACACCGGCGCCAAGGGCATGGAACTGCCCAAGGCCGAAGTGCGCAAGATCCTCGACGCCCTGATGAAGGAAGCGACGACAAATCTGGCGCAGGCCAAGAACGACATCGTCGCATTCATTGAATCGCCCTGGGACCACGCCAAGGTCGAACAGATCCCGCGCCTGCTGGAGGAAGTCTCCGGTGCGCTGCGCATGCTGGACCTGCAGCAGCCGTCCGAGCTGATGCATGGGCTGGTGCGCTTCATCGAAGTGGAACTGCTGCGCTGGCGCCGTGTTCCCACCGCCGAGCAGATGGACAAGCTGGCCGATGCCATCGCCTCGATCGAGTATTACCTCGAAGCCACGCGCGACCAGCGCGCCGGCCGCGAGAAAATTCTCGACGTCACCCGCGAAAGTCTCGAAGCCCTGGGCTACTGGCCGGTTCCCGAGGACGACGGAACCCATCCGGAACCGCCGCCGGCGGCACCACCGCCGAGCAGTCGCGCTACCGAATCGGTGGCGCCGGCCGCACCGCTGCCCACTGCGATTGATACCTCGGCGGTCGCCGCCGCGTTGTCGGCTGCGCCGGTTGTCGAGCGCAGGCCCGAACCACCCGTCGTTGCCGAGCGCAAGCCGGAACCGCTGGCGGTCGAGCGTCGTCCCGAGCCGGAGCCGCCTGTCGTCGAACGCCGTCCGGAGCCCACGCCCTTCCTGGAGCCGGTGATTGAATCGACGCCGGCACCCTTCGATCCGGCAGACACTGACGCCAACGCGCTGTCGATCGGCGAGTTCGTCAGTTTCGTGGAGACCCTGCCGGGCAGTCGCGGTCCGGCCGTCGAGGCTGCTGTCCGCTCGCCCGACGAGGGGACTGACGCCCAGTTCCTGAGCGTGGAAATGACGCCGGATGCGGACATCGACGAGTACGTCGCGCGTGTGGGTATTCCCGACGCCACGACCGAGCCCGAACCGATCGTCATGGCGTCCGAAGAGCCGGCCGATCTGCACCTCTCCGTCGAGATTGCGCCGGGTGAAGGGCTGGAGTCGCTGATGGTCGGCGAACAGCCGGCGATCCCGGAGCCGGCACAGGATCTCACCGGCCTGCGCTTTACCGAGACCGAGCCGATTGCCACGCCCGCTATCGAACCCGTAGCGCCTGTGGCGCCTCCGGCGCCCACGGTGCGCTACGTCGAGGTGGAAGAAGAAATCGAAGAGGAAGTCGAGGATACGGACGCCGTGCCGGCCATGGCGGATGCGAGCTTCCAGGCCGTCGCCTCCGACGATATCGACGAGGAGATCCGCGAGGTCTTCGTCGAGGAAGTCCAGGAAGAGATCGACAACCTCAATCGGCACATGCCGTTGTGGAAGTCGGACGTCCACGACTTCGAAAAGCTCAAGCCGGTGCGCCGTTCCTTCCACACGCTCAAAGGGTCGGGCCGCCTGGTCGGCGCGCTCGCCCTGGGCGAGTTCGCGTGGAAGGTCGAGAACATGCTCAATCGCGTGCTCGACAAGACCATCCAGCCCGGCGCACCCGTGATCACGCTGGTTGACCAGGCGGTTGCGGCGCTGCCCGAACTGCTGGCCGGCCTGCGCGGAGAAGGTGCACCCAAGTCGGACATCGCCGGCATCATGAACGTCGCCGATCGTCTCGGCGCCGGCGAGGAGGCCTGGCTGGCGCCAGCGCGCCCCAAGACCAAGAAGGTCAAACGGATCGTCAAGCGCATGGTCGCTGTTCCGGTTGAGCCCGAAAGTCGTCCCGCCGGGGAGGCGGCGGGAGTCCCCGGCCGATTTCCCGAGGCCGAGCTGACCCAGACGCTCGATATCACCAAAGAATTCAGCGAGCCGGAAGAACCGGCGGCCGAAGTCTCGTTCGACCTGCCGGTCACGGGGCCGCTGCCCAATATCGATCCGGTGCTGTTTGACATCCTGCGCAGTGAAGTGACGCAGCATCTGACCGTGGTCGATGCCTTCGTCTCCGATTCCTCGCGCTACCCGCAACCGGCGACCGATACCCTGCTGCGTGCGGTGCACACGCTGCACGGTGCCATCGCGATGGTCGACATCCCGGTGATCATCCACGTGCTGGCGCCGTTGGAAGGCTACATCAAGCGCCTGCGCGCCCGTGACGGAGCGCCAGGCCCGAGTGGTCTTGCGGTGCTGCATGACGCCAGCAATCTGGTCCGCACCGTCATGGAATCGCTCGAACGCGGCGAGGTGCTCAGCGCCGTGCCGCATGCGCTGATCGACCGCATCATCGCGCTGCGCGACGACCTGCCCGAACCCGAACTGGCGCACACGCTCTACGTTCCGATGGACGAGGACGACGCCGAATTCCCCGCCGCGGCGGCGGCCACGGTCGCGCCTGCAACGCCCGAGCCGGTCGACGCCGGTTCCTTTGCGGCCGTCACGCCGGAGCTGGGCCTGGCGCCGCTGGAAGAACCCACGGCCGCGGAAGTGGCCGAAGCCCAGGCCGCGTTTGCCGACATGGGCCTGTTGTCCGACGCCGAAGCCGATGCCCTGATCCAGACCTCGCCGGTCGACGAACCGTCGGCGTTTGAAGCGCCGCGGGAGATCGAGCGGGCGATCGCCGAGACCCCGGTCGAGGCGGAGGCTGCCTTTGTCGACGAGGAGCTGGCCTTTGAGCTGGATCGCGATTTCGGCACCGACAGCGTCGCGCTCACCGAGCCCACGCCGGCGGCGGAAGCGCCGGCCGAGGAGCTGGCGTTTGAGGACCTGGCATTCCTGGGCGGTGACGAGGCGATCTCGGGTCTTACCGAGCCTGCTGCGGAACCCGTAGCGGAAGACGTAGCGGCATTTGGCGACAGCGATGCGCTGGCCCAGGCACTGGCTTTCACCGAGCCGCCGGCCGGCGAAACGTCGGTTGTGTTGTCGGACGAATCCGCTTTTGGCGATGCAGACGTCGCCGCCACCGACGGGCTCAGCCTGGTCGAGGAGGGCGCGTTCGGTGATGCGGCAGCGGCGCCGTCGGATGACGCGCTGACACTGGCCTCGGATGACGAAAACCTCTTCTCGTCGCGCGAGCAGGCGGAGTTCGAAGCCTTGCTGGCCGCGGGGCTGGGCGAAGACCTGGCGCTTTCGGATTCGCCGGCGAGTCCGGCCCAGGAAGAACCGGCCTTTGCGCTCTCTGACGACGCCCTTGCACTGATTGGCGACGTGCCGACTGCGGAGTCGGAAGGCGTGACGCCGACGGATGTCGAGCTCGACGCACTCCTGGCGTTCGAGGCGCAGGCCGAAGCGGAAGCGGCCGCACGGCTTGCGGCAGAGGCCGAAGCGGCGCGCGCGGAAGCCGAGACACTGGCGCGGCAGGAAGCGGAACGCGGCCTGGCCGAGGCGGCCGAACGCGCTTCGCGTGAAGCCGAGGCGGCGCGGCGCGAGGCGGAAGACGCCGCGCAGCGCCACGCACAGGAGCTGGCTGCACAAGCTGCGGCGCAAGCGGCCGAGGATGCGCGCATCGCGGCGGAAGCCGAGGCTGCGGCGCAGGCAGAAGCCGCGCGTCTGCAGGCCGAAGCCGAAGCAGCGGCCGCCGCCGAGACGACGCAGATGACGGCAGTGGCAAATCCTGCCGACGTCGTGTTGCCGCCAATCGCCGAAGACACCCAGCCGGACGGCAAGCTCGACCTGCCTGACATGGACGAAGACCTGCTTGAGATCTTCGTGCAGGAAGGCACGGATATCCTCGATCACTCGGACGCGCTGGTCGCCCGGCTGCGCGAAGCGCCGCACGATCGCGAGATCGTCACTGGCATGCAGCGTGACCTGCATACGCTAAAGGGCGGCGCGCGCATGGCGGGCCTTGCGCCCATCGGCGACCTCGCCCACTCCATGGAATCGTTGCTCGAGGCCATCAGCGAAGGCCGTCGCTCGATGGACCGCAGCACGGTGGAATCCTTCGAGCGGGGGTACGACCGCCTGCACGCCCTGGTACAGCGCATTGCCAAGCGACAGGCCATCGCGATGCCCGAACACGCGATCGCCCGCTTCGAGGCGCTCGTCTCCGGTGACCTCGCGGCGGAACTGGCTGCGGCTGCGCCGGTGGATCAGGCCGTTGCCGCGGAACCCGAAGCGCCGGTAGCCGACGAACCGGCCGCCGCAGAAGTGCCGGCCGCCAAGCCGCAGAAGCCGGCGCCGCGTGGCCCGGTGTTCGAGGACGACGAACCGCGCGCGCCGCAGGAAATGATCCGCGTCCGGTCTGACCTCCTCGACTCGCTCGTCAACTACGCCGGCGAGGTGTCGATCTACCGCTCGCGTCTGGAGCAGCAGGTCACCACCTTCCGCTTCAACCTGGTCGAATTCGAACAGACCGTCGCCCGTCTGCGTGAACAGCTGCGCAAGCTGGAAATGGAAACCGAAGCGCAGATCATCGCGCGCTACCAGCGCGAGCACCACGAACCGGGCCAGACTGTATTTGATCCGCTCGAACTGGACCGCTTCTCGCAGCTGCAGCAGCTCTCGCGTGCACTGGGTGAATCGGTATCGGACTTGGTGTCGATTCAGAACCTCCTGGACGACCTGACCCGCCAGTCGGAAACGCTGTTGCTACAGCAGTCGCGTGTGAGTTCGGACCTGCAGGAAGGTCTGATGCGCACGCGAATGGTGCCATTCGATTCGCTGGTGCCGTCGCTGCGTCGCACCGTGCGACAGGCGGCTCAGGAAATCGGCAAGCGCGCCCAGCTGAAGGTGGAAGGTGCGCAGGGCGAAATGGACCGCAACCTGCTCGAGCGCATGAAGGCGCCCTTCGAGCACATGCTGCGCAACGCGCTTGCCCACGGCATCGAGGGGCCGGAAGAGCGCCAGCGCAACAACAAGAATCCGGAAGGCACGGTCACGATCCAGGTGAGCCGCGAAGCGACGGAAGTGGTGCTGCGCGTGCTCGACGACGGCCGTGGCATGGATCGCAATGCCATCCGCAAGAAGGCGATCGAGCGCGGCCTGCTCAACGCCGACGCCCAGCTGTCCGACCGCGATCTTTACGCCTTCATCCTGGAAACCGGCTTCTCCACTGCCGAGCAGGTTACCCAGCTCGCGGGCCGTGGTGTCGGCATGGACGTGGTGCACAACGAGATCAAGCAGCTCGGCGGTACGCTGACCATCGATTCCGAGCGTGGCAAGGGTTCGGTCTTCACCATCCGGTTGCCCTTCACCCTCGCGGTGACGCAGGCCATTCTGGTGCGGCTGGGCGAGGCCACCTACGCCATTCCGATGTCGTCGGTGCAGGGCGTGGTGCGTATCGGCCGCGAAGACCTCGACCGTCGCATGGCGACGATCAACCCGATCTACACCTACGCCGGCGAAGAATTCCACATCTACGAACTGGCACAGCTGCTCAATGTGCCGATGCCGCGCAACACCGACGACACGCAGGTGCCGCTCCTGATGACGCGCACCGGCGACCAGCGTGCCGCGGTGCGTATCGATGGCGTGGTGGGTTCGCGCGAAGTCGTGGTGAAGTCGGTCGGACCGCAGATCAGTTCGGTGCCGGGTATCTTCGGCGCCACCATCATGGGCGATGGCTCGGTGGTGATGATTCTCGATCTGGCACCCCTGGTCCGCCGTTTCGTCGCGCTGCGTGCGGCGAGCGTGGAAGCGGGCGTGGACATCGAGACCCTGGTGCCGGTACCGGTGGCGCCGCCGGTCGAGGAACGCCGCCAGCCGCTGGTGATGGTCGTCGACGATTCGATCACGATGCGCAAGGTCACCACGCGCGTGCTCGAACGCAACGATATGGACGTCATCACGGCAAAGGACGGCCTGGACGCGGTAGAAAAGCTGCAGGACAAGGTTCCGGACCTGATGCTGCTCGATATCGAGATGCCGCGCATGGACGGTTACGAGCTGGCGACGTACATGAAGAACGATCCGCGCCTGAAGCTGGTGCCGATCATCATGATCACGTCGCGTACCGGCGAGAAACACCGCCAGCGCGCCATGGAAATCGGCGTCGAGCGGTACCTTGGCAAGCCGTACCAGGAAGTCGACCTGCTGCGTAATGTGCAAGAAACCTTGAGGTTGAGCCGTGCCCACCCATGACGTCATCGATGAACCCGTAAGCGTTGCGCTGCTCTACCAGACCAGCCAGCTTGAAGGGCATCTGAAAGAAGCGCTCAACGAGCTGGGCGCCAGCGTCGTCTACGAGGCGCTGACCGCCGAGATGGACCGCGACGCGCTGGAGGGTTCCGGCGCGCACGTGGTGATCGTCAACCTCGATCCGGAAATCGAAGCGCACCTGGACGAGGTGTACGACCTGCTCGACGACGACCGCTACAACGTTGTCTTCAACGATGCGCAGGTCTCCTCGGGCCTGTCCGGCTGGGAGCAGGCGCGCTGGTCGCGCCACCTTGCCGCGAAAATCATGGGTCGCCCCGAAGTGGCAGATCCGCCGCGTCCCGCCGGTGCGGAGGCGCCGCCGTCGCCCGCGCAGAAGATCGCGAAGAACATTCCGGATGCACCGGCCAAGGCTGCGCCGACCAACGTCTTCCAGACCGACGTGGCCTCGCTGGCGATGTTCCCCCACGACAGTGCCATGCAGGACGCGCTCGGCGCGCTGTTTGGCGACCAGCCGGCGGCGACGCCCGCGAAACCGGCCGCGTCACACTCCACGGCGGATGCGCTGCGCGACAGCACGACGGCACCCGCGTCGGATTTCGGCTTCGACCTGGATTCCCTTCTCGGCGATATCCCGACGTCCGCCGTCAATTCGCGCACGGATACGACCGCGTCCGACGCATCGTCCATGGCCTTCGACATTGATTTCGGCGACGCGGTAACGCCGGCGGAAACGGTCCCCGTCTCGTCGATGGAAAACCTTCCGCCCGCCGAAGACTTTGAGTTCAACCTCGACACCTCCAGCAGGGGCACGGGCACCGCGGCGCCCGGTCTGGCATTTGAGGAAAACTTCGATTTTGATCTTGGCGCCACGCCGGCCGAACCCGCGCGCAAACCGACGGCGCCGGCAGCCACGCCGGACTTCGGCCTGGACACGGATTTCGGAACTGACGCCTTCGGCGGCCTCGACGTGCCCGCCGCGCCGCCGGCGCGACCCGCAGCGGCGCCACCGGCCGACGAGTTCAATTTTGCAGCTGACCTGGACGCGCTTTTCGGAACGCCCGCCACTCCGGCACCGGAGCCCGCAAAGCCGGCGGCGCAGGCCGCCACGGCGGATCTGGGCGACATCGATTTCGATGCGATGTTCGGCCAGACCGCGGCGCCGTCCCGGGCGTCCGACGAGGTGGCGGAGCTTTCCAGCGGCCTTCCCGGGTCGCGTGACCTGCCGTCGTCCGATGACTTCCCGGATTTCACCGGATTCGGCAGCGATTTTCCGCCGGTCGAGGAAAAGCCCGCTGCGGTGGCGCCGCAGGCGCCCAAGCCCGCGGAATCCAAGCCCGCGGAATCCAAGGCCAAGCCCTCCATGAACTGGTCGCTGGAACCCCTCGCCGAGGTGGACGAAACCGCGGCTGAGGCGGCGCCGGCACCGGCTGCGAAGACAGACGAGAAATTTACGGTCGAAAAAGTATCCGCCGAGGATTTCCTGGCGGGCGGAAACTGGTCGTTGGAAGAACTCCACGAGGAATCCGACTCACCGGCAGCGGCACCCGCCCCGGCGAGCAAGGATTTCGGCATCGAGAAGGTCGCGGCCGAGGAATACCTCGCCCCGGAAGGTGGCGACGAGTCCAAGTTTGATTTCAGTTCGTCGCTGAACCTCGACCTGGTGCCGATCGAAGAAGCGGTTGCCCCGCAGCAGCGTGAAGAAGCGGTGGCCGAACACCGCCTTGACGCTCCCGCGACGCCCTTGCGTCCCAAGGGCGCCGGCGTCAAGCGCGTCATCGTACTGGGCGCGTCCATCGGTGGCCCGGAGGCGGTTCGCGAATACCTTTCCGGCTTCCCGGCCCGGTTCCCGGCGCTGTTCATCCTGGCCCAGCACATGGGCGCGGAGTTCCTGGAGCTGATGGCTGCGCAACTGGCCAAGGCGACGCCGCTGACGGTCCGTAGTCCGAGCCACGGCGAGCGCGTCGGTCACGGCGAGGTCGTCGTGGTGCCGACCACACACCGGTTGCTGGTGGATGCCGAGGGCGTCGTCCAGCTGGCGCACCTGCCCGAAGCGTCACCGTACAGCCCGTCGATCGACCTCGTCCTGCGCGATGTCGCCGACCGCTTCGGCAACGCGGCGACCGCGATTGTCTTCTCCGGAATGGCGCATGACGCCATTGACGGCAGCCGCTACCTCGCCTCGAAAGGCGGCAAGGTCTGGGTGCAGGATCCGGATACCTGTGTCATCAGTTCGATGGTCGATGGCGCCAAAGAGGCCGGCGTCGTCAGCTTTGTCGGTGCGCCGGCCGAGTTGACCAAGCAAACCATTGCCGAAGTCTCCAAGGCCTGACGGAGCATTCATGGAAACTCCCCGCGAAATTCGAGGCGTACTGATCCCGATCACCAACGGGCGCGTGCTGCTGCCCAACGCCACGGTCGCCGAGGTCATCACCTTTGCCAACCTCGAGAAGATTCCGAATGCCCCGGAATGGCTGCTGGGACGCCTGTCCTGGCGTGGCTGGCGCCTGCCGCTGTTCTCGTTCGCCATCCTTTCCGGCATGACCCATGAAGAGGGCTCCACCGGCGCCCGCGTTGCGGTGCTCAAGGCCCTGGGCGGTCACGCGAAGATGCCCTTCATCGCCATGCTGACACAGGGCTTCCCGCGCCTGACCACGGTCAGCCCGGAGCTTCTCATTCCAACGGGCGATGAGCATCACCACCCGACGGGGGTGAGGGCGCAGGTGCTGGTGCGCGATGACCAGGCGGTCATTCCTGACCTCAACCAGATCGAGGCGATGATGGCGCAGGCGCTGGCGGCCTGACGGCGTGCTTTGGCGGTCGCCGTCGATGCCCAACATCGCCAGGCGCACAGGCGCATTGGTGTATCTGAAGCGTCAAAATGCCAAAGCGTTACGACATACCCCCACAACCCCGCCAAACACAGGCTTCGCCAGCGTTTGACCGCCCCCTTGACTCAAGGGGGCTCCAAAGAAGCTGATCGCTACGCTCCCTGTAGCCCGGGTTAACCCGCAGGGTTCACCCGGGGTGAACGCGCGTCGATGCCGGAGATGCGCGGCGTGGCCCGGGCGATGCGCAATTCGCGCTCATCTATCTACTCGATAGATAGCGATATCACCCACCAAGATCGCCTGCAATCGCCTGCAGCGCCGCAAGGGCCGCAATACCTGCCGTCTCCGTGCGCAGGATGCGTGGGCCCAGTCGCAGACCCTTGAATCCAGCATTGCGCAGGATAGCTTCGTCCTGGTCGGAGAAGCCGCCTTCTGGGCCAACGGTGAGGATCGCGCCGTGGGGGAGGGAGGTGATTGATGCGAGGGACTGGTCGCCTTCCGGCAGCAGCGCGTAGCGTGCGGCGGGGTCGGCGCCGAGCTGTCCGGCCCAGGCAGCGAGCTTGATCGGCGGCGTCACCTGGGGCAGGCGGTTGCGGCCGCATTGCTCGCAGGCCGAGGCAATGACCTGGTGCCAGTGTGACAGACGCCGCTCGGCGCGCTCCTCGTCCAGGCGGACCTCGGTTCGCTCCGTGACGACGGGAATGATCCGGCTGACGCCGAGCTCAGTGGCCTTCTGCAGGATCCAGTCCATCTTTTCGCCGCGCGCGACGCCCTGGGCCAGGGTCAACTGCAGCGGGGACTCGCGGTCGGCGGCGCGTGCTTCCAGCACCTGCGCGGTGACCGACCGCTTGGCCAGCGACGCCAGGCGCGCCGTGAACTCGCCACCATCGCCGTTGAACAGGACCAGCGGATGGCCGGCCTCGAGCCGAAGCACACGTGCCAAGTGTTCGCCCGCCTGCTCCGGCAGGTGGACGATGTCGCCGTCCGACAATGGCTGCGGCACGTAGATTCGAGGAATGCGCATAGTGCAGTCGTAGCAGGTTGGCAGGCCATTGTCGTCAATGGAATGCACCGCCCGCAACGCGCCGGACAGTTCCTGCCGGGCCCGGTTTCGCGTTTGCGCCGGCGTTCGTGACAGACTCAGGCTTCCGACTCTCCGGCGGTACCTCGAACGCAATGCGCTTCTTCTCCCTGGAAGGCAAGCTCACCCTCGCACTGTTCGTCGCCATTGGTGTCGCGGCAGCCCTGGCGCTGGTGATCGACAGCCTGATCGGCCGGCCATGGCTGAGTTTCGCGGTGACGCTCGTGGTTGGCACATTGCTCGCGCCGCTGTACGCGCGCGGCCTCACCAGTACGGTCGCCAGCTTGTTCCGCACGCTCGCCGGTAGTGTCACCAGCTTCAAGGACGGCGATTTCAACTTCTCGATTGCGGCGGAACGGCGCGACGAACTGGGTGATCTCGTCCGGGCGCACAACGACCTCGGTCGCGTACTGCGCGAGGAGCGGCAGGGGCTGTTCCAGCGCGAACTGCTGCTCGATACCGTCGTTCAGAACACGCCGACGGCGATCGTGCTGACCGAGCCGCATGGCCATGTCGTCTACGCCAATGTCGCGGCGCGGCAGCTGCTCAACAGCGGGCGCCGCCTGCAGGGGCTGGATTTTGCCAAGGTCGTATCCGAATGCCCGGCGGCGTTCGGGCAGGCCGTCAGGGACGGCGGCGACACCCTGTTTACCGTGCCGATCGATGGCGAGGAAGAAACCTTCCATTTTTCCCAGCGCAGCTTCAACTTGCAGGGGCGCCAGCACTGCATGTACCTGATCAAGCGCATGACGCGCGAGATCAGTCGGCAGGAAGTGGCGACGTGGAAAAAAGTAATTCGTGTAATAAGCCACGAATTGAATAATTCATTGGCGCCGATGTCGTCACTGGCCCATTCCGGCCGTCTGCTGGCGCAGAAGGGCGATCTGGCGCGCCTGGCGCCGGTCTTCGACACGATCGAGGATCGCACCCGTCACCTTCACCTTTTCATCCGCGGCTATGCCGAGTTCGCCAAGCTGCCGCAGCCACGCGCCGCGCGCGTGCCCTGGGCGCCGCTGCTGGAAGCCATCGCCAGCCAGTTTCCCGGCGTGGCGATCGGCGACCCGCCAGCGATCGCGGCCTGGTTTGATCGCGCCCAGGTCGAGCAGGTGCTGATCAACCTGATCAAGAATGCGCACGAATCCGGCAGTGCGGTCGAGGACATCCGACTGGATGTGTCCCAGTCGGAAACCGAGACCCGCATCGACGTGCGGGACCGCGGTACCGGCATGAGCGAGGCGGTCCTGGCCAGCGCCCTGTTGCCGTTCTACTCGACCAAGCGCAGCGGGACCGGCCTTGGATTGGCGCTGGCGCGCGAGATCGCCGAGGCGCATGGCGGTCGGATCATCCTGGCCAATCGCGACCATGGCGGGCTCAAGGTCACTCTGGTGTTGCCGCGCCCCCTCGGTGCCGACGCGACCGTGACACCGGCCACGCCAGGAGCGTGACGTCGCCGACGGCAGGGCAGCGCCGGCCCGTGCAGGATGCGCCCAGCCACGCCGGACGTGGGCCGACTGTCCGGAACTGCCGGGCCGCAGCCCCCCGCGGTGTGTTCGGACGTTCCCTTGCTATGATCGGGCTCGTCGGAGGAAGCGGTTCACCATGCCACAGACGCCGGTGAAGATTCCTGGATATGAATTCCTGCGCCAGCTCGGCGCGGGCGGCATGTCCACGGTCTGGCTCGCCATGCAGGTGTCGTTGCAGCGCAAGATCGCCATCAAGGTGATGCGCCGCGCCCACGAAGCCTCTTCCACCGACGTGCGGCAATTCGAAAAACGCTTCCTCCTGGAAGGCCGTACGATGGCGAAATTGCCGCATCGGAACATCGTTGCGGTCTACGACATCGTCTCCAACGAGGACGTTTCCTACATCGCGATGGAGTTTCTCGAGGGCGGCACGCTCTCGGAGAAGATGCAGAGCGGCCTGTCGCTGTCTGATGCGATCAGCGTGGTCGTGCAGATCGCCGGCGCGCTGGACTTCGCCCATAACCAGGGCATCGTCCATCGTGATCTCAAGCCCGCGAACATCATGTTTCGCGACGCGGCGACGCCGGTGCTCACCGATTTCGGTATCGCCCGCCAGCAGGACCAGTCCGCCACGCGCCTGACCCAGACCGGCATGCTGGTCGGCACGCCCAACTACATGAGCCCCGAGCAGATCAGCGGTGGCGACATTGACGGACGTTCCGACCTGTACAGCCTGGGCGTGATGTTCTTCGAACTCCTTTCCGGCCGGACGCCCTTCACCGGAGACACGCCGATCGCGGTGATGATGGCGCACCTGACCCAGGCGCCGCCGCCCCTGGCCCCGGAGTTTGCGCATTTCCAGCCGATCCTCGACCGCATGCTGGCCAAGAACCGCGACGACCGGTTCGCTTCCATGCACGACTTCGTGGCCGCGCTCAAGCAGCAGGTCATCAATAGCGATACGCTGCTGATGAAACTGCAGCTGGACCCCAACCTCACCTCATCTGAACAACTGCGCCAGCTGGGGTTCTCGCACAGCGACCCCTCGGGCGGATCCTGGCGCAGCCTCGGCGCCATCCCCGGCAGCGGGCAGCTGCCGCGGCCATCCTCCACCTCGCGCGAGGCACCCAGTCCGCTGCCGCGGCCCGGGCAGGCATCGCAGCGCGTGTCGGCGCCGTCCAGGCCGACCGCGCCGCCACCGTCGCGGCAACCCAGGGCCGCGCCTGCGCCACCGGCGGCACCGCCGCGCTGGCCGTGGGTTGCGGTGATTGCCATGGCAGTGGCCATTGCGATCGGCGTGGGCCTCTGGCAGTGGCAATCCGGTGGCAGCCGGCTCAGCGCGGACGAGCAGGAGCTGGTGCGCCTGTGGATGAAAGACGCCGAGCGCCTGGCCGCCGAGCGCAAGTACGTGACGCCGCCCGGAGACAACGCCTACGAGATCATGCAGAAGGTGCTGCAGAAGGATCCACAGAACGAGATGGCGCAGAAGCTCCAGGAGACCATGGTCGTGGGCATGCGCACCGACGCGCTGGCGGCGTTTGCAAAGGGCGAGCTGGCCGCAGCGCAGGAGCGGATCGACCAGGCCCTGCTGGTGCGCAAGGACGACGAAGAATCCGTCGCGTTCAAGGCGAAGGTGGACGCGGCAATCGCCGAGGGCGAGAAGCGCAAACAGCAGGCCCAGCTCTTCGCCGGCGTGGCCGCTGCGGAAAAGGCGGGCCGGTTGTTTGGCCCGGATGGCGCCTACGCGCTGCTGTTGCGTGCGCGTGACCTGATTCCCGGCGATGCGGTGGCCGCCAAGCGTCTGGAGGATTTCATCAGCGCCCAGCTCGTGCCGGCGCGGCAGGCCTTGGCAAACAAGGAAGTGGCACGGGCAAAGCAGCTCCTGGATGCGCTTCGGGAGCACCTGGGCGAGGACATCGCGTTCACGCGTCTGGCCGCTGAAGTGGAAAACCAGGAGAAAGCCGCCGAACGGGAACGCCAGCTGGTCGGGCTGCTCGATCGTGCCGAAACCCAGCTGGCCGGTGAGCATCTGGCCGAGCCGGCGGGAGCCAACGCCTATGAAACGCTGGGTCTTGCGCGCGAGGTCGCTGCCACCGATGCGCGTGTCCTGGCGTTTGCGAAGAAGCTCGCCGCGGCGCTGGTCGCCGACGGGCGCAAGGTGGCCGCCGGCGCGCCGCAGCGCGCGCTCGAACGCGCCGACCTGGCGCTGCGAGTGGAACCGGGCCGCACTGACGCCGCGGCGCTGAAGCAGGAAATCGAACAGCGGCTCGGACAGCGGCTGGCCGATATCGGCAAGGCCCTCTCATCGGCCAAGCAAGCCCTGGTCGAGCAGCGCTATATCGCCCCTGCCGACAACAACGCCCGGCAGTTCCTCGACAAGGTGTTGACGCTGGACCCCGGCAATGCCGAGGCTCATCAGCTGCTGGTGGAATTGCCGCGCCGGCTGGCCGAATCCATCGACGCTAAGGCGGCGGCGCGGGATACCACGGCGGCAATGGCAATGGCACGGGAGGCGCACCTGGCGTTCCCCGACGATGTGGCACTGAAAGCGCTGGTTGCCAAAGTCGAAAAGCAGGCCATGGCCGAACGCGCGGAAGCGGAAGTGGCCGCGGCGCGTGAACGGATCGCCGCCGCGATCCGCGCGACGCCGGTGACCGGCGAAGCGCTGACGCAGGCGGCGCGCAATCTCAGCGCGTTGCTGGCGGCCAACCCGGCGGACCGGGCCGCGCTGGAACTGCGCGCGCAGGTCGCGCAGGTCCTGGCGGCAACGCTGCGATCTGCCAGGACGCTCTCCGCGTTCGACGAATTCGCGGCGGTGGCGAAGAACAACGACAAACTCCTGGCTTCCGAACCGGCCTACCAGGCGCTGATCCAGGAAGCCGCGGCGCTGCGCCAGGGCGTTGCCGACGCCGAGCAGGCACGACTGGCATCGCTGCAGGGTGAACTTGTGCTCAACGCGCAGCCGTGGGCAAAAGTGGAATCAGTGCTGGATGTGGAGCGCAAGCCGGTCACCCTGCCCGAGGATCCGAGTACCCCCTTCATGCTCAAGCTGCCGGCGGGAAACTATGTCATCACCTTCCGCCATCCGCAGTCGGCCAAACCCGTGACCGTCATCGCCAAGGTCGAGGCGCAGCGACGCGCCACCGCCAACGCGGCCTTCCCCACCATTTCGGCAGAGGATTACTTCACGCGTGCGGGCTGGTGACCGACTACTCCTTGGGCTGATGGTCGGGCTGTACGCGACCGTGGCTGGCGCCGACTACAAGGACAGCTATAGCCGGGGGCTCGAGGCCGTCAAGGATGGCGATTGGGCGGAGGTGCGCAACCGCATGCAGGAGGCCCTGGCCGACAATGCCGAACCCGCGCCACGCATCCGCCTGTACGGCCAGCGCTGGGAACCCTACGTACCGCAGTACTTCCTGGGATTGGCAGCGTTCAAGCTGGGCGACTGCAAGACGGCCGTCGCGCAGTGGCGATCGGCCGCAAACCAGGGCGTGATCGGAAAAGTGGCCGCACTCAAGGCAGCCCAGGATCGTGACCTGTCCATCTGCGAAACGCGTCTGGCGGGCACCGACAAGCCGGCACCGGACAAGCCGGTGACGCCGGAGCCGGTACAACCGGTACGCCCCGAGCCCAAACCCGAACCGGCCCAGCCTGAACCGGTCGAGCCGTCCCGGCCCGAGCCGGAAAAGCCCAAGCCCGAACCAGTCCGGCCAGAACCCCGGCCGGATCCTCCCAAGCCCGAGCCGCCCAAGCCGGCGCCGACGACCCCGACCGTCGCGCAGCGGGTGCCCGATGCCTTGCTCGGCGCCATGCGCGCCTTTCTGGCGGGCCGCTACGCCGAGGTGGCGCAACTGGCGCCCGACACGTGGAGCGATCCGAAGGCGAAGGCGCATGGCTTCCTGCTGCGTGCCGCCGCGCGCCATATGCAGGCCCAGCTGGAAGGCAAAGACGCCACTGACGCGGTGCGCAACGACATTCGCGCCGCGCTCGCCATCGACGCCCGCCTGGTTCCTGACGCCACGGTGTTTTCGCCACGGTTCCGCCTGCTGTTCGCCGCCACCCGCTGAGGCGGCAACGGCAGAGCGTGAATTGGGTCACGCCCGGCACGCGCACGCGTACAATGTCCGGCAATCGCCGTTGCGATAGCTTGGCTCGCGCACGATCACGGTTGTTGCCGGAGGGGCGCCATGCGTAGTTTCCTTCTCACTGCCTTCCTGTCGTCGGTGTTGCTGATTCCCGGCGGTGCACGGGCTGGTTCCACCACGCCGCCCAATTTCACCAACACGCTGGAAAACGACGCGCCGCGCGACGTCGCTCCCGGCACCTTGGTGACACTGACCTGGTCCGCCTATGCGGCGTATTGTTCGCCGGCCGGCTCGTCGTTTCCGAACAATGTCCACTTCGACGACTGGAATACCACCGGCAGCTGCGCCACCGGCAATTTCAGTACTTGCAGCGAGCTGCACACAGGGCGGTACACCTTGGTGCAGAAAGGAACATATCGCTTTAATGTAAAGTGCGGCATCCCGGGGCATCCGGAAATCCAGACAACCTCGCTCATCAATGTGGTGGACACGCCCAAGATCGACGGCATCAGCCTGTCTCTGTCGGCGAGCACGCCCGGGCCGGTGCGGGTCGGCGACACCTACGGCTACCTGATCGGCGTGCGCAACCTCGGCACCAACCGCATGACCAGCCTGCGCGTTTCGGTGCCGATCCCGAACACCCTGACGGTCACCGCCAATACCTGCAACGCGTCGGTATCCCAGGGCACGCTGGTGTGGTCCGGCCCGGACATTGCCACCGGCAGCGCCGCCAGTTGCACGTTCAGCGTACGCGCCGGCGCGATACCGGCGAACGAAACCATCCAGGTCGGCGCGACGGCGAACTTCAATCTCGTCAGCCAGCCATTCACCCTGACCACGCGCGAGGTGATCAGCAGTACGCACCGGTCGCGTCCGCAGACGGTGACGCGCAGCGGCACGGCAACAACAGCCAATTCCGGCACGCCGCAGCTCACGGCGAACGGCAAGCTCATGGTGTATTCGACCCTGCAGAAGGGCATCGGCGACAACGACTCAAACACCGGCGGCGCGGACATCCTGCTCAAGGACCACCGCTCGGGCCTGACGCGGGTGGTTAGCCTCAATCCGGGCGGCGCACCGTTGCAGGGCAACAGCATCACGCCGGCGATCTCCGGCAACGGCCAGGCGCTGGCATTCATCTATCGCCCGCCCGGCACGACCTCGGTAAAGCGGCGCATGGCGGCGCAGGGTGCCGAGCCCACGGCCGGCGAAAACGAAGGTCAGATCTGTTCGGCGCCGCCGAACGGTCTGTTCCAGTCGACCTGTACCTCGACCAATTCCTCCGGACAGAATCTGGATGGGGCGGCGGAATCCCCGAGCCTGTCCGCCGACGGAAAACTCATGGCCTTCGCCTCGTCGGCGACCAACTGGGTGGCAGGGGATACCAACAACGCCAAAGACGTCTTCGTGAAAAACCTGGAGACGGGGCAGGTCACCCTCGTCAGTACTGACGCGGCGGGCGTGCAGGGGCAGGGGGCCAGCATCGATCCGATGATTTCCGGTAACGGCCGCTTCGTGCTGTTCCGCACGCAGGCGGCGAATCTGGGCGGAACGGCGGACTGGCAGGTGGTGCGCAAGGACCTCGGAACAGGCGCGCTGCTGCGAATGAGCCAGAACAGCGTGGGCACGCCGGCCAACGGCGAGGTGGGCCGGGGCACGATCTCCTGGGACGGCCAGCGCATCGCCTTCGCCAGTCGCGCCACCAATCTCGCCCTGGGCTTCAATGGCGGATTGCGCCAGGTATATGTCTATAACGAGCGTCCGGCCTCGTCGGCGCGACGCGCACCCGGTGGCGCGGCGGCGCAGGTCGCACCGCAGGAGCTGGCTGTCGGGCTGTTCGGTGTCCGCGACAATGCCGGCGGCGTGCCCGACGGCAATGCGGATGATCCCGCCATCTCGTGCAGCGGACGGACGATCGCCTTCGCTTCCACGGCGACTGACCTGATTTCGGGTGACCTGGCGGGCATGAAAGACGTGTTCGCCGTCGACGCCGATACCGGCGTGGCGCGCCGAGCGGTAGCCGGCGGTGGCAGCGCAGAACCGAATGCGGCATCGAGCGAGCCGGCGATTGATTGCGAGGGCACCACCAGCGCGTTCGCGTCGCAGGCCAACAACCTCGACAACAATGACCCCAATCCGAACAACGACATCTACCTGCAGCAGGATCCGCAGCGCAGCGGCGTCCCGTCGCTGATGATCGACCAGTCCTTCAGCGGCAACTGGTACAACGCCGGCCAGAGCGGTCACGGATTCCTGCTCGAGGCGCTGCCCAGCGGGGAGTTTTATGTCACCTGGTACCTGTACGTCAGCGGCCAGCCCCTGTTCCTGCAGGGCATTGCGCGGCCACAGGGGAACGTGATCGACGTGCAGGTCTACCAGTCGCGCTCGACCGCATTTCCGGTGGGCGCAGGCGGTGCAACCAGCAACAGCTGGGGGCGCATCAAGCTCACCTTCACGGGTTCGACCTCCGCGTCGGCGGAGTGGACGCCGACGGTCTTCGGCTATTCGGCCGGTTCGATGGTCCTGCAGCGCCTGACCACGCCGGCATTGATCCAGTCGGACGTCAGCGGCGGATTGCGCGCCTGCTACAGCGGCGTGTGGTACGAGGCGGCTCGGCCGGGCTACGGATTCGATATCGAGGTGAACGACTTCGATGACGGCAAGCGTTACCTGACCGTGTATTGGTACACCTACAAGCCCAATGGTGATCCGCTCTGGCTGGTCGGCGTGGGCGCGATGGCCAATAACGCAGTAGCGATGGATCTGTACCAGGGATCGGGTCCAGGCGCGCAATTCCCGCCGGATTTCGTCGCCGGCAGCGTCACGGCTTCCAAGTGGGGCACCGCGTCCTTCAGCTTCTTCGGCAGCAATCTGATGAACGTGGCGTACCAGCCCACCACCAGCGGCTACGCCTCGGGCAATGTGACCGTCCAGCGCATCACCACGCTTCGCGGCCGGGAGTGCGGCCAGTAGGAAAGGGGGCGCGATGCCGGCGGCATCGCGGTCCGCTCTGTCCGGCGACGCGGGGCGCCGCCGGACGGAGCGCGTGGTTGTCAGAAGCGATACACGCCCGACACAGAATACGTATCGACGCCTTCGGAGAAGTCCGCGGCGAAGTCGAGCTGGAACTTGGTGAACGCCCAGCCACCGCCGATCGAGTAGTGCGTATCCGAGCCGCGTCCGCCCGCGAACAGCACGGCCAGCGCGCGCTCATTGTCGTTGGCCGGCGTGCCGTCGAACTCGACCGAATGGCGTGGATCGTGCCAGAGACCGCCGCGCAAGCTGAAGGGGCGGGTCATGTTGGCAAATGTGTATTCCGCACCCAGGTGCACTTCCGTACCGTTTTCCAGGCGCAGGCGCGAGGCCGCGTCGGCAATGCCAAACAGCGAGTCGATGCGGTCGGTGAGCTGCGCATATTCCACGCGGTCGATGTCGAAATTCACGACAAGCGCATCCGTCGGCCGCCAGGAGAGGCCGATGCCCCAGATATCGGGGATGTCGAATTCGACGCCGGTCGGCGCGGCGAATACGGCCGGTGCCGGCAGCGGGTTGCCCTGTACGTCGATGAAGACCAGGTTGGCGGCCCTGTAGTCGAAGCTTGGCGCGCGGCGGTACGTCAGGCCCAGGCTCCAGGTGTCGGTGAGACGGAAGCGCGCGCCCAGGTTCCAGCCCCAGCCGCGCTCGTCGCCCAGCTGCGCCTGCGCCGATGCGGCGACGGGATTGGCCGGATTGGCCAGCGATACGCGCCCGGTGGCGGTGAGGAAATTGAAGTCGTAGAGCGATACGCCGAGGCCCAGCGATACGTTGTCCGTGGCCTTGAAGGCCGCGGTGGCGCCGTAATTGAGGATCTTGAGCTCGGCCTGGGAGGTGAAGGGGAACAGCTGGAAGTTGCCAAATCCGGCACCCGCCAGGGTCGTGAACTCGGTTTCGAAACGGGCCAGTTCGTGGCGGTAGAACGCGAATGCCCAGCGATCGCGAGGCACCACGATCGACAGGTAAGAAAGGTTGTTTTCCGAGCTGTCGGCGTAGCTGATATTGAGCCCGGCGGTGCTGAACGGGCTGACGCCCGCCGTTCCGCCGTCGATATAAGGCGTGCTGTAGCTGGTGTGGCGGCCCTCGATGGAGATCTCGGTCTGCGCCAGCTGCGTCAGGCCCGCGGGATTGGCGTAAGCGGCCGTGGCGTCGTCGGCCAGGCCCAGGAAGGCACCGGCCATGCCGAGGCTGCGCGCGCCGGGACTGGAAAAACTGAACGGAATACTGGCGTTGGTTTCGGAGTCGGTAATGGCAAACGCCGTTCCGCAGCTTCCCAACAGCACCACGCCGATCGCGACAGACAAGGTACGCTTCATAGGACTCGTTCTCCCCAATGGTTTGGAACGTCCACTGCGCGGCCACCGCGACACCTTGGCCGGGCAAGCGCCAACGATAGTAACACCGGACGTTGTGGGTGGAGACGGTCCTGCGGGGCCGCGGAACCGTCGCCGGATGACACAGGGGTCACGGCCTGACGGCCCGTTCGGGCCGAGGCGTCACATCGCCCTGCTATACTCGGTAGCAAGACGTAACGCGAAGGGGAGTGCTGTCATGGGTAGCGGGTTCGTCGCTCTGCTGGTCATTGGTCTGGCCGTCTTCACGCTGTTCAAGACGGTGCGGACGGTACCCCAGGGGTATGAATGGACAGTCCAGCAGTTCGGCAAGTATACACGTACCCTATCGCCCGGCTTCCACATCTTGATTCCCGGCATCCAGAGCATCGGCCGCAAGATGAACATGATGGAGCAGGTGCTCGACATTCCCTCGCAGGATGTCATCACCAAGGACAACGCCGTGGTGCGGGTGGACGGCGTGGTGTTCTTCCAGGTGCTTGATGCCGCCAAGGCCGCCTATGAGGTAGCTAACCTGGAACAGGCCTCGATCGCCCTGGTGATGACCAATATCCGCACCGCAATCGGCTCGATGGACCTGGACGAATCCTTGTCCAAGCGCGACGAGATCAATGCCAAGCTGCTGCGCGTGGTCGACGAGGCCACCCATCCCTGGGGCATCAAGGTCAATCGCATTGAGCTCAAGGACATCCAGCCCCCGCGCGACCTGGTGGAATCGATGGCCCGCCAGATGAAGGCCGAGCGCGACAAGCGCGCCGCGGTGCTGGAAGCCGAGGGGGCGCGCCAGTCGGAAATCCTGCGCGCGGATGGCGAGAAACAGGCCGCCATCCTCGAAGCCGAAGGCAAGCGCGAAGCCGCCTTCCGCGAAGCCGAAGCGCGCGAGCGCCTGGCCGAGGCGGAAGCAAAGGCAACGTCGATGGTGTCCGAGGCGATCGCCAAGGGTGATGTGAACGCCCTGAACTACTTCGTGGCGATCAAGTATGTCGAGGCCTTGAAGATGCTCTCCACCTCGCCCAACCAGAAAGTGCTGATGATGCCGGTCGAGACTTCCGGCGTGCTGGGCTCGCTGGCCGGCATCGCCGAGCTGGTCAAGACCGCAGGTGTCACCCCGCCGCCGGCACCGAAGAAGCCGGCGTAAGAGTCTTCGTCATGTCGATACATTACATATGGTGGGTGGTGGGCCTGGTCCTGATCGCGACGGAGCTGGCGCTGCCGGGATTTTTCCTGCTCTGGGTCGGCCTCGCGGCCGTGCTGATGGGGTTCATCGTCTGGGTCGTTCCGGACATGGGGGCCCTGCCGCAGGCACTGCTGTTCTTTGCGCTTTCGCTCGCGACGTGCCTGACATACTGGCGATTCCTGCGCGGCCGCGGGCGCGATGGGGCCGAAGCGCCCAGTTCGCTCAATCGTCGCGGCGAGCAGCTGATCGGCCGGCGCCTGGTGCTGGAGACGGCCATCCAGAACGGTCGCGGAAAGGCACGCGTCGGCGATTCCCAGTGGCTGGCCGAAGGGCCGGACCTGCCCGCCGGATCGTCGGTGGAAGTCGTGGCGGTGGATGGTGCGGTGCTGCGTGTCCGGGCTGCGCCCTAGGCGCCCGGTCGCGGTGTTCCCGATGCCCGTAATCGTTGTGGACTAGGTCGCATCGTATAGAAAAATACGACGCGCGAGTGCCGGCGTAGGCGTGCGGCCCTGCTGGCCGGCGTCGTGGTCAGGCACCCGTTCCATGGTGTTGGCCGGGCCGGCGATGCGCCGGCGCCGGCGTGGTATCGGCACCGGCTCTGACCAGCAGGGTGGGCTTTGTGGATTCCCGCCGCCGGCGCAGGGGTATATGCGCTTGGATTGCGATCGCCGCGCCGCGATAATGCGCGCCTTCTTTCGCCAGGCTCTGCCATGACCAAGAAAACCGTCCTCAACGAGACCCACCGTGCGCTGGGCGCCAAGATGGTGGATTTCGGCGGCTGGGATATGCCGCTCAACTATGGCTCGCAGATCGAGGAGCACCATCTGGTCCGGCGCGATGCCGGCATGTTCGACGTCTCGCACATGACCGTGGTCGATCTGAACGGCGATCGCGTACGTGATTTCCTGCGCCGGCTCGTGGCCAACAGCGTGGACAAGCTCAAGTCCCCGGGCAAGGCGCTCTACACCTGCATGCTGAACCCGGCCGGTGGCGTGATCGACGACCTGATCGTGTATTTCCTGTCCGAATCCTGGTTCCGCGTCGTGGTCAACGCCGCTACGCGCGACAAGGACATCGCGTGGATCACCGACCAGGCCGCGGCATTCGGTGTACAGGTGACCGAACGTCCCGAGCTGGCGATGATTGCCGTGCAGGGGCCGAATGCCCGGGCGAAGGTGCTGGGCGTGCTCTCGCCCGAAACGCGTGCCAAGGCCGAGAAGATCGGCAAGTTCGTGGCCTGCGAAGGTGACGGCCTCTTCATCGCCCGCACCGGTTACACCGGCGAGGACGGTTTCGAGATCATCGTGCCGGAAGGCCAGGCGGTCGCCTTGTGGAATGCGCTCAAGGACGCCGGGGTCGGTCCGGCTGGCCTCGGCGCGCGCGATACGCTACGGCTGGAAGCGGGCATGAACCTCTATGGCCAGGATATGGACGAAACCATCAGTCCGTACGAGGCCGCCCTGGCATGGACGGTCGCGCTGGACGAGGGGCGCGCCTTCACCGGCCGCGATGTGCTGGAAAAGCAGAAGGCCGAAGGCGTCAAGCGCGTCATGGTCGGTCTGGTGATGGATGAGAAGGGCGTGCTGCGCCACGGCCAGCGCGTCGTCACGGCGCACGGCGATGGCGAGGTACTTTCCGGCACCTTCTCGCCAACGCTGGGCAAGGCGATCGCCTTTGCGCGCGTTCCGGCCGGCGAGCCGGGCGAGGTCCAGGTGGACATTCGCGGGAAACTCGTCCCGGTGCGCGTGGTCAAGTTTCCGTTCGTCCGCGACGGCAAGCCCTGCGAAGGCGTCTGAGCCCCATCGCGATCGGACTCATTGCTTCAGGCCGCGGCCGTGTAAAATCCCGCCGCGGCGCCCAACCCTATCAGGATGACACCCCATGAACGAGATTCCCGGCGACCTGAAATTCATGAAGTCCCACGAGTGGGCGCGTGTCGAAGACGACGGCACGGTCACCGTCGGCATCTCCGACCACGCGCAGAGCCTGCTCGGCGATCTCGTGTACGTGGAGCTGCCCAACGTCGGTGACACGCTCGAAGTCGGCGGCGCCTGCGCCGTGGTCGAGTCGGTCAAGGCGGCGTCCGATGTGTACGCGCCGGTGTCCGGCGAGGTGGTCAAGGTGAACTCGGCGCTGGCCGACAAGCCCGAAACCATCAACGAAGATGCCTATGGTGACGGTTGGATCGTGGTGATCAAGCCCACCAGTCTGCAGGACGACATGGACAACCTGCTCGACCCGGACGCCTATGCCGAACAGGTCGACAGCGAAGACCACTGATCAGCGCCACCCGGCGGTGATGTGATTCCAGGCGCGCTTCGGCGCGCCTTGGCTTTTTGGGCAACCCGTCGCGCGCCTCGGCACGCCGGAGCGTCGCATCCCTTCGGCGGATCGGGACGGCAGCGACGCCTCACCCGCGTGGCGAGCAGCCACGCCTCCGGTTGGCGGCAATTCCCGTGGGGCTTCCGCGCAGCCGGTGTCGAGCAAGTCCGGCGATCAACGCGGCTCATTCCTGCCACCCGCAGCTCGACTGAGCGGCGGTGAAGTGCGCGACGCCGCCATCACGGTGAACTCGCACGCAACGCACCACGTTCGACGGTCGATTGATCCGTGGCGACTCCAGCCAGAGCACATTTCGTGACCTGGCGCGCAGTGCGGGCCGCCGGTGAATGCGTGCGACGATGGGTGACGGGCGCCGTGCATCGTCGATGCCGCGCCCTCGTCGGCGCCAAGCGCGCAGGATAGATGGTTGACGAAGTGGATCGCCGACCTGAACCGTTCCGGTATCGATCCGCATGCCGGAATCGGTCATTCGTGCTTCGCACTTTTGCGCAATTCGACCTCCGGCGACCCCTTTGCGGGAAAATTCCGGCGGCTCGGCGATCCGGCGTCGAAGCGCGTCAATTTCTCCGCCGGCGACGCGCGGCACGAACACGATGCCGCGTCGCCGATTGTCGTGTGCGCGCACCTTGGCATTCGTTCTTCCGTACTTAAATGTACGCAAAGGATACTAGTGGAATCGCGAAACCCGCGCCGTTGCTAGGCTTTGGCGGGTGTCGGTGTTCTGCGGCGTAGAGAATCCGCGCGCTGCGGGGCTTATCCGTTTAGACGGCTAAACGGCCAAGGCGGAATGCCGAAGGTGCGTCCGGATCGGCTCGCGTCGGTGTGCCGGGCGTGTCTGATTCGACGTCGCTCACATGCATGTGCTTGTCGCGCATCGAAAACTTGTTGACAGTCCCACACGACAGGAATAATTTTCGCGCCGTTGAAACGCGCGCGTAACGGAGATATGGCGGCAGTCAAGTACATCGTCCCGTATGTCGAACACGGGCACAAATCGGAAGCGGTTCGCAAAATCACCGTGTCCATTCCGATGCACATACTTCGCCTCCTGTCGGACGAGCGCACCCGGCGGCAGGTCGCCAATCTCCGCCACGCCACCAACAGCGATCTGCTGTGCGAAGCGTTTCTGCACGCTTTTACTGGGCAACCACTGCCAACTGACGAGGAGCTAAAACGTATGGCCATGAAGAAAGCAACCGCGAAGAAACCGGCCGCCAAGAAAGCGGCCAAGAAGACCACCGTGAAGAAGGCCGCGACGAAGAAGGTCGCCAAGGCCAAGGCCGCTCCGGCCAAGAAGGTAGCCGCCAAGAAGCCGGCCACCAAGAAGGCTGCGGCGAAGAAGGTCGCCAAGAAGGCCACCGCCAAGAAGGCGGCTCCGGCCAAGGCCACTCGCGCCAAGGCGGCCAAGGCTGCCAAGTAAGCGTTACCCGCAACACGTAGTACCGCAAGAACAACGAAGCAATACCGGTTTCTCTCTCCCTGCGGTGCCCAGCGCAGGGAGAGCACTTCCGGATTCGGACGCCGCGACAGCGGCGTTTTTCGTTTGTGGCATTTGAAAGGGCTGCGCCCGCGTCGTTCGTGCACTGCGACACGTCGCGGCTGTGATACGTCCTTCACATCGCGTCCCGGTCAATCCCGCCATCCTGTGATGTGCCTGGCTGGCGCATCGGCGTGATGAGACTGGCTCTGCTCTGGTCCCGCCGGTAACGTAGCGGTCGTAGTGCCGGCGGATTGCCGGCAGTCCCTCCGGCAACCCGGCTGGTCGATCCACGGAGGTGTGCCATGCGCTCCCTCATGCGTTTTCTGACAGGTGTCCTGCTGCTCGTGCTTGTCGCTGTGGCGGCGGCCTTTCTGCTGCCAGATCGCGCCCGCGTCGAACGAGAGATCACCGTGCGACGGCCGCCATCGCAGCTCTACGTCCTGCTGTCGAGCTTCCGACGCTTCAATGAATGGTCGCCGTGGTACGCGCGGGACCCGTCGGCGTCCTACGTGTTGAGTGGTCCGGATGCCGGTGTGGGGGCGAAGCTGTCCTGGACCAGTGAGCGCCGGGATGTGGGCAGTGGCAGCCAGGTCATACGCGCACTGGAACCGGGACGGGCGATCGACATAGCGCTCGAACTGGGTGATGACATCCGGCCAGCGGTTCGTTTCGTGCTCGAACCTGACGGTCCCGATACGCGCGTGCGCTGGACATTCGACCTCGACCTGCCGCTCACCGTGGACGCACGCTTTCCCCGGCAGGTCGTGGGCCGTTACATGGGCCTGGTGATGGATCGCATGGTCGGTGCCGACTACGAGACAGGCCTCGCGCGGCTCAAGGCACTCGCTGAACAGTTTCCCGCCGTGGACATCGCCGGGGTAGATCCCGTGATCGTGGATCTCGCCGGCAAGAAGGTGATCTACATGTCCGTCACGTCAGCCGCCGAAGAGCCTGCACCGACGCAGGCGCGCGCCGCCGCGTTTGAAACGTTACGACGGTTTGCCGACCAGCACCGGTTGGTCGCCGGCACCCCGCCCATGACGGTGACCTTGTCGTTCGATGGCAGTCGGTGGGAGTTTGAAGCGGCAGTGCCGGCGCAGTGGGACGTGATGCCGTCGGATACGCCTATCCGCGGCAAGACCACGCCGTCGGGGCCGGGGGTGCAATGGCATTATCGCGGCGCGCGCGAGGCGTTGCCGGCGGCTGCGGACAAGCTCCATGCCTGGATCGCGGTGAAGGGACTCACGCCAAGAGACAACACGATGATGGAGTACCTCGATGCCGCCGAGGTGGTCGGCGCCGATGCGCCGACGACGCTGATCACCGTGCCGGTGGAATAGGGCGGAACGCGCGACCGACGCGACGCGTCGAATGCCCGGCGTGGCGCATCAGTGCTCCGGATGACCTCGCACGGCGCCGCGTGCCACCTTCGCATCCAGAAGCTATTCGTCATGGCGGGCGAGGAAGTGCCAGCGTATCGCGTGCGCCGACCGGCGGATGCGTTCGACAGACGGCGTGATCCGCCGTTGTGAGTCGGCGCACGGACCGTGTGCGGCAGATGCCTAAGCTGGCCGAAATTTTACGGGCCACCCTCATGCGCATGCTCACATTGCCGATTCTGTTGTTCACTGCTGCCGCGTCCGCGCAAACCGCGCCGCCACTCGACCTGTACACCGATGCGCTCAGCCCGGCATTCCAGAATTGGAGCTGGGCGGGAGGCAGTGCGGGTACCGGTTCCTACAACCTGGCCAATGCATCGCCCACGCACGCGGGCTCCGCATCGATCCGCTTCCTGCCCCAGGGATGGGGAGGCCTGCTCTTTGCCGACGTGACCAACGTCTACGACGCGGCGCAGTACGAATCATTGACGTTCTGGATCCACGGTGGCAGCGGCAGCAACCAGGTGTTGCAGCTGGCCCTGCAGCATGACGCGAGTACGCTCGCCGCCGTGAACGTCGGTGACTACACGAGCGGCGGTATCGTGGCAGGCACCTGGCATGCCGTGACGATTCCCTTCAACGCCAGCACTGGTCTCACCGCCGGCAGCTTCAACCGCGTCCAGATCATGGATTTCACCGGCGGCACGCAGGCCCAGCTGTACATCGACGACATCCGGTTCAATCCGCGCACCTCCACGCCGCCGGCAGGCAGCCAGTCGGTCAGCATCGATCTTTCGCAGGACCGTCGTCCGGTGAGCCCGCTGATCTTTGGTATCAGCTACGGCTCCCAGCAGACCCTCGCCGCCGTGCGTTATCCCCTCAGGCGCTGGGGCGGCAACTCGACCACCCGCTACAACTGGCAAGCCGATGTGCACAGCACGGCGGGCGACTATTTCTACCAGAACATTCCCGATACCTCCGGCGGTGTCGGCAATCCACCGCCTGGAAACTCGGCCGACGCCTTCATCGACGAGGCGCGCGCCAACGGCGGGGAAGTGCTGATGACGATACCGACCATCGGCTGGGTGCCGATCGATGATCGGAGCAACAAGCGCTGGGGATTCTCGCAGGCCAAGTACGGGCCGCAGCTGATGGACGAATGCCGCTTCTACGCCCCGAATCCGCCGGCATGGTGTACGGCGGACTCGGGTAATGGCGAGTGCGATCCCCGGGTGAACACCAACCGCAACTACTGCATTCCGGATGCGGGATCGACCACGCATGGGCTGATCAAGAACAATGCTCCCACCGACACCTCGTTCGCCGCCGGACCGACCTTCTGGCCGGGCTGGATCGCGCACCTGCAGGCGCGCTACGGGACGGCTGCCAACGGCGGTGTGCGCTTCTATGCGCTGGACAACGAACCGATGCTCTGGAACAGCACGCACCGCGACGTGCACCCGATCGCGCCGACTTATGAGGAGGTCTGGACCAAGGGCCGTGATACGGCGATCCGGATCAAGTCGCAGGACCCAAACGCGAAGATCTTCGGACCGGTCACCTGGGGTTATCCCGATCTTTTCACGTCCGCGGCCGATGCCGAGGATTGCAACTGCATGAACGGACCGGACCGGCAGGCGCATGCCGGCAAGCCCTTCGTCGGCTGGTACCTGGAGCAGGTGTGCGCCTACCAGCAGCAACATGGCGTGCGCCTGGTCGATTACCTGGATCTCCATTACTACCCGCAGGGAAGTGGAATCATTGACTTCAACAGCGAGAATCTGGGTGTCTCCGAGAGCGCCAGCGTGCAGCAGAAGCGCCTGCGTTCGCTCAAGGAGCTGTACGACCCCACCTATGTGTCCGAGTCGTGGATCGCCGACCTGGGGGACACCGACGCCAATCACTACAGCAAGCCGGGCCTGCTGCCCCGCGTGAAGGCGTGGATCGACCAGTATTGCCCCGGCACCAAGATCGCGATCACCGAATACAACTGGGGCCCGGACCGCGGCGCGACGGGTGCACTGGCGCAGGCCGAGGCGCTGGCCATCTTTGCGCGAGAAGGTGTTGACGCGGCCATGCGCTGGGGCGCGCCCGAAGCGGGCAGCTATGCGGAAGATGCGTTCAAGCTCTATCTGAACTACGACGGCGCGTTCAGCCGGGTGGCCGGCGACAGCGTGCGTACGACGGCCAGCGCACCCGATACCCTGTCGGCCTATGCCATCCACCAGAGTGGACAGAAACTGTTCCTGCTGCTCTTCAACAAGTCGACATCGCCGCAGAATGTCACAGTGACACTGTCAGCGCCGGTCAACGGCACCTGGAATGCCTATCGTTTCCATTCCACCAACCACCTGGCGCCAGCGGGCTCGGGCAGCGCCAGCGGCACGACGTTGAGCTTCCCGGGTGTCCCCGCCCGCTCTTCGACTTTGGTCGTACTGCCCAACCCCGCCGGCGGCGACGTGATTTTCGCCAACGGCTTCCAGTAATTACCGGGATCCGCAGCCAGCGCCGATGGAATGCGGCAGAATGCATTCCATCGGCCGGATTACTCCGGGCAAGCGCGTGTTCCTGCCTAGCAGTGCGGCCTCGGCCGTGCTGAGAGACAGTTGGCACGACGCTTGCGACACTCGTCGCAAAATGCGCTACATTCGAAGCCGTCCGCGCAAACGGCTCGATTCCGGGTCATGTTTGACCGGTTTCGACGCTGATCGGAGCTGGCTATCGAGGGAGGCGCGGATTTCCGGTAAACGTTCGTTGCGACGAGATATTCATGGCTGCCCGAATCGAAGCTCCCTCCGCCCGCCGCTCACGCGGCAGTGCACTCCCGAAAATCATCGCTGCCCTGGTCGTGCTTGGCGCCGCCGGCGGAGGCGTCTGGTTCTTCTTCCTCCGCGGCCCATCCTCCGTCACCCCGACCGCGCAGGTCACCGAGGCGATTGAGCAGGCTGCCACGACGCCCGTAGCCACGACGACCGCGCCTGCCGATCCAAACGCCGCCGGCAAGCTCAACACGCTGTCGGTGGACCAGTTGTTCAAGGAGGCCAGCACAGCGCTCAATGAGCAGCGCCTGGTCAACCCGCCCGGCAACAACGCGCTGGAGTTCTACCTCAAGATCCTCGAGCGCGATCCCGGCAACAGTCGAGCCCAGGACGCCCTGCGCGAACTGTTCACCTTCGCTGCCAGCGCCGCCGAGCAGGACATCAACGCACGCAACGTCGACGGTGCCAACCGCGTCATCGAGTTGTTGACCAAGGCTGATCCGAACAATTACACATTGACCATTTTGCGCTCGAAGCTGGACGCCCAGCGCAAGATCGTCGAACGCGAGGCACAGCAGGCGCAGGCGGCTGCAGAAGCAGCTGCACGGCGTGCAGCCGAACCCGCTGCCACTGCGGCGCGCACTCCCGCCACCGCCACCACCGCAGCACCGGATGCCAGCGCTGCCACGACCACGGCCGCCACGTCACCTGCGGCTTCCGGTACGCGTCCAACCACCCCGACCGAGACGGCTACTGCCGCAGCCATTCCACCGCCGCCGGTTGCACCGGCAACGCCCGCGGGCGGTGAATCGCGCGATGCGGAACTTGTACGCCAGGTGCCGCCGCAGTATCCGACCGCGGCGCTGCGCCGTCGTCAGGAAGGTTGGGTGCAGGTCGAGTTCACGGTGACGGCCGACGGCCGTGTAACCAACGCCCACGTACTGGATTCCGATCCGCCACGCACCTTCGACCGCGCTGCGCTCGACGCCGTCCAGCGCTGGACCTTCAAGCCCGCCGTCCGCAACGGCGGCGCGATCGAAGCCACCGTCAAACGCCGCATCGAATTCAAAATGTAAAAATCTGACCATCTGCGGAAAAGGCCGGCACTCGCCGGCCTTTTCTTTCTTTTAGTCAGCGACTGAAGGCCGGCACTCGCCGGCCTTTTCTTTCTTTTAGTCAGCGACTGAAGGCCGGCACTCGCCGGCCTTTTCTTTCTTTTAGTCAGGGGCCCAAGGCTGACAACTCGCCAGGCCCGTCACTCATCGATGCAATGGCATCCGTCGTACCCGGACGGTGCACGTCACAATTCGTCACATCAGCAGGGCGCTGCGGATCAGTGCGGCGGCGCCGCGCGGCGTGTCTTCCTCAATGGCGTAGTTGAGGGTGAGTAACGCCTTGCTGGCGTGATCGTAGTGCAGCGCGTCCAGGTGGTGGGCAAGCACGCCGGCCACATCGGCCAGCACCATCAGGCCCAGTCCACCCAGGTCGCTCGGGGCCGACGTGGCTGCTTCGAGTGAATGCACGGCCTCATTGAGCGCCTGGCGCGAGCGCAGCGGGTAACGCAGGGAGTCGGCCTGCCAGAACTTCCAGTCGCGGTACCGGTGCAAAAGGTCGCGGCGGCACAGGCTGTCGAGCAACGTGCGCGGCAGGTGGGCCACGCGTCGGGCCACCTGGGCGATGGCTGTCGCCGCGTCCGGCCGGACCAGGCTGCCCAGTACAGCGCCCGCCTGACCCAGCAACGGGTGGTTTGGCGGCAGCGAATCATCCAGGACCAGTCGCTGGTGCGAAGCCACCAGCCGGCGTTGCGCCACCAGCTCCAGCAGCAGCCCGGCGGCGCACAGGCTGGCGGTGTCCTCGTCATGGCGGGCGAGCGCCAGGGTGCCGCGCGTCGGATCCAGCACCAACATCAGGAAGCGCTCGGCAATCAGCACGACGAACCCCGCTCACCCCGGCTTGAGCGAGGAAAGTATATGACGGCGGGACCGTCGGGCGCCTGTGCACCGGTGGCTGGCGGCGTGACGGCGGCGTCCGCCGGACAGGCGGTGATCCGTCCAGGCCGCTGGAGCGGGGTTTGGACCTCTATACGGCCACGAACCGCCCGGCGCGTCCGCTATGCGATCGATAGTCGACCGTGCCGCGGCTTCAGCGCGCGGCGCCGCCGTTGGCAACGCGGGTGCGTTCCAGGATCTCGATTCCCGCCCAGTCCACCTGGGGCAGGCCCAGGTAGCGGTCCAGCAGCATCGGCAGGAGGCCCGTCGGCAGCGAGGTTTCGCAGTTCCACAGCATGACCGTGCCGAAGCGGTACTCCGGGAAGAACGCGATGATGCCGCGGTAGCCCTGCACGGCGCCGGCGTGGAAAACCAGGTTGACGCCGGCGTAGTCGTACACACGCCAGCCGAGGGCGTACTGGGCATTGCGCAGGCGCCCGCGTCGCCAGGGCGAAGAGCGCATTTCCGTGGGGGTGGTCACCACGGGTGTGTGCAGGGTGTTGAGCAACTGAGGCGGGATCACGTCCGGCCGGCCGCCCATGTGGGCGATCAGGTAGTTGGACATGTCCTTGATGCTGGCATTGACGCCGGCCGCCGGAGCGACGTGGTAGTAGCTCTCGCGCGGCTGGAACGGCACCCAGCTGCGTCCGCGGCGCGTGTGAGGGCGTGCCCACTCCGGGCTGGACTCCAGGGCGTCGCGCCCGTACGTCGCCGTGGTCATCCCCAGCGGATGGAAGATGCGTTTCTCGACCTGGTGGTAGAAGAAGTCACCGGTGACGGCGTAGGTGACATCGCCGAGCAGGCTGAAGGCAATGTTCTGGTAGCTGTAGCAGTCGCCGACGCCGCAGATCGGATCCACTTCCTTCAGACGATCGACCAGCACGGGGTAGGGTTGGTCCTGCTCGAGCAGATGGTCGTAGGTGTTGTGCGGCAGGCCGACGCGATGGCTGAGGATGTCGCGGATGCTGAGCTTCTCCGCGGCACTGGTGTCCTTGAGGGCGAACGTCGGCAGGATGCTGCCCACGCGCGTCTGCCAGTCGAGGTAGCCCTTGTCGACCAGCATGCCGGCCAGCGTGGCGGCGAAGGACTTCGACAGCGAGGCCAGACGGAATACGGTCGACGGCGTCACGGGCGTGCGGTTGGCCGCGTCGGCAAATCCCACGCCGCGCTGGAGCAGGACCTGATCGCCCTGGACCACTGCCACGGCCAGGCCGGCGACCTGGCCCGATGCTTCCACGGCATCCAGCCAGGCGTTGAGTTCGGTGGCGGCGGTCAGCCCGGCGTTGGGCGCGGGCGCGGCAAGCACCACCGCGGCGGCTGGTACGGCTGCGGCCTTGGCCTTGGTCGCGCGCGCCTTGGTGGCTTTGGTGGCCTTCGCCTTGGCCCGCTGCGTCGCCGCTGCCTGCGCCCTGGCGGCTTCGCGTTTGGTCGGCGTACGCGCCGATACCGTTCCGATAGACACTGTGCCCAGGATCAGGCACGCGGCGATGACCAGGAATCGCTTCAGACGCATGTCCGGCCCGGCCCAACGGTGTAGTGACGGTTCGGACGGAAGGCGATGGCGCGCAAACGCGGCTTACCGGTTGGAAGATAAGGCATTGTGGTCAACGGCTGGTCGTGCTGGCGCCGATTGTGGTGCAGTTCGAAGGCATCTACAACGGACTGCCCCCTGCAAAGTGCGAGCCGGGCCACTTCCCCTGGCGCGGCACGGTGCAGAAATCCGCAGGCGGGTGCGGGGTGGTCCACTCGCGCAATTGCGGCAAACCCTGCCTGGCCGGAAAACGCGACACTGGTCCCGCCACATCCCCCCGTTTCAGATGTGGCTATCCCATTGGTGACGTGTAGCCATCGCAAGTGGATTGCGATGGCTTTTTTTTGCTCTGACGGCACTCATCCGCGTGTATGGAGTGCGATCGCGGAGCGAAATCCGGTCAGGGCCAACCGGTCGGTAATGGTCCATGTTGCGACCCTTGCTCGCAGGCTTCGCACTGCGCGCAATTTGTGGCACCCTGCTATCTACGAAAACCTTCGTGATATCGGAATGCTCCCTGTCGCGCTCACCGATGACTGCGTGAACCGCACACTCCGCGTCGCCGGCAAGCGGATCGACGTGGGTGCGCTGCGTCTGATCGACGGAGACGACACGCGGCGGATCACGCCCAAGGCACTGGCGGTGCTGCTGGAGCTGGCGCGTGAACCGGGCCATACCCGCACACGCGATGAGTTGCTGCTGCGGGTCTGGCATGGCCGGGCCGGCGACGGGGACGTGCTCACCCAGGTGGTCAAGGAATTGCGCCGTCTGTTTGATGACGATCCGACGGCGCCGCGGGTCATCGAGACCGTACCGCGCGTGGGTTATCGCCTGCTCGCGGAGCCGTGCTGGGACCTGCCGGCGAAAGTCGATCCGGTGCCATCCGCGCCGCCGCTGCGGCGGCGTAGCACCGCCGGGTGGGTGCGTCTGGCCGGGGCAATCGCCACGGGCCTGATACTGATCATGGCGGCGGCCTACCTGCTGTTGCGGCGGATGCCGGCGCCCGCTGCAATGCCGTTGCCTTTGCCCGTGCCTGCGACGCCGCAGATCCTCACCGCCGAGCCGGGCGCGGAGTTCGCACCGCATCTGTCGCCGGACGGCTCGCGCGTGGCCTATGTGGCACAGGATGCGGAAACCGGCCTGACCCGCATCTACGTACGAGGTACCTCCGCCGCGGCCACCTTTACGCCCACGCGGGGCTCGGCCACGAGCGCTCGCCCGTATGGTCGGCAGATGGTGCCCAGATTGCCTTCCTGCGCCACCAGAACGGTGCCTGCGAGCTTGTGACGGTCGATGCGCTGGGTGGGCCCGAGCGTACGCGCGGGACGTGCGACGAGGCGTGGCATGCCGGATTTGACTGGTCACCCGACGGCAGCATTTTCATTGCCGCCGGCGGCGACGGCCGCCATCCGGCGCGCCTGCGTGCGCTGCGCGCTGAAGGCGGGTTCGTTGATTTCCACTACCAGTTCGATCCGGCCGCGCACGACGACGCGCCGCGCTTCTCGCCCGATGGCCGTACCGTCGCGTTCCGGCGCGGATTGCTTCCCTACAGCGACATCTACCTGGCCGACTGGCAGACCGGGCAGGTTCGCCGGCTGACCGACGTCGCCGCGCGTATCCGCGGCTTCGACTGGCTTCCCGACGGACGTGGCCTGGTGTTCGCGTCCGATCACGCCGGCATCACGGCGCTTTACAGTGTCCCGCTCGACGGTGGCCCGGTCACACCACTGGGTGTGGCGCCCGCGCAGGCACCGGACCTGGCGCACGACCGCACGGCCGGTGCACCCGCATTGACCTACGAGATTCCGAAAACCCGTTCGCGCATGGACGGTGTCGTGGTCGGCAGCGATACCGCTGCCCTGCGCGAAATCGCGCCATCCACCGGCAGTGATAGCGATCCGGCACTGTCGCCGGAAGGCACGCGCCTGGCTTTCATCTCGGACCGCAGCGGCAGCCAGCAGTTGTGGCTCTACGACGCGGCCGCACGCCAGAGCCTGCCGCTGACCACGCGACCGAATTCGCTCTACTTTCAGCCGCAGTGGCGCACGGACGGCGCCAAGCTGCTTGTCACGCATCGTGTAGCAGGGCGGGGCGAGCTGGTCGAGGTGGACCTGGCCAGCCAGGCGCACCGCACGGTTTCGCCGCCGGAAGTGAATGTGCGCTTCGGTGCCTACGCCCCGGGCAGCGGCTATCTGGTGGTGGCCGACACCGCCGCTGACAGCCAGCTGTTGCTGATCGAACCGGCCGACGGGCCTGGCGCGCACCTGCTGCGTACGAATGTCGCGGCCGCCGGTATCGATGCGAGCAGCGGCGACATCTACTACGCCCGTCGCGACAGCCCCGACATCCTGCGGCTCTCGCCGGCAGCAGGAACCGACTCCCTGGTCGCAAGCCTCGACGGGCGACGCCAATGGCGGGTGGCCAATGGTGCCGCCTGGTATTTCGAAAGCGATGGCGCCGATGGCGTGAACCTGGTCCGGCGCGACTTTCGCGACGGCGCGTCCTCGGTCGCGTGGACCACCACTGCGGCGATCGACCCGGACAATTTCGCACTGAGCGCCGAAGCACGCCGTCTGGTCGTCACGCGCTGGACGCAGAACGACACCGACATCGGCATTGTGCGATTCGTGCGCGACCGCCCTCCCTAGTCCGGCTCCTGCTCACGGATGCAACGATCTCGGCGAAATTTCGCCGCAACCTAAGTACAACTTCAGCCGGAAATCACATCGCCTCGGGATTCGCGCACACCACGCCGGTACTTCTTGCAGCCCAGTCCATCGGAGTGGGAGGCAGCAATGAAGATCTTCAGCGAGACCCTGCGTGTGGGAGCACGGATCGAATGGCCGGGTGAAACCTTTGCCCAGCGCTTCGGCGACGGACTGGCGGTGGCCGTCGGTGCCGGTCGCGGTGCGACGATCGCCTGCCAGGGCGTCGGCGGAATCTGGATTCCGTTGCGGGGTCGCCTCAAGGTCGCCAGCGGCGAAACCAGCTTCGCGCTGGAACCGGGCCAGCTGATGGTGTCCGAGCCCGAGCAGCGGATCCAGGCCGGCGGCCGGTCGGGCGTGTTGTGGCTGGCGCTGCTGGCCCAGCGCAACGGCTGGCGTCGTGCACTGTCGCGTGCGGGTGCGGTGAGCCTGTCGGAGACGGCCCTGGTTCCCGCGTGGCACGGGGCGCCACCGGCTTTGCGGCGGCTCGCCGTCGGCGTCGTGCGGCAGGCCCTGTCGCGCACCAGCGACTACCCGCTGCAGAGCGCCTGCGACCGTTTTCTGGCGGAGATCCTCGAGCTGCAGTCCGGCTTCGACGCCATGGTCGAGCGTTGCCCGGGCCGCACGCTGGCGCAACGACGCAACGTGTTCCTGCGCTTGCAGCGCGTGCGCAATCACATGGCTGCCAACTGCGAGCAGGAGCTGGACGTGCCGGAACTGGCGCGCATGGCGAGCTACTCGCCCTGGCATTTCATCCGTGCGTTCCACGCCGTTTACGGCGAGACGCCGCACGCCTGCCTGGTTGATCGTCGCCTGGAACGGGCCCGACGCCTGGTGCGCGCCAGCGCGCTGGCCATCAGCGAGATCGCGGTTGCCAGCGGATTTGAGAACCGCTGTGCGTTCTCGCGGCTGTTCAAGCAGCGATTCGGCATCAGCGCCGCCGCGCTGCGCCGTTCGCACGGCATCAGTGCCCGCAAACAGCGCCTGCAACGTTGCGATGCCGGCGAATTGACGCTGCACGCAGTTTCCGCAACGCGGTCGGCCAATTGGCGGCAACTCGCAGGCGCTACAGATTTTTAACGTCACGGTGCCGGGCGGATGCGATTCGTCGGCGTAGCAGCGGCCGGCCGGCAGGGTGGCCGTCCTCTTCGACCACGGGCGCGATGCGGCGTTGTCGACTTATTCAAAGATACAGGAGAGATTCATGTACAGACCCACGCTGACTCGCGCGGTGCGCGCGGCGCTAGGTGGCTCGCTCACCGGCACCGGTGCGGCCGCCACCGCTATCCTGGGCTGCACGGCGCTGCCGGCGATGGCGCAGAGCCCGGCTCCGTCGGACAGTTCGGACAAGCTCGAAACGATCGTGGTGACCGGCACGCATATCCGCCGCGTTGACATGGAGACATCGAGCCCGGTGTTCGTGATTGACAAATCGCAGATCGAAAAGACCGGAAAGCTCACGGTCGGCGACCTGCTGCAACAGACGCCCGCGATCGCCGGCGGCGCCACCGCGTCCAATCCGCAGGTGAACAACGGTGGTGGCAACGGTGCTTCGACGATCGACCTGCGTGGCCTTGGCCCCGCGCGTACGCTGATCCTGGTGAACGGCCGTCGCCTCACCGGTCCGTCGCCGGACGTCAATGCCATTCCCATCAACCTCGTCGAACGCGTGGAAGTGCTCAAAGACGGTGCCTCGGCCGTCTATGGATCCGATGCGATCGGCGGCGTGGTCAACTTCATCCTGCGTCGCGACTACCAGGGCGCCGAGGTGGCGGTCGACTACGGTGTTTCCGGCAAGGACGACGCAGCGCGTCACGGCGTCAGCATGACGCTCGGGCATACCAGCGATCGCGGCAGCATTCTCGTGGGTGCCAACTACAACAAGCAGGAAGAGGCGCTGGCGGTCGATCGCGACTTCGCCAAGGACGCGCTGTACCTGTCGTCCGGCGTGGCATCGCCGGCCGGATCCAGCCGCACGCCACGCGGCCGCATCGTGCTGCCGGACGCCATGCTGGCGACCTTCGGCTGCACCAACGCCTCCAATGGCGGCTCGGTCACGCGCATCCCGGGTGCGGCGGGTGACTCGCTGGACGACTATCGCTGCTTCCGCGGCGCGGACGATGCCTACAACTTCCAGGCCGTCGCCAATCGCGTGATGACCCCGCAGGAGCGCGCCAGCCTTTTCATTGTCGGCAACTACCGCCTGACGGACAGCGTCGAGGCCTATCTCGAAGCCTTCCACAACAAGACCAGTTCGTCGTCGGCCATCGCGCCATTGCCGTTCGACGCCCGCACCGACAACGTGCTCATATCGGCCGACAACGTGTACAACCCGTTCGACATCGATTTCGGACGTAACGGCGACAACGACACGGGCCGCAATCTGCTGCTGCGCCTTGAGTCGCTCGGCAATCGCCGTACCGGGTTCGGCGTGAGCACCGACCAGCTCAACATGGGTCTCAGGGGCGGCTTCGGCGATAGCTCATGGCAGTGGGACGCAAGCTTCACCTACGGTCATTTCTCCCAGGTCTCCTCCAACTCGGGCTTCCTGTATCGGCCCGGCCTGCAGGCGGCGCTGGGCCCCTCGTACATCGATTCCGCTGGCGTAGCCCACTGCGGTACGCCCGATGCCACGATCGCAGGCTGCATTCCGATCAATCCCTTCAACCCCTCGCTGACGCCCGAGGGGTTCCAGTCGCTGAGCGCACAGTTCAAGAACACGACGACGTTGATCCAGCGCGAAGCGGAATTCAACGCCAATGGCGAGCTGTTCGAGCTGCCGGCGGGCGTGGCAAGCCTTGCCGTCGGCGCTTCCTATCGCAAGGAATACCAGAACTTCGCGCCGAGCTTCCTCAATACCGCGATCGGCCCGGACTACACCAGCTGCTACCTCGCCAACGAAACCTGCACCTCGCCCATCGTCGGCGACTTCGACGTGAAGGAGGCCTACGCGGAAGTGTTCCTGCCGGTGTTGCGCGACGTGGCGTTTGCCCAGTCGCTCAATGTCACGATCGGCACGCGCTTCTCCAGGTACTCGACCTTCGGCAACGCGACCAACTCGAAGATCGGCTTCGAATGGCGACCGGTCGAGGACGTACTGGTGCGCGGAACGATTGCGGAAGTCTTCCGTGCCCCGACGATCTCGAACCTGTTTGCGGCACCGGCGTCCAACTCGCCGACGTTCCAGGATCCCTGCATCGGGCTGGACGTGCCTGTCGGCGTCAACGCCAACATCGACCGTGCCTGCCAGTTCGTGCCGCGCGACGGCTCGTTCGGCGGACCGCTCAACGGCCAGACGACCGGCCTGGTCACCGGCAACGCCCACCTGCAGCCCGAAAGCGGCAAGGCCTTCACCTGGGGCGTGGTCTACGACCCGAACTGGCTCGATGGCCTGTCCACGAGCATGGATGTCTGGCGTTTCGCGCTCAACGACAACATCACCGCGCTGGATGTGAACACGATTGCGCAGCAGTGCTATACCTCGGGCAATCTGTGCGAGTTCATTCATCGGTTCGCCGCCGACGGGCAGGTGTTCTACATCGACCAGCCGACCCTCAATCTCGGCCGCATTGATACCAAGGGTGTCGACCTGGGCGTCAAGTATCGTCTGCCGGAAACGGCCTTCGGCAACTTCCGCTTCGGCGTCGATGCGACGTACACCGCACAATACAACCAGACGATTTTCGACCAGAGCGGCCGTCCGACCGGTGTGATCTACGGTGCGGGCCACTTCAACCGGCAGATCGGCAACTTCGCGCGCTGGCGCGGGCTGGGCTCCGTGAGCTGGGACAAGGGCAACTGGGATGCCAGCTGGACCATGCGCTATGTCGGGGGATTCCGCCTCGGCAGCCTGCGTCCGGATGGCGACAGCGCGGACGGCACGTTCAAGAATGTCGTGGTCGACTACGGCGCGCGCACCTACCACAACCTGCAGGCGGGCTACACCATTGAACCGATCAACACGCGCATCGACGTTGGCGTGGATAACGTCTTCGACAAAAAGCCGCCGATCCTCTACCAGAACAACGTCGTCAACGCGAACACCGATCCGGTGACGTTCGACACCGTCGGCCGGTACTTCTTTGCCCGCGTCAGCGTGAAGTTCTGAGCTTGCGCGGCGGCCCCGGCGCCGGGGCCGTCGTGACCCACTGCTGCTTGCTCTGCGCGCCGCGTTTCCGTCGCATGACGGCGCGGCGCGCACTCTTTCCGTTTCCTACGCGATCGCAGCGAATTCCTACTGCTTTCCAAAAACATTTGTGAATTGGATCACGCCTTTCCTAGGATCGCCGCCGGCCGTATGGAGCGGCCGGAATTCGAGTGAAAGGAGAGCGAAATGTTTCGACGACAGGATTGTCGCGTGTTGCTGGGCGTTGTGGCGCTCGCAGCACCGGTGACGATGGTGTCGGCCGCCAACGAGGCGCGCACCTACGCCGTCACGGAATGGAATGCCACGTGTCCGGCAACCACCCGCACCTACTGGGATGACATGTGCGATGCATGGCGCAATGGAATGATGCGCAAAGGCTGGGCCGGCAAGACCTATAACGAATCGCAGGTCCGCGCTTCGCTGTTTGCCGACCCGGCTGCCGTGGCGTGGGGTGTCGACAACAGCGCCGACGGCGTCGATGCGGCAGAAGCCAGCCTGTTCTGCGGACATGGCGGATTCAACTCGCGCGGCTGGTTCGGCTACCTGCACACGGCTGAAGAGGGCAACTGCCGCATCTACCCGGACCAGATGCGCCTGGGTCCGGCCTCCGGCGGCAAGTCACGTTTCTTCCAGACGTCCTCCTGCAACAGCATCCGCTGGGAACAGCGCCATGAATGGCTGCAGGCGGCGACGGGCGAAGTGCACGTGGTCACCGGCTTCAACGGACTGATGTACATCGGCTCGATGTTCGTCAACGAGTACGGTGCGCTGGCCGAAGACGCCTACTCCAGCCAGGGTGTCGGCCGTGCGTGGGTGGAGAACATGTACCACAACGAACCGTGGTACACCGGCGGCCATGACGTCTGCCCGGTATCGCTGGCCTTCGGCAATACCGACTGGTCCGCGCAATACACGCTGGACGAAAGCTACTGGTCGGACTGGCCGGACATGCAGCCGGTCGTGATGACCTCGTACTTCGTCAGTGGCTGCCAGTCCAATGGCGGCCAGGTCTTGCCGTGATCGCCGGAGGAAGCCCATGAATAGCCCGAAAATGTTCCGTCGTCCGGCGGTGGCGATGTTCTTTGCCGTGGCAGGCGTTTGCCTGGCCGGCTCCGCGCAGGCGCTGGCGCCGCAATCCCTGCAATCGGCCAGCGATGTCCGCCTTGGTCCCGCCGCTTCGCGCGTGGCGACGGTGCTGGCCGCACTGCCGCGTTACGACGAAAAAGCGTTGCGCACCAGCCTGCTGGCGCTCGCTTCCCCGCGGATCTTCGAAGCGACGCCGGTCCTGACCGTCACGGCGTTGCGCGAAGCGGTCAACGCCGAGGGTGTGAAAGCCCAGGTCTCGGTGGACCCGACCATCGGCCGCGCCCGCTACCGTCTGGGCGGCGAACCTACCACCTCGACCCTCGCCATGCCCGCAGCGCGCGAAGCACTGGCGTCCGTGTCCGGCGCGCACGCATCGGTCCTGGCGCGGTTGGGCATTCCGTCCGCCGAGCTGAGCCAGCTACGCACCTCGGTGCTGGCCCAGCAGGACTCGCGCTTCAACACCAAGGGCGTATTCGTCAACGGCCCCAGCGTGGCGCATGGCTACATCACCACCGTGTCGCGCAGCGTCGGCGGCATCCTGGTCGACGGCAGCAACGCCCGCCTGGTCTCGCGCCATGACGGCGAGCTGGAATCGGCCGCCGTCAGCTGGCCGCGACTGGCATTGCATCCGCAGCTGCGCAAGTTCGCGCTGCGCAGTCGCGAGGAACTGGCGCAGGCAGTCGCTGCCAAGGTGGCCGCCAACGAATCGCCCGACGCCACGGTGCGCGCCGCCGTCGTGCTGCGGCCCGTGCTCGATGGCAAATCGCTCGTGCATGTGCCCGCCCTGCGCGTGGCGGTGACGCCGAACAACGGCGAAGCCGGCGAAATGTTCTACGTGGACATGGGAAAAGAAAAAGCGGCCTACACGGAAGTCAGCGCTGACCGTTGATTCGGCGCACACGGAAGTGAAGCGGCGGGATCCGCAAGGATCCCGCCGTTTCTTTGCGCTGTGCGCGAGGCGCCACCAGCCGGTGACTCAGATCGCCTTGAGTGAGTCTGGCGACAGGCGCAGGCGACGGCACAGGTGCATTCCGGTACGCCTGCGGGGCAGGCCTACACCCCGGCGGCTTGGCTATCGCTCCAACACCTTCCTTCCGGTTCGTGCCTGGCGTGGTCGCAGCGTGCATTCGTACCGGCGTGTTACTCGTCGTCCTGGCGCCGCTGGGTGCCTGCAATAGCGCGCCGTCCGGATTTGATGCGGTACCCGCCGCTGATCTGGAACCCCAGGCGTGCGGGTCGCCCAGCACTTTCGAAATCGCCTCGACTGAGGCGGGCACGCCGAAAGGGTAACTGCCGGAAGCGCGAGGGCTGATACAGTGAGCGAGCGCTTCAGTACGGCGATACTTGCACCGCGTTGCGTCGAGCGCCTGTATTCGAATTTCCCACCTCGCGAGCGACGCCATGCCTTTGGTCAGGATCACCCACCGCGATGTCTCACACCGGCACGCGTTCAGCGCCTACGTCGCGCGTGTATTTCCCCGAATCTCGTTCGATGCATGGATGGATCGCGGCAACTGGGATGACAGCTATTGCGCCTATGCCCTGTACGAGGACGACGTCATCGTGGCAAATGCCTCCGTCACGCAGATGCGGATCCTGGTAGACGGAGAGATGCTCGCCGCCTGCCAGTTCGGCGCCGTCGGCTGCATTCCGGAAGCGCGAGGCAAGGGGTTCGCGCGCAGGGTGGTGGAATCCGCATTGGAAGACTGCGGAACGCGTCCGGTCCTGCTGTTTGCCAACCCAACGGTCAGCCGGTTTTACCCGCTATTCGGTTTTGTACCCGCTGCGCAATACCAGTTCACGGCGCAGTGCACGGCGCGCCCCTCGGCCAGACCCGCCGAGCGCGTGAACGCCATGGACCACCCGATAGCGGCGATGCTGTCAGAACGCGTCGATGCCATACCCGTCACCACGCGCTTTGGCGCCCATGGCTACCATCGGACCGTCTCCGACTGGTACGTCACCAATGGTCTGGCACGTCCGCTGCGACGCCTGCCCAATGGCGCCATGGTTTTCTGCGCCGTCGAGGACGGCGTCCTGCGCATCGACGACATTGTGGCGCCCCGGCGTTTTGACCTGCGATCGCATATCGAAGACCTGATTGACGAGCCGATCCACCGCATCGCCTTCGGGTTCACCCCCGAACACTGCTGGCCGGACGCGCAGGCTCACCTCGACGCGGGCGCACATCTGTTCCTGCGGAATTTCCCGGAACTGCCTCCTGGCCCCAGCCAGTTTCCCGTGCTGGCTCGCACGTAACCGCAGCAGCGGACCGGGTAGCGGACCGGGCCACAGCGGACCGGGCCACAGCGGACCGGGCCACAGCGGACCGGGCCATCCAAGATTCGGAACTTTCCGCAGCGGACCGGGCCATCCAAGATTCGGAACTTTCCGAGCTTAAACGCTGCGAACCGGGTCATCCGAGAGAACCGGGCCACCCACGATTCGGAATTTTCCGAGCTAGGGAGAACAGGGAGAACCGGGCCATCCACGATTCGGAATTTTCCTAGCTCAAAGCGAACCGGGTCATCCTGATCCGAACGGCCAGCGACAGACATGGACAACCGTGATTTGAAATTTTCCGATTGGAGCGAGCACGGGTAGTGCGCGGGAAGAATAGGTGTCGTTGCCTTCGCAAGCCGTGGTGACGATGCCTGCCGAATAGGCAGACATCGTCGACAAGCGGTGGTTGCGGCTTACGGTATCGGTGAGCAGACTGGCGCAGTTACTGCGTCAAAGCCATTGCGGAACAGGAGGTCGCTACGCGCCAGCACCGTGAATCGTACGACCTGGGTAGCAAACGCACCCGATGGGTCGATGGCCCAGAAGCGGATGTCGTAGGGCGAGGTGGTGGCGGCACCAGTGCCTACGGTGCCGGTAATCTTTCCGTCCGATGCGCCAAGACGGAGCCCTGCCGGCAATCCGCTGTCGGCGTAGCGCAATGGTTGGCCTTCGTCCACATCGCGGAAAAATGGCGCCAGGTTGATTGTCACGGTGTCCTGCTCGGTCAGCCACTGGGGCGGTATGAGGCAGGCGTTGGTGGGGGCGTGATTCATGCGGACGCTCACGTCGGCTTCCGCGCACAGGTTGCTGCTGTCGCATACGCGGTAGCGGAAACTGTCGTCACCGCTTTGCGTGAAGCGGTAGGTGAACTTGCCGTCGGATTCGAGTGTGAGGATGCCACGGGACGGAGGGATGACCGGCGTGGTGTCTAGTCTCAGGTTGTCACCGAGGTCAAGGTCGGTGTCGTTGGCGAGCAGGCTGTTCTCGCCGTTGGCCAGCGTGTTGGTCACCAGGCCCGGATGCGCCCACATCAGGTCGGTATTGGCGACCGGTGGGTCGCTGACACACGCGATCGCGAGGCTGACCTGCCCGACACCGAATCCGGCTGGACCGATACCGCGGTAGCGGAAATGATCCGCGCCGCAGAAGTGCGTTCCCGGTGTGTAGACGAAGCTGCCATTGCTGTGCAGGCTGATGCTTCCGTGCAGCGGAGGTGCTTCGAGGAGGGCCTGCAGACCGCTGCCGTCGTCGTTGGCCAGCACGCCCTGTTCGGCCGACACGGTCAGTACCGCGTCCTCGCTGCCCGCGTAGGCGTCTGCGGTGACGCCAACGGCTGGCACGACCAGCGGTGCGCGCCAGGCGCCCTGGCTGTACGTGCCGGCATAGACGAAGTAGGGCGGGCCACTGATTTCCAGGTCCTGCACAACCATTCCCAACGGCATGCCCAGCATGAATGGCGCGAAGCTGGTGCCGCCGTCGATGCTGTCGTACACACCGATGTCCGTTCCGACGAGGATGTGCTGCAGGTTGGTCGGATCGATCGCCACAGCGTTGGCCGGTACGTTCGGCAAGCCCGCTCCCACCGCTTGCCAGTTGGCGCCACCATCGACCGAGCGGTAGAGCCGGTTCAAGCCAAACCCGCCGCGTGTCGCAAATACGCGTTGCGCATCGATCGGATCGACCGCGATATCCGACACCTGGCCACCCGGGTAGTTGTTAGTGACTTCCACCCATTCCGGCGCCGCCGCCAGCACATCCGGCGACATCCAGATGCGCCCCGTTTCAGTACCGACGTACATGGGCAGCGGCGACACCTGATCATTGCGCGCCGGGGTCATGACACGGATGGCCTGCCGCGTACTGGTCGAGCCACTGAGATTGCCGGAGATCTTGCTCCACCGGAATTGCGAGGAACTGGTCTGTGTCGCATCGGCGCGATATACCCCGTTGGCAGCGATAAACAGCGTGCGCGGGACAATGGCCAGCGGCGTCATCCAGGGGAACGGATCGCTCTGGATACCGATATTGGCCAAGCGCGTGAACGAACCGACACCACCGCTGCTACTGGAACGGTAGATCGACGGACCGCCCCAGGGGTAGCTGGTTTGGAACACGCGTGATGTGTCAGCGGGATCGATCGCATTTTGAAACCCGTCCCCGGTCACTACCGTGACGTCCCAGACCTGGCTGGCGGTGCGGCTTGACGAGGAGTTGTCTTGCGCACCACCGAACATCCGCTCGCCGTTCGTGGGATCGACCGCGATATCGTAGTACTGGGTGATATTCAGATTACCGTTTCGATTGAGGAAGCTGCCGCCGCCATTGTCGCTGCGCCAAAGCCCGCCATCGCTGCCAACCCAGAACCGGTTGCCGTCGGTACGGGAAAATCGCACGACGTGCGTGTCCTGGTGGACCTCCTGGGCGTTGCCCCAGTCCTGGGTGAGAATCGCGAAGGATGTGCCGCCATTGGTGCTCAAGGCCGGCCGGATCGTGCCAATCAGAACGATGTCCGGATTGGTGGGGTGGATATCGAGGGTGAGGTTGTAGCTGCATTGCCCTTCGCAGGTATCCGGATTGGCAAGCAGCCAGGTTTCGCCGGAATCGTTGCTGCGATACAGGCCCACCAGGTTGGAGTTGGTCTTGTGGACCAGGGCGTAGAACGTCGAGGGGTGGGAGCGTGAAATCGCCAGCCGAACGGTGCTGCTGTCGGCTTCAGCAGGCAATCCCTGGGTCAGGCGCGTCCAGGTCTGGCCACCGTCGACGGACTTGTGCAATCCACTGCGTTGCACCGCGGCGAGCACGATCTGTCCGTTGCGCGGATCGAATAGAAGGTCGCGTACTTTTCCGGGAACGTCGGCGACCTTGCTCCACTGCGCGCCCTCATCGGTGGATCGGTAGATGGCCGCGCCCGACAGGGTGCCGGTTTCATTGCATTGGCCGTCGCCACCGGCCAGTACGATGCGATTGTCGCCGGGCGACACCGCCACGGCGTTGATGAAGGAACTGCCGAGCGCATGGGCCCCATCGCCGTTGCGGGCGGAAAAATGCAGTCCGCCATTGCTGGAGAAGTACAGACCCTGGCCGAAGTAGCCCGAGCAGCTGGAATAGTGTTCGCCGGTGCCGACCCAGATTCGGTTGGGGTCGGTCGGATCGACCACGACGGCGCCGATTGTCAGGGTGCCGACCTGGTCGAAGATCGACTGCCAGCTCGAGCCGCCGTCGAGCGTTTTCCAGACGCCGCCGGCCGCCGTGCCCAGATACAGCGTGTTCTCGTCGACGGGATGTACGCCCAGGGCGCTGACGCGCCCAGCCACCCGGCCCATCGGCCAGCCCAGCATCGTCATGGTCTCCGGGCCCATCGGTTGCCAGCGTGGCTCGTCGGCGAGCAGTGCCGGTGGCCGCAAGCGGAGCGTGTGCTGCAACTGCTCGACTGACTGGCGTCGCAGCGCATTGGCGTTTGGCGCCTCGTCCAGCCCGCGCGAACGGATAAACCATTCGCGGCGCTCCTCGATCGCCAATTCCTCCTCCGCTCCCTTGTCAGTTTCCACGAGCAACTGCGCCTGCGCTTGTCCCAGGACCAGCAAGCCAAGACCCGCGAGCGCGAACGCCGCACGGCATGTACGTCGGTGCATCGAATCACCCTCCACATTCAATGAGCGCAACCGACGAGGGCCGGCTGCGGGACGAAGAAGCGCGCGCACAGGCGCCGTCCCGACTGCTTGCGGACCATGCTGATGCGCTGCGCGTGACTGGGGGGCGGCCCGGTGCGACCACAGTCGGACGCTTGAGTAATCCGCGTGGCCGGTAGGGTCAAGCGCGAAGGTGGATTTATGTCACATAGCCATAACCCATGCGAAAGATCGCATGCGTCAGTACTTTCGAATGCGAGCGTGCGTTTGCAATTTGGCGAAAAAGGACATCTTGATAGGTTTCGCATTCTTGCGGAGCTGGCACAGTGCGTCGCCTAATCGCCTGTTCCGTGGCGTGGTGCCGCAATCAGTTCCGCGGCAGCGGAGGCGCCCGTGGTCGCCGGACTGTCGCTGGGCGCTGCGCCGTCCAGGGGGAGATCCGGATTGGCCCTGGCTGCGGAAGACCATTTCAGTCGGTCTGGCGCAGGATGCACTCACCTCGCCCTGGACAAACGGTGCGGGCCTGCTTGCTTTTGCATAATCGGGCGACTTCTGCAGCCAGGCGGAGATCGTCGATGCGATTCGCGCTGACTATGACGGTGGCAGTTGCCTGCGCGGTGTGCAGGGCGGAGGCCGCGACGCCGGCGCCGGCCGAGGCACAGTGGGCGACGGCGCACTCGGACCGCAATCCGGCCATCTCCCCAGACGGTACGCGATTGCTGTTCAGCTCAGATCGCAGTGGTCGGCAGGTGTTGTATCTGCGCCGTTTGCCCGACGGCGATGTAGCCGTGTTCGTTGACGGCAACGACGAGCCGGGTTATCCGGCCTGGTCGCCGGATGGCAGGCAGGTTGTGTTCACGGCCAGGGTCGATGGCGAAGATGATCTCTTCGTGGTCGACGCCGCAGGCGGCAATCGCCGACACCTGGTCGTCCATCCGTCGCGGGAAGGACATCCGCGCTGGAGTCCGGATGGGCAGCGCATCTACTTCAACTCCGAGCGACCGTCCACGGAACCACGCACCGACGCGGTCAGCGCGCCGGAGGGCGAAGACCGTGTCGACATTTACAGCGTTCGAAGCGATGGGAGCGATCTTCAGCGTCACACGCGTTGCGGCAGCGAATGTTCCTACCCTTCGGTGTCGCCTGACGGCAAGCAGCTTCTGATCCGTCGCGTATTCTGGGAGCCGGCTGCCGCACCCGGCGGCAAGCCCGTGCGCAATTCCGAGATCGTCGCGATCGACCTCGCTGACGGCCGTGAACGCAACTTGACGCAAAGCAAGGACTACGACGTCTATCCGATCTGGTCCGCCGACGGACGCTGGGTCTACTTCAGTTCAAATCGCCAGGCGACCGCCGGTCAGCTGCATCTATGGCGCATTGCCACGAACGGTGGCTTGCCGCAACGCCTCTCCCACGGAGCCTGGTCCCATCGACAGGCTAGCCCGAGCGCCGACGGAAAGCAGATATACGTCTTCTCCTACCAGCGTGTTGGCGGGCAGGACGTGGGCTACATCGGGAGTATCGCGGTGTACGGAGATGGCTCGAAATGACGGGGCCATCCATGATTCGGAACTTTCCGAAACGAAGTGACGGGGCCGTCCATGATTCGGAACTTTCCGAGCGAAATGACGGGGCCATCCATGATTCGGAACTTTCCGAAACGAAGTGACAGGGCCATCCATGATTCGGAATTTTCCGAGCAGAGATGAAAAGGCCATCCATGATTCGGGATTTTCGTAGTGCATAAGGGGTGTCACAGCAGCCGCGAGTGCTGCGAAGTGGTGATTGCGGCATCCGATAGCGTCAGTCTCGGTAGGCGAGCACGCGCGCGATGCCGCTTTTGCGGCCGTAAACCGGTGCAGTGTTCGCGGACCTAGCTACAGCGTACGCATGAACGCTTCAACCCCACCCCTTTGAGCCAGCGCTGTCCCATCGACCGAGCCTTGTCGAGCAGGGCCTGCAGTGACCCCACCGCTCGCCAATAACGTGTCTCGATCGTGAGCACTTCTGCGCGCCATGCTTCGGGCGTCAGACCGATTGTTTGAAGTGCCTTGGGAGAGTTGCCGGGGATGGACCCCCGCTTGTCGGGACGAGGCTGCCGCCCTGTCCAATCCACCAGGTCGACGTACTGGATGGCGGAGATCCCCAGTGTGTGCGCCGCGCAGCCGGCAACGGGGCTCAGCAGGGTAGAGGCTCCGACGTGCTGAAGGCGGCGTCGGATCGACGTGTGTTCGGAGGAGCGCAGGTCCTGCGCGATGCCGGCGCGGATCGGATTGAGATCGACGTACGCCATGCAGGCGATCACCGCGGTTTCGTCCAGCAATGCCTGGCAACGATAACGTCCCTCCCAGAACCGCCCTGTGCAGGCATCTTCGCGATTGGCGCGTCGCGCAATAGGTTCGTTGAGGCAGCGCATGAACCAGGGGAGGGAGGCGAGACGTTCCCGGTAGCGTGCCACCTGGACGGGATCGCCCGCGATATGGCTGGCCTTGATCGCCGTCGCATCCTGATCGACGACCTTGCCGCAGCGCACCGGGCACAGGCGAAGCCATCGTTCGGCGACTTCCTCCGCTGACCATGTCGCAGCGATCTGTGGCGCCACGTATGCCACTACATGGACGTGATTGCGCATCACGGCGTAGGCGTAAACGCCAACGGCGAAGATAGTGGCCAGCTCGTGCAGTCTATCCTCCACCCACTGCTTGCGGTGCTCGAATGACTGCCCGGAATAGGGGTCATCACCGCACAGGAATGCACGTCGGACACAGCGAGAGATGCAGTGAAAGTAGCCAGATTCCCCGGCTGGGACGATGTGGTGTCGTGGGTAGCTCATGAATTGGACTATTCCACGTGAGCTGGTCATGCGATATCAGCGAAGTGCCCGGCGTCTGCTGGGAAAATTCCGAATCGTGGTTGTCCTGATCAGCTCAGCCGGCGGATTTGCGGCACAGATGATGCACCCGTGGCAACTGCTGGCGTGAAGGGGCGTTCGGAGTGACTGAGTGGGCTGCGGTGCCGCCCACTGGTTGCCGCGTTCGCGCTACGCGGCCGCGGCGGCCGCGTCCTTGTGCAGGATGAAGTCGCACGCGCGTTCGGCGATCATCGCCGTCGGCGCGTTGGTGTTGCCGCCGGGCAGGTTAGGCATGACGGAGGCATCGATCACGCGCAGCCCCTCCAGGCCGTGGACACGCAGTTCCGGATCGACCACGGCCATCGGATCGCGGCCCATGCGGCAGGTTCCGATGGGGTGGTAGATCGATTCGGCCTTGCGCCGGATGAATGCTTCCAGGTCTGCCTGCGTCGCTGCGCCGGTGCCGGGAAAAATCTCGTCACCGCGGTATTTGTCGAACGGCTTCTGCGCCAGGATCTCGCGCGAGATGCGCGCGGCTTCCACCATGCGCCGCAAATCATCGCCTTCGGGATCGCTCAGGTAGAGTGGCTGCAGCAGCGGTTTATCTGCCGGATTGGCCGATCGCAGGCGTAGATGGCCGCGGCTCCTGGGGCGCAGTACGCAGGCGTGCAGGGTGTAGCCGAAACCGGGCAGGCGGTTGCGACCGTGGTCGTCGAGCAATGCCGGCACGAAGTGGAACTGAACGTCGCAGCGCTCGTCCGTCGCCAGCCGTGAACGCAGGAACCCGCCGGCTTCGGCGATATTGGATGTGCCGATGCCACTGCGGCGCAGCAGGAATTGCAGGGCTATGGCGATATCGTTGGTCCGGTCGTAGGTGATCGACTGCGTGCAGCGCACCAGCGTGCACACGTCGAGGTGGTCCTGCAGGTTTTCGCCGACACCGGCCAGATCGTGGCTGACGGCGATGCCGTGGCTACGCAGCGCGTCGGCCGGGCCCACGCCCGAGAGCATCAGCAGTTGCGGTGAATTGATAGCGCCACCGGCCAGGATGACCTCACCGCCTTCGGCTGTCCGCGAGACGCCGCGATGCAGAAACTTCACACCGGTGGCGCGGGTTCCGCTCAACAGCACGCGTTCGGTCGTGGCGCGTGTCAGCACCGTGAGATTGCGGCGACCGCGGATACTGCGCAGGTAGCCGGCAGCCATCGAGCAGCGTGCGCCGTCTTTCTGGGTGACCTGGTAGTAGCCGAAACCCGCCTGGCTGGGGCCGTTGAAATCCGGATTGGGTGTATGGCCGAGGCTGGTCGCCGCATCAATCACCGCCTGCGACAGGGGATTGGTGTGGCGCAGGTCCGATACGCAGAGCGGACCATCGCCACCGTGCAGTTCGCTGGCCCCGCGTGTGTTGCATTCGCTGCGGCGGAAGCTTGGCAATACCGCGTCCCAGCGCCAGCGCGGATCGCCGGCAAGTTCGGCCCACTCGTCATAGTCGCGCGCATCGCCGCGGATATAGCACATGGCGTTGATCGAGCTGGAACCACCCAGCACCTTGCCGCGCGGCCACCACAAACGGCGATTCTGCAGCTGTGGCTCCGGCTCGGTGTAATAGTCCCAATTGACGCTTTTGTTGCTGACCAGCTTGGCCAGCCCCGCCGGCATGTGGATGAAGGGATGCCAGTCGCGTCCGCCGGCCTCCAGCAGCAGGACCCGCGTGCGCGGGTTTTCGCTGAGTCGGTGCGCGAGCACGCAGCCGGCGGATCCGGCGCCGACGATGATGTAGTCGTAGGTCATGTAACAGCCCTGGGGAGGACGCACCCGAGGCTAGGCCCGGTGCATAGAGCAGATGCTCCATCGCACTGCAGCATCGCGCTCAATCCAGCACGTGGACCGCGTCACCGCGGTGGATGACGCCGCTGCCGCGCGGGATGAGGTTCTGCCCGAAGGTGACGCCGGACGGGGAACGGCGATACGTGGTCAGCGTCCGCAGTGGCTCGCCGGACGGGTCGCGTTCGCCGCGGGCCGGATCGACCGTCGTGAACACGCAGCGCGTGCAGGGCTTGACCACATCGAACTCGACCTCGCCGATGCGGACCCGGCGCCACTGGTCTTCCGCGTGGGGCGCAGTGCCGTCAACCACCAGGTTGGGCCGGAAGCGCAGGATCGAAATGGGTGTGGCAAGGCGCGCGTTGAGGTGGTCAAGCGCCGCCTGGGAGATGAGCAGCACCGGAAACCCGTCGGCGAAGCTCACTTCGTCTTCGGCCTGCGCGTACGTTGGATCGACCGGACGTCGCGCTGCCGCATCCATGAATACCAGACGGGCGGGCTGGCCAAGAAAGCGGCTGACCCATTCGGACGCGGTACTGTCGGCGGCAACGGCGTCGATGGAGTCGCGCCAGACGTTGACTGCGCAACGCGCACCATCGGCGGGCTCGGCGACCGTCACCGGCGGCATGCCGGGCGCGCTCATGCGCAACCCGCCGGCGACCGGTTCGGCCTGCAGCAGCGGCAGGCGCGCGTGCTGGCGGCCGGTGACGAACTTGCCGTCGGCATCCACGATCATCCAGCGGCGATCGTGGATGAGCCCGCGCTTTTCGACGGTGGCTGACGCGGATGGCAGTGGCGCGCAGGATTTGACCGGATAGAGGTGCAGTTCGGAGAGCGTCGGTTTCATCCGCCGATTATGCGCGATCCGGTCGATTCGGTTAGGCTTGCGCCGCCACAACCAGGGCCATTCAGCGGATCACGCGTGACGAAACGGATTGCGGTCGAACGGCACGAGTGGACTGCGTTGGGCGTCTCGTTCGCCTATTTTTTCTGCGTGCTGGCGGCGTACTACATCGTGCGCCCGGTGCGTGAGCAGCTCTCGGCGGCGGTCGGGTCCACGCAGCTGCCGATCTTCTTCCTGGCCACGTTTCTCGCCACGCTGTTGCTGACGCCGGTGTTCGGCATGTTGGCCGCGCGCTGGCGACGCAGCCGTTTCGTGCCGGCGGTATACCTGTTCTTCCTGGGCTGCGTCCTGCTGTTCATTCCGCTGTTCCAGATGCAGGACGTGATCGGTGCGAAGGTGCTCGGATCGGTATTTTTTGTCTGGGTCAGTGTGTTCAACCTGTTCGTTGTCGCCGTGTTCTGGAGCTTCATGGCCGACATCTTCGATACCGGTCAGGCACGCCGGCTGTTTCCGATCATCGCCGTTGGCGGTGCGCTGGGTGCCATCGTCGGACCCTACATGACCGGCGCCCTGGTCCATCGGATCGGGGTCTCGGGGCTGCTGGTGATGTCCGCGCTGTTCCTTGCGGTGTGTATCGGCTGCATCCTGTTTCTGTCGGAATGGTCGCGACGCCATCCCGTGGACGGTGACACGACGCGGGGAGAACGGGTGATCGGCGGCAGCATCCTGGCCGGCATCATCGGGACGCTGCGCGATCCGCTGTTGCGGCGCATGGCCGTGCTGACCCTCCTGGCGGAATTGGTCGGCACGGTGATCTATGCCTTCCAGGTCGATTTCATCGGCGCGCAATTTCCGACCCGGGAACTGCGCATCGAATTCGCGTCCAAGCTGGACCTGTGCACCAATCTCTTGCAGATCCTGCTGCAGACGACGCTCACCCGCGCCATCCTGGTGCGCTCCGGTCCGGCCGCCGCGCTGCTCCTGGACGGGGTGATCAAGACCGTGATGCTGGCGGGTCTGGCGCTCATCGGCGGCGAGTGGATCATCCTGGTGGCCCTGGTCACCCGGGCAGCGGGCTACGGTGTGTTCAAGCCGGCCGCCGATACGATCTACACGCAGATCGGTGCGGAAGGCCGCTACAAGGGCAAGGGCTTTATCGACACGGCCGTCTGGCGCCTGAGTGATCTGGCCACCACGTCGGGCATCACTCTGCTGCGCGGCCTCGGCATGGGGGTTGGCCACATCGCCCTGCTGACCGCCGGTATCGCAGGTGCCATGGCCTGGCTGGGCTGGCGTGTGGCGCGGGCGGGTGAATTCAAGGGTGCGAATCCGCAACCGGACGTTAACCGCCCCGCCTGACCCCTTACACTCCCGCCGTCCGTTGCAGTGATCCCTTTGCCATGACCAGGGAGTTCGTCATGCGTCGTCTCGCATTGCTGCTATCCGCCGTTTTGCTGAGTGTGTCGGTCCAGGCGCAAGCACCGCCGAGGGAACTTCCTCCGGAGTCGATACCGCCGGTGCTGCGCGACTGGCGCGGCTGGGTGATGAAGGGGTGGGAGCACTACGCCTGCCCGATGATCACCATCCCGGGCGAAGCGATGAGTGCCACGCACTGCGCCTGGCCCGGCAAACTCACCCTGGATGCCCGGGCTGATGGCGTTGATTTCGCCCAGCAGTGGCGCGTGGAGGCGCCGGCCTGGGTGGCCATGCCCGGGTCCGAGGACTACTGGCCGCAGGATGTGCAGGCCAATGGCCAGCCCGTCCCGGTCCTCAATCACGATGACCAGCCGATGGTGCACCTCGCCGCCGGCACCTATGCGATCAAGGGCCGTATTCACTGGGTGCAGCGCCCGCAGCAGCTGGAAGTGCCGGAAACGGTCGCGCTGGTCGAGTTGCGCGTCGACGGCAAGGTAGTCACGCCACTGGAACGCCAGGGCGAATCGCTCACTCTGGGCCGCGGTGAAGTGGCCGAACCCGAGGCGGACGCCATGTCGGTCGAGGTTTTCCGCAAGCTGACCGATTCCCTGCCGGCGCAATTGGAAACGCGGCTGGTGCTGAAGGTTTCCGGCCAGGCTCGCGAGGAGACCGTGGGGCCCGCCTTGCCGGCTGGTTTCGTCGCGACGTCCCTTACCGGCGATATTCCGGCGCGCCTGGACAGCGAAGGGCAGTTGCACCTGCAGGTGCAGCCGGGCACGCGCCAGGTGGTGCTGCAATCGCGCGCCACCGCACCGCTGACGCAGGTGACGCGCCCTGCGACCCAGGACCCCTGGCCGGCCCAGGAGGTATGGAGTTTCCAGGCCGAAAACTGGCGCCGTGTCGTGGGCGCCAGCAGCGACCAGCCGATTGATCCGGCGCAGTCGGGGGTGCCCGGCGAGTGGCGCGGCTTGCCGGCCTTCGCCATGAATGCGGACACGGCCTTGACGCTGGAAGAGCGTTCCCGCGGCCTGTCCGAGGACAATGCCAACCGGCTGACCCTGTCGCGGCAGGTGTGGATGCAGTTCGATGGTGCCGCGATGTATGCCAAGGACACGGTCCAGGGCACCCTGCGGCGTGACTGGCGCATGGATGTGGCTGCCCCCTATTTGCTGGAACGTGCCGAATCCGGTGGCGCAGGCTTGCTGGTCACGCGTCCGGCAAAGGGCGGTGAACGCACCGGCGTGGAGCTGCGCCAGGTCAATGTGGACATGCAGGCGGGCGTGCGCATCGCCAAGGGTGGCGGCGAGTTGCCGGTTGCCGGATGGGAGCAGTCGTTCGATGCCATCTCCTGGAGCCTGCGCCTGCCGAACGGGTACCGCCTGCTGGCTGCGCCCGGTGCTGACCAGGCCCGCGGCAGCTGGATCTCGCGGTGGACGTTGCTTGACGTCTTCCTGGTGGCGATCGTAGCCCTGCTGATCGGCCGGCTGCTCGGCTGGGTCGGGGCGGCCATCGGGCTGGGCTATCTTGTTTTCGGGTATCACGAATACGGTTCGCCGATCTGGACACTGCTCGGCGCCGCCATGTTGACCTTGCTCGCACGGGCGCTGCCGGTGGGACGACTGCAGAACACCGCCACGCTCCTGGGCCGCCTCTGCCTGGTGATGCTGGCGCTGATCAGCCTGCCGTTCGCGGCGGCGCAGCTGCGTTATGCGCTTTATCCACAACTGGAACGGGGCTATGTAGCCGCCGTGCCGGTGGCCGATCAACTGATGGGCATGCTGGCCAACCAGGCTGAAGCGCCGATGGCCGCTGGCATACCGATGGATGCGCCTGTCCAGCAGTACGCCGAGGAAGAGGCCACGCCGATGTCCGTTCCGGCTCCGCCGCCTGCTCCGGCCGCTCCACCAGCGCCGGTCGCCGAAGGCGTGCCGCAAGCCAAGGGAGACCAGTCCCTGGACAAGGTCGAGGTGACCGGCAGCCGCATTCGGCGTGCTGCCGAGGCGGTAGGTTCATCCGTGCAGACGCGGATGGCCAAGCCGAAGGCCATGCCCGTCCAGCGCTATGCCAAGAACACCGTCATCCAGGCCGGCCGCGGCGAGCCGTCATGGAACTATGGACAAGTGTACAGCCTGACCTGGAGCGGCCCGGTGTTGCCGGAACAGAAGGTGCGCCTGGTGATTGCACCGCCCTGGGTGGTGCGGCCGCTGCGCGTGATCATGGTGCTGCTGCTGGCCTGGACCATCGCCACGCTGGCACGGCGACTGTTCGCGGGTATCCGTCGGACGGGAACGCCAGTGGCGGCAGCGTCGGCGTCCCTGGCCATGGCGCTGGCGCTGGGTGCCAGCCTGTTCGCGCCGGTGCCGGCGCGGGCGCAGGAGATTCCCAACGATGCGCTGCTTCAACAACTGCGCGAACGTCTGACCGAAGCACCCCGATGCGCGCCCGGCTGCGGATTCGCGGCGCGCGCCGACGTCAAGGCCAGCGACGACTCCCTGGAACTGGCACTTGAGATTCACGCGGGCGAGCGGATTGCGGTGCCGTTCCCGGGCGGCGACCGCAGCCTGGCGCTGGCCGAGCTGCGCATCGACGGCCAGCCGCTGGAACACGTTGCCAATCACGAGGGGCACGCGCTCATTGCGGTGCCGCGCGGCGTGCACCGGGTGTGGGCGCGCTATGCCGTCGTCGAGTCGGACCAGATCTCGCTGAGCTTTCCGCTGCCTCCGGCACACGTCCGGCTGGACCTGGGAGGGTGGCAGGCCGACGGCGTGAGCGAGAACCGCCTGCTGGGCGACACCCTGACCCTCAACCGCGAGCGCACGGCCGCCGCGGGACCTGCGCGCGGCGTCGCGCAGCAGTTTCCGCCCTACGTGCGGATTGAACGTACCCTGGTGATTGACCTGGAATGGCGTGTTTCCACCCGCGTGTGGCGCCTGGCGCCCAGCGAGGGCGGCTTCTCGGTGTCGGTGCCGCTGGTGGAAGGCGAACAGGTCACCACGCCGGACACCAAGGTGGAAAACGGCAAGGTCATTGCGTCGTTTGATGCCGACAGCAGCAGCGTGGCGTGGGAGAGTACGCTGTCCCGTCGCGATGCGGTCACGTTGGCGGCACCGACGCTGGGCGACCGGGCGGAGGTCTGGAAGGTTGTGCTCAGCCCCACCTGGCACGGCGAATTTGCCGGCCTGCCCCAGTCGCCGGTGGCGCACAGCACTGACCAATGGGTGCACGAGTTCCATCCGCTACCCGAAGAGAAGCTGACCGTCACGTTGACGCGTCCCGAGGCGGTTGCCGGCAAGAGCGTGGCGATCGACGAAGTGACGTTACAGACAGCCGCCGGCCGACGGGCCGTGGATTCGACGCTGGAACTGGTTCTGCGTGGCACCCAGGGCGGCGAGCACGGCATTGGCCTTCCTGCCGGTTCCGAGCTGCTGTCGGTGACGATGGACGGAGCGGTGGTCAATCTGCAGCCGCGTGACAACCGCCTGAGTCTGCCACTGTCCCCGGGCGTGAAACGCTATCGCATCACCGTGCGGCAGGCCCAGGAAATGGGTCTGCGCTCGCGCACGCCGACCTTCGACCTGGGCCTGCCTTCGGCCAATGTCCGGCTGGCGCTGACTCTGCCGGACGACCGCTGGGTGCTGTTTACCTGGGGCCCGAAGATGGGGCCGGCTGTGTTGTACTGGGGCGAGCTGGTCGTGATGGCCCTGCTGGCCTTCGGCCTGGCGCGCACGCGGCGTACGCCGCTGACGCTGTGGCATTGGCTGCTGCTGGGATGGGGTTTTTCCACGGCGTCCTGGTTTGCACTCGCGCTCGTGGCCGCCTGGCTGTTCGCGATGGATTGGCGTTCGCGCAATCAGCCGGTATCCGGCGCACTGTTCAACCTGGCCCAGGTGGGCCTGGCCTTCCTCACCGTGATCGCGCTGGTCTGTGCGGTGGGCGGCGTGTGGACGGGACTGCTCGGCGATCCGGACATGAGCGTCACGGGCAATGGATCGTGGGCGCGCAGCCTGCGCTGGTTTGCCGACCAGAGCGAGGGGATTTTGCCGGGAGCAGGGGCATTGACCCTGCCGATCTGGCTGTTCCGCGTGGCCATGCTCGCCTGGGCGCTGTGGATGGCCTATGCGCTCACGCGCTGGCTGCGCTGGGCCTTCAACGCCTGGTCGAACGGTGGCTACTGGCGCAGTCGTCCGGCACCGTTGCCCAAGCCGCCGCGGCATGTCGAAGAGACGCCAGTCGCACCTGAATCACCGGCGCCGTCGGGTGATGCGACGCCATGATGGCGCACCGGTGCGTGCGGAATCCGCAGTGACCGACGTTCGTTCGGCGCTGCGCCGCGGCGCTGCCACCCTTGCCGGTGACAGCGCCGCCCGCGAGGCGGAACTGTTGTTGCTGCACGCGCTGGGCAAGCCGCGCGTGTGGCTCTATGCGCACGGCGATGACGCGCTCGACGAGGACGTGCTGTGCCACTTCGAAAACCTGCTGGCCCGCCGTGCGGCGGGCGAGCCGGTGGCCTACATCCTGGGGCGGCGCGAGTTCTGGACCCTGTCGCTGGAAGTCACGCCGGCGACCCTGATCCCGCGACCGGAAACCGAATTGCTGGTCGAATTGGCCTTGTCCCGGATTCCACTTCACACACACGTGGATATTGCGGACCTTGGCACCGGCACGGGCGCCATTGCGCTTGCGATTGCCAGCGAGCGGCCGCAGGCGCGGGTATTGGCGACGGACCAGAGCAGGGACGCCTTGTCGGTCGCGCGACGCAATGCGTCGACGAACGGCATTCGCAATGTCGACTTTGCCCAGGGCAACTGGGGCCTGGCCCTGGGCGATGCGCGTTTCCACGGCATCGTCTCCAATCCGCCGTACATCGCCGCGGCAGATCCGCACCTGTCCCAGGGAGACCTGCGGCACGAACCGATCACCGCGTTGGCGTCGGGTCCGGATGGACTGGACGATATCCGCCAGATCTGCGCTGACGCCGGCAGGCACCTGCATCCCAACGGGTGGGTGCTGCTCGAACATGGGTACGACCAGGGTGACGCCGTGCGCGAAGTGCTACGCCGTTCCGGCTTTTGCGACGTCGCGACATGGAAGGATATCGAGCAGCGCGACCGCGTCAGCGGTGGATCCTGGCCGGCGGACGCCGGCTAGACGGAAGTCGGGCTGGCCCGTGCTGCCCGATCGGTTATCGTCCGCGGTGATCGACCGCTTTGCGCCCGTTTTCATCCTGCCGTCGCCCGGAAGCCGGGCAACCGCGCGGAGTGGGGTGCCAAAGTGTGACCGGGTTCGCACATCCCCTGTGCGATGGATCGCCTGGCAACTGGCCAGCACCTCTCGGACATCCCTCCTTCGAATCCGGAACATACGCTCCAGGCCACATGGCTGGTGTGGCCCTCCGCCACGGAGCTGTTTTCGCGCTCCATTGCACAGCGACAGCCGGGAGGCAGGCGCGGCGGAAACCTAACGGGCTGGCGGCTACGGTCGCTGCCCACGGATGTGCCAGTAGCCCCCGCCCGAGTGCGGGGGCTTTTTTTGTGCGCCCGCCAGGACGGAAGCGCACCAGGAAATGATCTCAGAGGACCGAAAGATTCTTCCCTGTTCCTCGCATGGGCCACCAGACACGGCGTGCGCCTATACCCGAGGATTTTCTACGATGCACCGGCTCTTCCTGTTGGCTGTCCTGTTTCTGTCGGCTACTGCGCTTGCGCAGAACGCCGGCCTCGATCGCCGTTTCGGCGAACGCGGTATTGCCAGCCTGCGTGATCCATCTGTTCCGACCAACTACAAGCACATCGGCCTGGCCGCCTGTGCCGCACCGGACGGAAACCTCAACGTGGTCGTGCAGCAAGGCAATACCAGCCTGGCCCTGTTTCGCGTACTTCCCGACGGCAACCTGGACACCCACTTTTCCGGGGACGGTTTCACCACCGTGACGGTGCCGCTGAGCAATGACGAAGGGGCGCAGGGGGCCTGCATGGCCGACGGACGTATCCTCGTGCTGCGCCAGGTACCCGGTGTCGGCAACGACAGGAACTTCCAGCTCACCCGCCTGATGCCCGACGGGACGCTCGATGCGGGATTTGGGGCCGGAAGCGGCTACGTCACGGTGGACATGGATACGCATACGGCCGGGCTGGGCGACCTGGAATTTCCGCTTGGACTCAATATTGAACCCGGTGGCTCGATCCTGGTGTCGCTGCGCGTCTTTCTGGCGGACGGCGGTTCCCGGCCGGGGCTGGCCCGGTTCACCGCGGACGGCACGCTGATTTTCGCCCGTACCTATCTCACCCTTGCGGGTACCACGCCCAACTACGCGACGGCCGCGGGCATGGCACTCGACGGAAAACTCTGGCTTTTCGGCGGCGGGAACCCGACGGGCCTGCCGGTCTCGTCATGGTTCCGCGCGGTCGTGGATGCGCTGACGGGGGATGTTCTGCAGACCTTCGTCGCCAGCGACGGCAACTACGTCGTCGATGGTGGCCGTATCCTGCCCAGCGGCATCATGATCATCGCCGCCAAGTACGTTCCCCAGAGCGAACCCGGCGGCGCGTATCGCCCCCGGCTGTTGGTGGTGCGCGATACGGGAACGACGTTTGTTGCGCTGCCGTCAGTCAGCCCGATGACCACCGGCACGCCGACCCTGTCACCCTTCCCCGGCGCGGGCGTGGCGATTCCGATCGGCGGCGACCGTGTTCTGCAAGGTTCGCCGATTGGCGATCTTGCCGGTGAATTCAATCTGGCGACCTATGCGGCCGTCGTCCAGCTGGGCGCGACGGCGGCGGAGGACAGGGTCGACGTACAGTTCGGCAACAACGGCCGGGTTCAGTTTGCCTATCGGACCGAAACGCCCTGCGCCAATGGAGCGCCGACGCTGCAAAATCCGGTGCGCTTCAGCAACTGGCGTGGGCGGCCGGTGCTTGCCGGCGTGCATTCGACCGACTGCACGAATGCCCAGCGTAACGCCTTCGCATCGCGCCTGCTGGCGCCGGAGGACATCTTCGGCGACTCCTTCGACTAGCTGCTGGGGGCGGGTCGACGGCTGCGCTGCGTGCTGCAGGCAGCCGTCGTACCATGCGGCGCATGGCCACGATCAAGCTGTGGACGTTCGACGCCTTCCCGACGCTGCTGGCGCTGGTGGCCTCCGACGGTCCGGTCGTGTGCGAGGTGTATTCGTGCACCGGAATTTCGACGGTAGAAACCCCCGCCGATGCGGTTTCCCAGGCGCGCCGGCCGGAGGTGTTCCTGATTCACGGAAAGCTCGGCCAGGTGCGATTCTGTGCGCGCCGCAGTCCCCTGGATTTTCGCGACGGGCTGAAGGCCCGCGGACCGGGCCGAAGGACCTGGCTCACCGCGCGACGCACGTTTGAATCTGCCATTGCGCACGCGCTGGCGTTTGACGTCGAGTGCATGCCGTCGGCAATGAATATCCTGCTCGACGGTGACGCGGATACGGCCCGGGACTGGGCAGCGGCCCATCTTCGCCAGGGCAGCGGGCGGGTGCTCGGCGGTATTCTCGCTGCCATGGACCTGCACGACATCGTCGACACGCTGGCGTGCAATCCGTGGCTGTATCCGGCGTTGAAAGATCGATGGCCGCAGCAGCGATTTGACGGGTATCTGGTGCCGCGGGACCCGGATGCGGAACACCAGGAAGGGGGGCGCTTCGACTACGTCACGACGCTGGCATCCGAGCACCTGGTCGATGTCGTTGCGTATCCCGATATCGTCGCTGCGAACCGGCACTTCCGCTGGCGCCAGGCCCGCGGCGGATAGGACAGGTCAGCCGGCTTCCGGTGCGAGCATGGCAACGGGCTCCCAGTCGCCCGGCCCCAGAATGGCCGCAGCCAGCGCGCCGAGGCGGATATCGAACACGGTCAGGGCGGCATCCGCGCCGGCGTCCTCGCACGTTGCGGCTTCGACGAATGCCGTGAATCGCTGCGCGTCCTGCACGAGGACGCCGGTCATGCGTTCGCACAGGTCGTAGGCCAGCGCGCTGCCCTCATCCGGGTGCAGGAAGGCATCGCCCGACCAGAACGCCTGGATCGTCCGGGCGTTCCAGTAGGCGGCATGACGTGCGTCCATTTCGGCCCGACTGTAGAGCTGCGCAGACGGTGTATCCAGGGTGGGATAAAAAGTTTTTTCCATCTTTACCGCAAGGCCTTCGTCAACCCAGCGGGGCAGGCCCTGGTGCGCGAGCAGGCAATGGGTGAGCTCGTGGACGATGGTGTGTTCCATGTCGTCGAACCGGCGCCCGAAGAATACGAAGTGTCCGTAGCCGTGCTGGATGAACATGCCGGCCGACATCGCGAACTCGCCTTCGTCGGGATAGTAGTTGCCGACGTAGTCGTAGTACTCATCGATGGTGTCGAAGATCATCACGATGACGGGCCGGGATTCGTCCCTGCGGGCAAGACCGTCCAGCACGCGCAGCAGGCGACGCTGCGAGCGCTCGCAGCAGGCCAGGATGTGTTGCGCGCTGCGTGCATCGAGAGTGGACAGCAGCCGGAAGCCCTCGGATCGACGGATCTGGTAGGCCGGACCGAGCCGTGCCCCCAGGACCTGCAGCCAGGCAGTGGCCGCGGCATCCCAGAAACCGGCCGGGAGTTCCCCGGTGTCGATTCCCGGAACGGCACGCCAGTCGGGAATGGGCAGGCTCGCCTCGGGCCGCCAGGCGAGCGACGGCAAGGTGTCCGGGGCACGGACGACCAGGGGGTAGGGATCCGGCCGGTCCGCGCCAGACCGGCCGAAGAGACGCGCGAGGAACTGTTTCATGGGCCTCCGCAGCCGTGGGCCGGTCACCGCGCCCGCTGCGCGGCGACCCGTCGCGTTACACGGCGCTGCGTAGCGCAGCACCCGCCGCCGGCGCGGCGCCCGGGAAGCGCGCCAGCACGGCCTTGCGGATACCGGGCGTGTCCAGGCCGCACAGGCTGAGCAATTGTTCCCGGCTGTCGTGATCGAGGAACACGTCGGGAAGACCCAGGTGCAGGATCGGACGGACAATCCCCTCCCGGGCGAGGCACTCGGCCACCGCGGCGCCGGCGCCACCCATGACGGCGTTGTCTTCGAGCGTGACGAAACCATCGTGGGTGCGCGCGAGCTGGCGCAGCAGTTCCTCGTCCAGCGGCTTGACGAATCGCATGTTCACCAGCGTCGCACCCAGCTCGCGCGCGACGGGTTCTGCAGCGGCGAGGGTGCTGCCGAAGGACAGCAGAGCGAGGCCGCGCCCCTCGAGGCGGACCTGTGCCTTGCCGATTGGCAGCGTGACGAGGTTTTCATCGATGGCCGCACCCGGACCGGTACCGCGCGGGTAGCGGATCGCCGCCGGCCCCTCGTAGCGGAAGCCCGTGGTCAGCATGGCGCGGCACTCGTTTTCATCGGCCGGCGCCATGACGACCATGTTCGGGATGCAGCGCAGGAACGACAGGTCGAAGCTTCCCGCGTGGGTGGCGCCGTCCGGGCCGACCACGCCGGCGCGGTCGATGGCGAAGGTCACGTCGAGATTCTGGATCGCCACATCGTGGATCAGCTGGTCGTAGGCGCGCTGCAGGAAGGTCGAATAGATCGCGACCACGGGCTTTGCGCCCTCGCAGGCCATGCCGGCGGCCAGGGTCACCGCGTGTTGCTCGGCGATGGCGACGTCGAAATAGCGCTGCGGATATTCCTGGGAGAAGCGCACCAACCCCGATCCTTCGCGCATCGCCGGCGTGATGCCGTACAGCCGCTCGTCGGCCGCCGCCATGTCGCACAGCCACTGGCCGAAGACGTCGGTATAGGTCGGCTTGCCGGGCGCCTTCTTGATCAGGCCCTTGACCGGGTCGAACGGGCCGACCGCGTGGTACTCGATCTGCTCGCGTTCGGCGGGGGCGTAGCCCTTGCCCTTGGTGGTCACCACATGCAGCAGCTGCGGGCCACGCAGCTCCTTCACGGTACGCAGTGCATGCAGCAGGGCAGGCATGTCGTGGCCGTCGATCGGGCCGGTGTAGTGGAAGCCGAGTTCCTCGAACAGGGTAGAGGGGACGAACATGCCCTTGGCGTGCTCCTCCCAGCGCTTGAAGAAGCGCCAGATGAACGAGCCGCGAGGCATGGCGCGCTTGGCGCGGTCACGCAGCTGGTTCAGGCGGCGGCTGGACATCAGCCGCGCCAGCATCTTGCTCATCGCGCCGACGTTCTCACTGATCGACATGCCATTGTCGTTGAGCACGACCAGCATGTCCGGTTCGACATCGCCGCCGTGGTTCATGGCCTCGAAGACCATGCCCGCCGTGGCAGCGCCGTCGCCGATCACCGCGACGACCTTGCGTGGATCCCCCTTGCGCTGGGCCGCGATGGCCATGCCGAGCGCGGCCGATACCGAGGTGGAGGAATGACCGACGCCGAAGGTGTCGAATTCACTTTCCTCGCGCCGCGGAAACGGCGCCAGGCCGTCCTTTTTCTTGACCGTGGTGATGCGGTCGCGGCGACCGGTGAGGATCTTGTGGGGGTAGCACTGGTGCCCCACGTCCCACACCAGCCGGTCTTCCGGTGTCTGGAAGAGATAGTGCAGGGCGACGGTCAGCTCGATCACGCCAAGACCGGCGCCGAAATGGCCGCCGGAGGTGGCGACGGATTCGACCAGGTATTCGCGCAGTTCCCGGGCGACCTCGGGGAGGTCCGCATCGGTGAAACGGCGCAGGTCGGAGGGCGAGTCGATTCGGGCGAGGCGCGGGTAGCGCTCAGGGTCGATCATTGCGTGGGATCCAGACGTCAGGACGCTATTTTCGGCCACCGATCCTGTCTGGGCAAGGAAGCGGGCCGGGCTTGACGCGGGCAAAGCCGGCCGGCGGGCGGGCAAAACGTCGCAGCGACCGCGTTTCCGGGCGCCCGGGGGGCGGCTCAGCTGGGGCGCCGGTGCTTGGGCAGGTGCCCGACCAGGAACTCCATCTGGTCGGCCAGGATGTTGCGGTTGGACAGGATCAGGTGCTCGACCCAGCTTGGACGGTACGGCACGGCCAGCAGCGGCATTCCCGCCTGCTGGGGGGTCCGGCTGCCCTTGCGCACGTTGCAGTGCAGGCAGGCGCAGACGACGTTTTCCCATTCATCCCGGCCACGTTTGGACAGGGGCAGGACGTGGTCGCGGGTCAGGTGCGATTTGTGGAAGTGCTGCCCGCAGTACATGCACAGGTAGCGGTCGCGGGCGAACAGCGCGGCGTTGGTCAGGGCGGGCGCTGGCTCGTAGGCACCTGGACGGGCGTGGCCGCGACTGGCGACGATCGGGTGAAGCTGCAGAAGGCTCTGCAGGCCGGTGTCGCGGCTCGTGCCGCCGTGGATGGTCAGACAGGGGTCGCCCAGGGTCCAGGCGACGGCGCCGCGGACATAGAGGCAGACTGCGTCCTGCCAACTCATCCAGTCGAGAATGCGACCGGTCGAGTCGAGCGACAGGACCCGCGTCGAATGAATATCGCCATCAGTTCGGATAGCGCCGAGCATTCCGTCCTCCGTTCACGCCTTGGCGATGAAACGGGCGTCCTAGCCGCCGTAACTCCCTGATTGAAGGGCAGCATAGCGGAAAACAGGTAGGCAATGTGCGATTGGCGCCGCGCCCGGGCCTGCGCCCGGAAAAGGGGCCGCGACGCGGCCCCCTGGGGGAAGCAAGTGGCGATTACTGTTGTGGCGTGACGGCACCCGTCGGAGCGCCCGGCGTGGTGTTGTTGAAGTTGCGGTTGTCGCCGAAGGTCTGGATCTGGCCGCCGAGATTGGTCAGGCCGATCGCGTTGTTGACGAACAGCGAGCGCGAAATCATCGCGATGCCCGAGCTCAGGGTCGACACCGCGGCGCCGTTGTTGCCACTGGCGGTGACGTTGTCCAGCACCATCACGGCGCCGTTACCGGTGGCCTGGAAGCCGAAGATGTCGTGATTGGACGAGACGGAGTTGCGCACCGTGACCTTGCTGGGCGCGGCGGCCTTCAGTCCGAACTGGCTGCGGGTCATCTGCACGTTGTCGAGCAGCACCACGGCGCTGCCGCCGCCGGTCGGCGCGATATTGATGGCGCCGCCATTGACCACGTCGCGGGCATTGTGGATCTGGCTGTCGGTGACCACCAGGCTGGCGTTGGCCGTGGACGGTGCGAAATCGATACCCTTCTGGATGCCGCCGTTGATCACGCAGCGCTCCACGGTCAGGCTGCTGCCGGCGAGGAAACGGATACCGTTGAGACCGCTGGTATGGCCGTCGATGCTCAGTCCCCGCAGCACCACGCGGTCGGTCGACGCGGCATTGATGATCACGCCGTTGGAGCCGGCGTTGAGGATGCCGCCGATCGAGCCATCATTCTCGATGGTGATGGACTTGGTGATGGTGACCGCGCCGAATCCGGCCGAATCGAGCACGCTGATGATGCCCGAGGCGGCGGTCTTGGAAATCGCACCTGCGAATGTCTTGCAGGGTGCGGTGCGGCTGCACGGGTTGGCGTCGTCGCCGACACCGGATACCCAGGTTCGGGTGGCCTGGGCGTAGGCATTCGATGCGAACAGGCAGGTCAGCGCGAGGGCTGCGATGCTACGGCCGATGCGGTTGAAAGATGTCATGGATGTCCCCGATTGATTGATAAGACCGCGCGGACGGCGACGTCGACTCAGCGGGGAGGCGGCTGGGAGTGCCGCACAGTGCAGGCGAGTCGGTGCGGCGACGCCCGGGGCCCGGGCATTGTATACCCGAGTGTGACGCGCAGCACAGTTGGGGCAGATCCGCCCCAGTCTGCTACGCCCGATGATCGCCACCGACCGCGTTGTCGCAAATGACCGCCGTACGGTTACTTCACCGGCTTGGCCATGCGCAGGATTTCGGTGCCGAAGCCGCGGCGCTCGTACAGCTCACGAGCCCGCTTGTTGCCTTCGAACACGGCCAGCGTGACGAAACGGCAGTGGTGATCACGGGCGAATCGCTCGGCATACGCGATCAGCGCGCTGCCGACCCCTTTGCCGTCGTGACTGGGCGCGGTCACCAGGTCCGAAATGTGGCAGTTGGAGCCGCCGGTGAAGAAGTCGGTGGTGATCTGCAAGTGCAGGAATCCCACGCGATCGCCGTCATCGTCTTCGGCCACGAACAAGTGAGATCCGCCGGGCTGTTCACGCAGGTGGCGCGCAATGTCGCGCCGTATCCCCTCCGCTGTTTCGCCGCGACGGCGCCAGCGCGGAAGATCAAAGTCGACGAAGCGGTCGACCAGGCTGAGAATGAAATCGTCATCGCCGGCGTCGGCGAGACGGATATGGATACCCGACTCAGTGTCCATATTTACCTTTGTACGCATTGGGCGGCTGGCCGCCGGCCGGACGGGCCGGGCTGGCGGCGGCGTCCAAGTTAGCGGAAGCGACGGCTGCTTCGCCAGCCCCCCGTCAGCAATTGGTCGTTGCCCGAAGACGGCTCCGGGCCGGCCTGGCCGGCCCGGTGTCCTGGTCAGCCGAACAGGGCGTCCGGCATGGCCATGAGGCTGTCGGCGCCGGCCCGGATCGCGGTCAGGTGGGCGCGCGTCCGCGGCAGGATGCGCGAGTAATAGAAGCGCGCCGTATGCCGCTTGGCCTGCTTGAAATCATCCGGATGGCTGGAAGCGTCGGCGGCGGCCACGCTGCGGGCCCAGAAGTAGGCCAGGGTGATGTAGCCGGCGTAGAACAGGTAGTCGACGGCCGCCGCACCCATTTCCTCCGGCTCGGTCATCGCCTTCTTGCCGATCTCCTGGGTCAGGCCGATCCATTCCTGTGTCAGCTCGGCCAGCGGCTTGATGAATTCCACCACCTCGCCGTTGGCCTGTTGCGCGTGGCAGAACGCACTGATTTCCTCGACGAAGTGGCGCAGGCCGGCGCCCTGCAGCTGCAGGATCTTGCGGCCGAGCAGGTCCAGCGCCTGGATCTGCGTGGTGCCCTCGTAGATCGTCGTGATGCGCGCATCGCGGGCCAGCTGTTCCATGCCCCACTCGGCGATATAGCCGTGGCCGCCGAACACCTGCAGCGCGTTGTAGGTGCACTCCTGCGCGGCCTCGGTCAGCATGGCCTTGACGATCGGCGTGATGAAACCCAGCAGTTCGTCCGCGCGCTGGCGCTCGGCCGGATCCGCGCTGCGTTCGATCACATCGACGAGGGTGGCGGCGTAGTAACCCAGCACGCGGCCACCTTCGGCGAAGGCCTTCTGGGTGAGCAGCATGCGGCGGATATCCGGATGCACGATGAGGGGGTCGGCCGGTTTCTGCGGCGCCTTCGGTCCGGACAGGGCGCGCATCTGCAGGCGATCGCGCGCATAGGCCAGGGCGTTCTGGTAGGCCCGCTCGATGAGGCCCAGGCCCTGGTAGCCCACGGCGATGCGCGCGGTGTTCATCATCGTGAACATCGCCGTCAGGCCCTTGTTCGGCTGGCCGATCAGGTAACCCTCGGCGCCGTCGAAATTCATCACGCAGGTGGCGGAAGCCTTGATGCCCATCTTGTGCTCGATCGAACCGCAGGCAAGCGAATTGCGCTCGCCCTGGGTGCCGTCCCGGGCGACCTTGAACTTGGGCACGATAAACAGCGAAATGCCCTTGGTGCCCGGAGGCGCGTCCGGCAGGCGCGCCAGCACCAAGTGGACGATGTTGTCGGTGAAGTCGTGCTCGCCGGCCGTAATGAAGATCTTGGTGCCAGTCACCCGGAACGTGCCGTCCGCAGCGGGTTCTGCCTTGGTCTTGAGCAGTCCCAGGTCGGTACCGCAGTGTGGCTCGGTGAGGCACATCGTGCCGGTCCAGCGGCCGGCGATGATCGGCGCAAGGAACACCTCGCGCTGCCATTCCTCGCCGTGCTGCTTGAGGGCTTCCGTGGCACCGTGCGACAGCAGCGGGTAGTTGCCCCAGGACAGGTTCGCCGAGTCGATCATCTCCTTGACCACGGCGCCGACGGTTTCCGGCATATGCTGGCCGCCGTAGGCCTCCGGCGCCGTCAGGGCATTCCAGCCGCCCTCGGCGAATTGCGCGTAGGCTTCCTTGAAGCCCTTGGGCGTGCGCACCTGGCCGGCTTCGAAGTGGCAGCCTTCCTGGTCGCCGGTCTGGTTGAGCGGAGCAAGCACCTGTCCCGTGAATCGCGCTGCCTCGTCCAGCACGGCGTCGACGAGATCGCGCGTTGCCGAATCGCCGCCGGGCAGCCGGGCAAACAGTGCCTCGACGCCGAGTACGTCGTAGAGCGCAAAACGCATGTCTTTCAGGGGTGCGGCGTACTTGCTCATTGAAAACCCTTTGCGGTTATCGGTACGTGTCGGGTCGACCCGGCACCGGCGACAGCTGGCTGGCCTGGTCGAGATCAAATCGCTTGTCGGGTTCCCGGGTGGTGATGCCGCCGCGCAGCGTGTAGCCGACGTTGCCGTCGCGCGCTGCTACCGCCAGGATTTTCTCGGCGCCGGCCGGTGGGCTGTGCAGGACCGTGACGACGTCCGCCGACTCACCCGGCACCTCCACGCCCGGCGACACCGACAATTTGCCGGCCTTGTGCCCTTCGATCGCCAGGTCCAGGTCGACGGCCGTAAAGGTCATCGGCACCGTGCTGTAGTTCTGCAGGCGCAGCTCAAGCTGCCAGCGGCCGTCCGCCTGCACGGACAACTGCTGGATGCTGGCCGAAGGCGGGTTGATCCGGCGGACCGGGCCGCCGCCGCAGGCACTGACGAGAAGGCTGAGAACGACGGGACTGGCAAAGCGGATGGCGCGTTTCATCGGTTCCCTCAAACGATCGTTTGAATAGTAGACGGTCCGGCTTCGAATCAACAAGGACGGCGCCGCCGCGGCGCCGTCCCCGGAAGGCTCACTGGAAGCCGTTGCGGAAGATCAGATCATTGCCGACCTGAATGGTCCAGGTGCGCGAATGGACCGTCAGCCCCTGGCTCATGACCGGGCTCACCAGGCTGGTGGTGTCGGTCACCCGCAATTCCAGGCTGCGCGAGGCGGGAGTACTGCCGGCCTGGGTGAAGGAATAGGTCGGCTGGTTGGGGGCGCCGACCGCCATGCCGTCCAGGAACCACTGCGCCGTCAGGCCGCCGATCGTGGGACTGAGCAGGGTGGCCTGGAACACGACCGTGCTGCCGGGCACGTAACTCACTGGTGCGGCTGGCGACGGTGTTTCCGTGCCCGGCTCGATCAGGTCTATGCCGTTGGCAGGTACACCGAACTGGCCGCGGTAGAGCTGCAGGATGTACTCCTGCCGGCAGACCGGACAGAACGTGGTGCCCAGCGAGCGCATCAGGCACTGGGTATCGGTGGGGCGGTACATGCCGCTGGTCTGGTAGCGGGCCCCCTGGAACAGGCCAGTGCCGGCGGTGCCGGCCGGGGTAGGGATCGGGTTGCCCGAGGTGAACCAGGTGGCCCATTTCACCTGCCCGGCCGTGGTCTGGTCAGTGACGTTGGCCTCGCACGGGGAGCCGCCGCCCAGGTCGCTGCACGCGGGGAAGCCGGGATAGGGCGTGGAATATTCGTCGGCCAGGTAGTGGAACGAATGCCCGTACTCGTGCAGGAAGATCAGGTTTGCCGATGCGTGCGCGGAACTCACCGGATATTGGCCGCCCGAGCCGCCGTACACCGGGTCGTTGACCGTGACGGCAATCTTGTCCCAGTTCGGATAGGCCGCGGCGGCGGCGAGAAGCTTGGAGGCATTCACCACCAGCAGGCGATGGATCTGGTAGTAGCAGAACTGGGCATCGAATGCCGTGTTGACCATCATTCCGTTGCGCGGATCCGTTGCCGCCGCGCTGTCGCCGCAACAGCTGGCAGTGGTGCAACCAGCCTGGTACTGCGGATGGTCCGCGCCGGATTCGGCCGAGGCCACGAAACCCGTCGTCCAGTTCACGAAGCTTTCGTATTCCTTGTACGGCGACACGTCGAAGAACTTGGTGCGGAATGTGGCGGTATGCGCATCGAAGGTGCTCTGTTCGGCGGCCGTGTAGCCATCGCCCAGAACCAGGATGTCGACGCGATTGGCCGGGTTGCCGGTCAGTCCCACCTGGCGCAGCGTCACGGCCGGTGCCCTGGTCGCCAGCGGCAGACGCGAGGCTTCGCCGCGCAGGGCATCCAGGTCGAAGGTGCTGTGCTTGCCCGCGTAATCCAGTTCGATCGCGCGCGCGCCCTCGATCGGCACGCGCACGACGAACGCGGCCTTCTCGTTCGGCACGGCGAATGCGTCAATGTGATGGTCGCCGCGCTCAGGATCGCGCGCGAACTCGCCGCGTACCGTGCGGATCAACGGAATCTGCTGCAGCGGTCCCCGGCCCTTGTCGCCGACCGTACGCAGCGCAATGGTGTCGTCGAGACGGCCGGCCCTGGCGGGACTCATCGCGTCCGCGTCCGTCGCCTCCATCGCCAGGTCCACTTCCGTGTAATAGACCGGCCTGGGAGCACCCGCCCCATCCAGGCTGAAAACCACATAGTGGCCGGGTACGGCCAGCGCCGTTCCGCTGCCGCCCAGCAATGCGACGGCAGCCCACACTCCACGCTTCGCAACACCAAACATCGCCCTATCTCCCGATAGCCAAGATTGAGTGCCCGAATCCCAAGCATGCGGGGCGGTGGGAGGACACACAAGCGTCCAGCGGTGGACATTCGTGCCGGCGGCGCACCATCGCGGAGCGGATCCAGCTGCGTTGCCGCGTGACAGGAATCGGGGAATTCCGAGGCGTCGTCCGGACGAATCCCGAAGCGGCCGGGCGCGTAGTCCGCTAGCATTCGCCGGATGACTTCCGAATGCCTACAGCAACTCAACCGCGTTTTCGGCTACGCCCAGTTCCGCGGCTCCCAGCAAGCGATTGTGGAATATGCCAGCCAGGGCGGTGACTGCCTGGTCCTGATGCCAACCGGCGGCGGCAAGTCCCTGTGCTACCAGATTCCGGCGCTGGTGCGGCCGGGCACGGCAATCGTGGTGTCGCCGCTGATTGCCCTGATGCAGGACCAGGTCGACGCGCTGACACAGCTGGGCGTCAGTGCGGCTTACCTCAATTCGTCGCAATCGGCCGCGCACCAGCGCGAGGTCGAGCGGCGCTTCCTGGCCGGTGAATTGAAACTGCTCTACGTGGCGCCCGAGCGCCTGTTGGGCGAACGCATGCTGGACCTGCTCGGGCGCGTGCCGCTGTCGCTGTTTGCCATCGACGAAGCGCACTGCGTTTCGCAATGGGGGCACGATTTCCGGCCCGAATACCGCGGGCTGAATCTGCTGCACGAACGGTTCCCCGACGTGCCGCGCATGGCCCTGACTGCGACGGCCGATGCGCCGACGCGGCGCGAAATCATCGAGCGGCTCGGGCTGGAACAGGCGCGTCAGTTCATCGCCAGCTTCGACCGGCCGAATATCCGCTACGTGGTCGTGCAGAAAGACAATGCGCGCCGCCAGCTCGCTGACTTCCTCGCCCGGCACCGGGGTGAATCGGGCATCGTGTATTGCCTGTCGCGCAAGAAGGTGGACGAGACGGCCGCGTGGCTGGCAGGTGAGGGCATCGACGCCTTGTCCTACCACGCCGGCATGGACGTGACGGACCGCACTGCCAACCAGCAGCGCTTCCTGCGCGAGGATGGCATCGTGATGGTGGCGACCATCGCCTTCGGCATGGGTATCGACAAGCCCGACGTCCGCTTCGTCGCGCACCTGGATCTGCCCAAGAGCATGGAAGGCTATTACCAGGAGACCGGTCGTGCCGGGCGTGACGGATTGCCGGCCGAGGCCTGGATGTGCTTCGGGCTTGGCGATGTCGTCACGATGAGTCAGATGATCGCGCAATCCGAGTCGGGCGAAGACCGCAAGCGCGTCGAGCGTGCGAAGCTCGAATCCCTGCTGGGCTTCGCCGAGGCGATCCGCTGCCGCCGGCAGGTGCTGCTCAACTATTTCGACGAGCAACGCGAGCAGCCCTGTGGAAATTGCGACAATTGCCAGTCGCCGCCGAAAACCTGGGACGCGACGGATGCCGCCCGCAAAGCCCTGTCAGCGGTCTACCGCACCGGCCAGCGCTTCGGCGTGGCGCATGTGAGTGCGGTACTGCGGGGTGAATCCACCTCGCGGGTGGAAGATCTGGGGCACCATCGCTTGAGCGTCTTCGGCATTGGTCGCGAACTGGATGATCATCAGTGGCGTGGCGTTTTCCGCCAGCTCGTCGCCGCGGGTTTCCTGGAAGCCGACAACGAAGGCTTCGGCACACTTCGCCTGACCGAGGCGAGCCGTCCCGTGCTCAAGGGAGAACGTCGCGTCCTCATGCGCCACGAGGCCGACCGCAGCGAGCGCCGTGCTGCCCGTCGTGGGGCAAAGCCGGAGCGCGCCCGCAACAGCCTGGCGATCACGGCCGAGGAACAGCCGCTGTGGGATGCGCTGCGTGCCGTGCGCTCGCGCCTGGCAAAAGAGCAGAACGTGCCTGCCTACATCATTTTTCCGGATGCCACCTTGCTCGACATGCTGCGTGAACACCCGATGTCGATGCGCGAACTGGCGGGAATCAGTGGCGTGGGCACGACCAAGCTCGAACGCTACGGCGAAGCCTTTCTGGCGGTGCTGACCGCCGATTGAAGGCGCTGCACGGAAACGCCGCCGGAGCGGCGCTTCCGCGGGTCATGCGTCAGGACAGGTCGATCACCGGCTTGAAGCCGCCGAAGAACATGCGCTTGCCGTCGAACGGCAGCTTCTTCGGATCCATCATGTCCTTCAGGCGCGGATCCGCCATCACGAGTTTCATGACGCGGTCCCGGTCCTTTCGAGATTTGTACACAATCCACGAAAAGAACACGATCTCGCCTTCCTTGAGTTTCACCGACTGGGGGAATGAGGTCCACTTGCCGGGCTTGACGTCGTCCGCGGCGCACTCGACGTAGTGCAGCGCGCCGTGCTCACGCCAGATTTTCCCGGCCTTGCGCGCCATCTTCTTGTATTCGGCCAGGTTGGCCTTGGGTACCGGCAGAACAAATCCATCGACGTAGCTCATGCGTTCTCCTCAAACCGCGCGGCGACAGGCGGCCGCGTCGCCATGGCTTGTCCGATGGAAGTGCACAGTGCGAAAACGCCACATCGGCAAGCGTCCAGCCGCCATGGTGGAACAGACGTGCCCTGTTGGCAAACCGGTGCCAGCCGGGGCTGTCGGTTCGCAGAAGGCATGCAAGCGAAAGATTGTCGTGGTCCATACACTTTCCAGCAGTCCGAACACGGGTGATGGAGGCGTTAACGCCAGGGGGACTTCACAACCGCGCCGCATGTCGGCGACACGTCACGGAATTGACCAGCGTCAATGCACACCACAGTGTGTGCGCGTAGCCTTTCTCCCACGACGGAGTCCGCGCAGGCCCGTCGTCTCCCCCGTGGTGGATGTTGATGCGGTGTGCGAGAGCAGGGGTGCCAGGGAAGGTGCCGACACGGTTTACAACGCGCGGATAGCAGGACCGGTGGCCTCTCCCCACCCCGATGATCCGGTCCTGGTATCCGCGCGTCTTCCGTGCAGGCTCACTGCGGCGTTGTGCTGGCTGGCCACTGGTGCTGCTGCTGGTGGATAGTGGTGACGAACTGTCCAGCGGAAACCAGGTGCAGGTCGCTGTGCAGGGTGCTGGCATTGATGGCAAGCGTCGCCAGCGGTGGTGCCGGAATCAGCGCGCGCATATCAGCGAAGGCTTGGGCAGCGCCGGAACCGATCAGCGTGCAGAAGATGGCCGTGCGCTGGCAGCGATGGCCGTGATCGCGCAGGAATTGCCGTACCGGTGGCGAAACATGGCCTGCCCACACGGGGGTGCCGATGACGACGAGCTGGTAATCAGGCAGTGGTGCGGTCACTTCCGCAATGGGCGCCGCCATCTGGCGCACGGCGTGGTACAGCGCGCGGACGAGCCCGAAGAATCCGCGGTAAGGCACGAGCGGCTCGATCGGCACGCAGTCGGCCTCGAGCCGGCGCGCAAGGTCTTCGGCGACATGCCGGGTCGCGCCGGAACGGCTGAAGTACACGACGAGGATATCGGCCATGCGCATGCTCCCGGGTGCGTCGGTGCCCGCGCGTCGCCCCGGGTCCGTTCAGGATGATACGTCGCCCGGCGTGACCGGAGTGCGCACGGGCTGTCCGCGCTGGTGCAATCCTGCGCCCTCTTTACGCGCGTGTCGTTGATGGCGGTCAATTCATCGCCGTTGATCGCTGTCGAGCCCGCTTTTCAGGCGGAGCCGCAACGGCACGGCGGCCGCTGCGGCATGCGGCGGGCTCAGGCGAAGGCCGGCACCGGCGCCCGCGTGCCGCGCCACCGATTCAGTAGCAGGTGCGTGGGCAGGAAGACCAGCAGCGGCAAACCGACATACAACACGGTCAGCCAGGCCCAGTCGGGCATGAAGTTCTGCGCGGCCTGGTCGCTGAATCCGTAGACGTAGTTCACGTTCACCGGCGCGTTCGGATTGGCCGGGTCTGGCGGCGGTGCCGGCAGGAGCAGGCGGGCAATCGCCATCAGTACCCAGGCGATGGCGGTCCAGCCGAACAGGGCGCGGCGGTCGTAGCCCAGGCGTGCCACCAGAAACAGCAGCACGAATGGCAACCAGGCGTGGAACGAGGACAGCCCCCGCGCAAACAGGGGGATGGACGGGTTGAACATGTAGGCCGTCATGCCGAGCAGCGGCGCGCCGACCAGGGTCGCCAGGAAATCGACGCACCATACGATCTGCGGAATGATCAGGCCCACGGCCGGCAGCGAGGCCAGCAGCGGCGATTCGGTCCATACGGCGGCCAGTGTCAGGAACATGGCCACGTCGCAGAAATACAGGAAATTGGTCGGCCCGTAGGCCTTCCAGTAGAACGGCACCATCACCATCATGAAGGCCGTGAACGCCAGCTTCAGTGGCAACGGCACACGCGCAGCTTTCTGCACGACTCTTCCCCCCGGCATGTTGGTCGTGCGGCGCACGGTAGCACAGCGACCCGCATGCGGATTGGCCGATTCCGCGGCGGATTTGTCGCAAAAGGATTCATGGCGGGCCCGAAGGGCACGTCTCAGCCCGTGAGACGCGGCGCCGCTACATACGCGCCGTCTGCCGGGAGTACTGCCGTGTCCACCGACCTTGCCGCGCTGGTTGCCGAGAAAACCCTGCCCCGCCCCGATCCCGGCCGCCTGCTGGCGCGCCTGGCGCAACGGTATGCGGACCGCATCACCGGCCAGTTCACGGTGCCGGGCCGGCCGGGGCGGTATGCACCATTGCCGCAGGCGCTGCCGGCGCGGCTGCGCCAGGCGCTCGAACGACGGGGCATCAGCCGGCTCTACAGCCACCAGGCCGAGGCGTGGGAATCCGTGCGCGCCGGGCAGCACACGGTCGTGGTCACGCCGACGGCGTCGGGCAAGACGCTCTGCTACACCCTGCCGGTGGTCAGCGCGGCGATCAGCGAAGGCGCCAAGGCGCTGTATCTGTTTCCGACCAAGGCGCTCGCGCAGGACCAGGTCGCCGAACTGCTGGAACTCAACCGTGCGGGCGAGCTGGGCGTTCGCGCATTCACCTTCGACGGCGATACGCCGGGCGATGCCCGCCAGGCGATCCGCCTGCATGGCGATATCGTGGTCAGCAATCCGGACATGCTGCACCAGGCGATCCTGCCACATCACACCAAATGGGCGCAGTTCTTCGAGAACCTGCGCTACGTGGTGATCGACGAAATCCACACCTACCGCGGCGTATTTGGCTCGCACGTGGCCAACGTGCTGCGCCGCCTGATGCGCGTCTGCGCGTTCTACGGCGTGCGACCGACCTTCATTCTCTGCTCGGCCACCATCGGTAATCCGAAGGAACATGCCGAGGCGCTGATCGGCGACAGCGTGCACGCCATCACCGAAAGCGGTGCGCCCTGCGGCGACAAGCACGTGCTGCTGTGGAACCCGCCGGTGATCAATCCGGACCTCGGCCTCCGCGCGTCAGCCCGTTCGCAGGTGACGCGCATTGCACGCGCGGCTATTCGCGGCAAGCTCAAGACCCTGGTGTTCGCGCCCTCCCGCCTGATGGTGGAGGTGCTGACGAAATACCTGAAGGACGTGTTTGACCATGATCCGCGCAAGCCGGCGCGCATTCATGCGTACCGCGGCGGCTACCTGCCGACCGAGCGCCGCCGCACCGAGCAACAGATGCGTGCCGGTTCGATCGACGGCATCGTCAGCACGTCCGCACTGGAACTGGGCGTGGATATCGGTGCGCTCGACGTGGTGCTGCTGCAGGGCTACCCCGGTTCGGTCGCCGGCACCTGGCAGCGGTTCGGCCGGGCCGGGCGACGCCAGCAGCCATCGATCGGCGTGCTGGTGGCGTCGAGCCAGCCGCTGGACCAGTACATCGTGCGGCACCCGGAATACTTCCGCGATGCACCGGCCGAACAGGCGCGCATCGCGCCGGACCAGGCCCTGATCCTGCTCGATCACGTGCGGTGCGCTGCCTTTGAGCTGCCCTTCGTCGACGGCGACCGTTTCGGCGGACTCGACCCGGGCGCCTATCTGGAAGTGCTGGGAGATTCCCAGGTCGTCCACCGGGAAGGCGAGCGCTGGGAGTGGATTGCCGATGCCTATCCGGCCAACGCGGTGAACCTGCGTTCGGTGGCCGACGGCAACTTCGTCGTCGTCGACCGTACCGATGGCCGCCAGACGATCATCGCCGAGGTGGACTATTCCAGCGCGGCGCTGACCTTGTATGAAGGCGCGATCCACATGGTGCAGTCGGTGCCCTACCAGGTGGAAAAACTCGACTGGGACGGTCGCAAGGCCTTTGTCACGCGCACGCATGTCGACTACTACACGGATGCGATCGACTACACGCGGCTGAAAGTGCTGGAACGGTTCGAGGGCGCGCGTGCCGGGCAGGGCACCTGTCACCAGGGCGAGGTCCATGTGGTGCGGCGCGTGGCGGGCTACAAGAAGATCCGCTACTACACGCACGAGAACATCGGCTACGGCCCGGTCACCCTGCCGGACCAGGAACTCCATACCACCGCGCTGTGGTGGCAGCTGTCGCAGGAGTGTCTCGACGAACATTTCGCGTCGCGGCAGGCGGCGCTGGACGGATTCCTGGGAGCTGCCAGCGTCTTGCATACCGTGGCGAGCGTCCACGTGATGGCCGAGGCGCGTGACCTGATGAAATCCGTCGGCACCGGGGATGGCGCCTGGTTCGCCACGCGGGATGCACAAGGGCGCGGCCAATGGCGCGCAACCGACGGAACGCTCGCGCGTGCCGGCGAGCGCTTCACGCCGACGGTGTATCTCTACGACAACTACCCCGGTGGTGTTGGCCTGAGCGATCCGCTGTACCGCGTGCAGCGCGAACTGGTGCGTGACGCCCGCGCGCTGATCGAGGCCTGTCCCTGCCGCGCCGGCTGCCCGGCCTGCGTCGGGCCCATTCTCGCGGCCGACGAATCCACCGATGCCACGCCACGCCATCACGCGGCGACGGTACTAGCCCTGCTGGCAGCAGCATGACCGCGTTGGCAGAACGGATCCGGCGGCTCCGGTTGCAGGCGGGCGCTACCGCTGGCGTAGCGGGCGGTGCGGTGGCTCCTGTTGTTCCCGCGCCACCGCCGCCGCAGGCAGGTGTTGATCGCAGTGCGGAAGTGCAGCGCCTGCGCCGTCTGCTGGGGATGCGGACCGCGGCCGCAGCCCCGGCGCCCCGGCGGCCGGACGCCGAAACCGCCCTGTGTGGCGACGCGGTCGCGCCGGGCGTGCGCGAAGTGACCCGGGAGATACCGTTGCCGGCCGCCTCGCACCTCCTGCCGCCGCGCTGGGCAGACGGCGTGCCGTTGGCGCGCGAACGCTTTCTCTGCTTCGATACGGAAACAACCGGGCTTGCCGGCGGCAGCGGCACGCGCGCCTTCATGATCGGTGCGGCGGACTGGCGCGGCGAGCGCCTGCGCATCCGCCAGCTGTACCTGACGGCGATGGCGGGCGAGGCAGCGATGCTGGATCGCTTCGCCCAGTGGCTGACCTGCGACACCGTGCTGGTCAGTTACAACGGGCGCTGCTATGACGCACCGCTCCTGGCGACGCGCTATCGGCTGAATCGCCGCGCCAATCCGCTCGCTGGCCTGCCGCATGTCGACCTGCTGCATCCGGTGCGGCGTGCCTACCGGGGTATCTGGGAAAACTGTCGGCTCGCGACGCTGGAACGCCGCCTGCTGCACATCGTTCGCGAGGACGACCTGCCCGGTGCCGCGGCGCCGGCTGCCTGGCTGAGCTTCCTGCGTCATGGCAAGGGCGACGATCTCCTGCGGGTGGTCGAACACAATCGCCAGGATCTGGTCACGCTGGCGCGTCTGCTGCAGCGCCTCGACACCCGGCACTTCGCGCTCGACTAAAGTCGCAGTCGCTTCGCCGCGCGGGTGTCTGTCGGTGACAGATTGTGGGCAATGACCGAAATCCGCGCCACGGTGCGCCTTTGCCCTTTCGTTCGCTTGGATTGCTAGCGCATCAATAGCAACGAACGCGCAATCCTGGACAAATGGCGATGCGGAAAACTGCGACCGTTTCATCCCGACCGCCGGCGCGCCGGACAACATGGATTTCTCACTCGCACGCCTGCTGCCGGACGGAACAGCGGACGCCGGCTTCGCGGGCGACGGCTGGTCGGTGTTTCGCATCGATGCCTTGCCAGTGCCTGAGGGGCACGACGGCATCGATCGCCTGGTCGTGCAGCGGGACGGTTCGATCGTGATCGCGGGGCATTACGACGCCGGTGAGTCCACCGTGCGGCTGCTGGCCGGCAGGATCCGCGCCGACGGAACGCCCGATCCGGCCTACGGTGATGCGGCCCTGCCGGGCTTCCGCACGCTGGTCACGCGGGCCGATGCCGGCAGCGAATACGCCACGGGGCTGCGTCTGCAAAGTGACGGCAAGCTGTTCCTGAGCATCGTGACGGGCGTGTATCCGGAACGCTCGGGGTTCGCGGCTGCGCGGCTGGATGCCGCCGGCGACCTGGATCCAGGCTTCGCTGACGGGGGCATCTTCGCGCTGGACCTGGTGCCGCAGGGCGCGTTTGCCGACGCGATGGCCGTGACGCTGCAAGGCGGCCGGCCGGTGCTGGCCGGCCACGCCCGACGTGATTCGGGTGCGCAGATCACCGAGCTGGGGCTGGTACGGCTGGAGAACGACCTGATCTTTACGGACCGGCTGGGCGACTGATCCTCACCGACGCGTTCCATCGGGGCCGGCCGCAGGCAGGCCCCGATCCGTCGATCGCGCTATGCTGACGCGAGCCGACAATACCGTCTGCGACGTGCTGTCGGATGCTGCCGTCATCGAATCCGGCAGCAAGGAGGCCCGATGGAAACGCAGACCGTCGCCTATCGCGAGGAATACCGCAGCCGCTTCTGCCCGCCGCGCTATCGCGGCGTGGCGCACGGCGTGTTTGTCGCGGTCGTGGGCTTCTGCATGCTGGTCGCCGGCGCCCTGCTGTTGCGGCCGGCAGATCTGCTGAGCTACTGGTGGATGGTGCCTGCGACGTTTCTGCTGGCCAACCTGGTGGAATACCTGACGCATCGCCACGTGATGCACAAGCGTGTTCCCGTGCTCGGGGCGATGTTTGAGCGACACACGCGGCGTCACCATCGGTACTTCACCCTCGCGGATATCGAGATCACCGGCGCGCACGACATGCACGCGGTGCTGTTCCCGCCGGTGTTGCTGGGATTCTTCTCGGCCGTCGCACTGCTGCTCTCCCTGGCTGTGGGGGCGGTGCTGGGGCGTGCCCCGGGCGTGCTGTTCTTCCTGGTGGCCTTGTCCTATTACCTGGCCTACGAGGTGTTGCATCTCCTGGCGCACTGGCCGTTGCACGGGCGCATGGCCCGTTCACGGGTGATCCGGCGGCTGGTGTCGCATCATCGCGCCCACCACGCGCCGCACGTGATGCAGCGCGGCAATTTCAATATTGTGGTACCCCTGTGTGACTGGCTGTTCCGCACGCTGCACGATGAGTCGGACGTGCTGGCGCAAACGGTCAAGTCCTCGCGTGTCGAACGGGCGTATGAAGACGCCCGGGCCACGACGCGGGAGGGCGAACATGGCAAGCGGGGAAGTATCCAGACGTGAATTCATGGCGACCGTGTGCGCGGTCGCCGCGGGACTGTGCCTGCCGCGGGGAGCGAATGCCGCGGCACCCAATCGCAGCGTGCTAAGCCGGTCGCTGTCGCTGCTCAAACCCCAGTACGACACCGTCGTCGTCGGTTCGGGCTACGGCGGCAGTGTCATGGCGGCGCGGCTGTCCGGCGCGCGATCGGTGTGCCTGTTTGAGCGCGGGCGCGAATGGCAGCCACAGGAATTTCCCGATAGCGCCAGCGGCGTGGTGACGCAACTGCGCAGCGAAGCAACACCCCTGGGTCTGTTCGACTACCGTACCAGTAGCGATCTGGATGCCCTGGTCGGCAATGGGTTGGGTGGCACCTCGCTGATCAATGCCAATGTCGTGGTGGCGCCGGACCGGGATGTCTTCACCGCGTGGCCTGCGGCGATCCGCAACGCCTACGCCAGCGGGGCGATGGACGTGTTCGAACAGCGCGTGCGCCAGATGCTGGCAGTCGAGGCGATGACCGAGGCGAATGCGCTGCGCAAGACGGTCTTCCATGCGTCCACGACGGCACGCCGCAAACGCGCCGGCGTGGCAGTGGACTTCCAGCGCATGGATCTGGCGGTGAATCTCACGCGCCATCACAACGCCGCCAATGCGCAAGGTGTCGTGCAATCGCGTTGCCGCCTCTGTGGCGATTGCGTCACGGGCTGCCGCGGCGGCTCGAAAAATTCCCTGGATGTGAACTACCTGCGCGTGGCCGCGCAGCGTGGCGCGGAAATCTACACCCGCATGGAAGTGGAGTATGTCGAACGCGCCGGCGAACTATGGCGCGTGCATTACCTGGCGCGTCCTGCGGACCGCGCGCCCTACCGCGGCAGTGTCCTGGCCTCGCGCGTCGTGCTGGCGGCCGGATCGCTGGGTTCCACGCAGGTTCTGCTGCGTTCGGCAGCGATGGGATTGCCCGTGTCGCCGCGCGTGGGAACGCGCGTCTCGGCCAATGGCGACTACCTGGGACTGGGCTACAACGCTGCAGTGCAGACCGATACCTTCGGTTTCGGCGACGGCGCGGCGCTGGCCGACACGCGAGGGGTAGGACCTACCATCACCAGTGCGGCGCGCTACGCATCGAGTAACGCGCGAGAGCGGTTCCTGATCGAGGAAGGTGCCTGGCCGCGCGCGCTGACTGACGCGCTCCGGCTGGCCCTGCCGGCGCTTGCCAATGCCCCGGACACGCCGGCCGCCCAGCGCGAGCTGCGCGATATCGCCGGACGGCGCGGCAATGGCGCGCTCAATCACAGCATGGTGTACCTGGGTATCGGTCATGACAGCGCGTCCGGTCGCATCGTGCTCGATGGCAGCGGCACGGCGCGCATTGTCTGGCCGGGCGTGAGTGCGGAGCCCTTCGTGGCCCGGATGCGCGCCGAGATGCGCCAGCATACCGGCGCTTTCGGCGGCACCCTGGTCGACAGCCCGCGGACCCATCCCGTATTCGGCGGTGCGTTGACGACGGTGCACCCGCTGGGCGGTTGTCCCATGGCCGACGACGCCGGCGCCGGGGCCGTCGATGCGGATGGCCGTGTTTACGATCCGCGCGGCAGCCACGCGGTGCACGCCGGGCTCTACGTCGCCGATGGTTCCATCCTGCCGGGCTCGGTGGGGGTGAACCCGCTCTTGACCATTGCTGCCCTGGCCGAACGTGCGGCCGGGTCGATGAGCTGACTGATCCGACATCGGGAGGAAACATGAGAATCCGTCTGGCGGCTGCCGCCGTGTTCCTGCTGTCCCTGTTCGCGCTGCCCGCCCTGGCGCGCGGACTGTACTTTGCGGAAGAAATGCGTGGATTCGGCGAATGGAATCGGGAAATCCGCGCGATCCACTTCGACCTGGACATCACCATCCGCGATATCGATGCCTGGCGTGCGAATCCGAACCACGCCGCAACGGTGAGTGGCCGCCTGCAGCTCGACCAGTCCACGCCGGTCGCCATCACTGGCCAGCTCAATATTCTGGCACCGGCGCCGGGTGCGGACGGTCGCGTGCTGGTGTATCGCGTCGCCGGCAACGGCCTGCGGTTCGTCGGCGCAAAATTGGTGCGCAATGATGGCGGGTTTGACCTCATTGACGACGTAACCACACTGCATGGCGTATTGCTGGCGCCGGGGGCACCGGAGCCGACCATCGCCGACCTGGTATATGGCGCAAAATGGACAGCCGAAGTACAGTTCGAATGGTGGCGACCCAGCATCGTGCTGGCCTTCATCGATTCGTTCGCCACCATCGACACCCCCTGGTATGAGCGCTGGTGGGTAAAAGTGCTGTTTGTAGAAACCACGTTCGGAGCAGTGGCGTCGGAATTTTTCCTGGGGCTGCTGTAGGAGAGCCGACGTGCGGCGTGAGGGATAACGCGCAAGGGGGTACTGCCGGTGGGGGCCGGCGGTACCGATACCTCTGGCTCATCGCGGATTCCCCACGGCATGACGTTCACGCCCGATGTCTCGCAGCTTTACGCGGATGCATTCCGCGAATTCACCCGCCTTCGTGGTCTTGGTCCGGCGCCTGGCAGCGCCATGTCCGCCAGCGGCTTCGTCCAGCGCGTCGGCGGCGAAGAATTCTGCAACCTGGTAGAAAGTGCAGTTCTGCAGTCCGGTGACCCGGATCTGGGTTTTCGCTTCGGCGCGGCCATCGGCGGCCGGGGCTTCGGGCTCCTGGGCATCGCCACTGCGGCGGCGCCTACGCTGGCGCATTCCTTGAACAGCCTGGCGCGCTGGGAATCGCTCACGTGCACCCTGGGTGCGATTGACGTGGTACGTGAACGTGCCAGCGTGCGTGTGCGCTGGCTGCCACGCGTGCCCGTGCCGCCCGCGCTGATCGAAGGCGTGCTGGCCGGATGGGTCGCCTTCGGACGTTTCCTCGTGGGTGAGTCGGTTCCGGTATCGGCGCTGGAACTCACACGGCAGCGCCGCAGCGGTATCAGCGAGGTGGAATCGCTGCTCGGCTGCACCGTGCGGTACGGCGCCCCGGAAAACGCCGTCGTCGTGCCCGCAGCGATTCTCGACGCCCAGCCGCGCTACGCCGACGCGCAGCTGCACGCTTCGCTCGCGAACTGGCTCGACGACTGCGTGCGCGTCGTCGTTGGACAGCGCGATGCGACGTCGGTGCAGGCCAGCGAAGTGATCCTCCACGGACTGGCCTGGGGTGATGCGGACGAAGACGGCGTGGCGCGCCGCCTGGGTCTTGCGCGCCGGACGCTGCAGCGGCGCCTGGCCGCCGACGGCTTGAGTTTCCGGCGCCTGCGCGACCTGCTTCGCGCCAGTATCGCCGTCTGCCGTCTTTCCGGCGGGCGCGACCGGCTCATCGACGTGGCGCAGCACATCGGGTTCGCCGAACAGGCCACGTTCTGTCGTGCCGTGCGCCAGTGGACCGGGCGTTCGCCGCGCGAGGTCAGCCGCCTGTTCAGTACCGAGTATGCGGATTTACGCGGATAGCCGTGTTCGCGCAGCCTGGAACCCCATGTGTCGAGGCTCCAGGCTGCCGCGGTGGTGCTACTGGAATCCGTTCGCGAAGATCACGTCATCGGCAACGACGGTTCGCTCGCAGTCGTAGGTTTCGGCGATGCGTGGCCCGGTGTTGATAACCTGAAAGTCCGCTGGTACGACGACGCGTGCTCCCGGCGTCTGGTCGAACACGCGCGAGCCGATCCCCAGTTCCGCCCAGGTGTGCGTGGTGTAGCGGTCGCTCTCGGCAGAGATCGCGATATTGCCGCCATCAGCCAGCACCATGCCGTAGCGTTGCAGCGTACGGAGGATCACCTGCGCGGCGGGTGAGTAACCTGCCATCGGAAAGTCACTGCGAAGGCGCAGGCGCACGCCGTAGGGCACGCTGCCGCTCGGCCCCGACGGACTGCCGGCGTGTGTCGCGGGGCGCACATACAGGCGTCCGTTGACGCCGCCGAGACTGGCGTCGCTGGCCATTCGGGGATTGGGCAGGATGAAACGGATGGCGTGGCCCACCGTACCCTGCGGGACCGACAGCGCGGCGTGCACTTCGTCGGCATTGAGCAGCAGCGGTGCGATGGGAAAGCCCGCGGCGTCGGCGCTGGTGCAGTGATCGCCGCGGCCTTGCTCCGGGTAGTTCGCCGTCAGATTCCAGCGGGCCAGGCATTGCGCCTCCAGTCCGCTCGCACCGCTGGCGGTGACGTGATACGCCTCGAACAGTGTGGTGCCCTGCACGACGAGCAGGTGGCAATCGTCGGATTCGTTGTCGCAACTCAGTCCGTCCGAATGCTCGATGGCGGCGTTGGCCGGCACCGGCATCGTCGCGCCGATGGCATCGCAGTCGGGAAAGTAATACTCGTCGTAGGGATACCCGACGATCGTGCGCCGCGGCGCGTCCAGCGGGGCGTGCACGACGTTCATGCCGAAGTCGATCTGCATGCGGCCGTTGCCGAATCCGCCGAGGCCGGCCCAGGTGGCGATCATGTTGGCCGACTGCGGATGCAGCGGGGCGGCGGTGATGTCCTGGTTCCACACGGACCCGGCAGGAAAGCGGGGAAGGGGGCGGCATCGGCGGCAGCCGCGGCCGCGGCAAGGCCGAACAGTACGAGGTGGCGCATGGAGGTGTCTCCCGATCAGGGGCCGAAGTGGTCGTTGAAGATCTGGTCCGAGGCGATGCGCAGCACGCGGGCATTCGGCGCGTGCTCGGCCACGTAGAGCCATCCCGCCTCGTCCTCGCCGAAGGTGGTCACGGGTGCGGTGTTGGCGAACAGGAACTGCGGCGTAGCGGGGTTGGCAGCGTTCGCTGCCCAGACCGCGCCGGTGCAGAAATCGCCGTAGAAATAGGTGTTCTTGAGCGCGGCGACCGGGCCCTGGAAAACGAACCCGCCGACGATGGCGCAACCCAGGGTCGCGGTCTGCACGGCAATGACCGGTGGCGTGTGATTGGCGATGGAACAGCTCATCGGTTGCGGACCGGAAAAGCAGTTCCAGCCGAAATTCAGCCCGCCGACACCCGCTCCGGCGCGGCTGATCTCTTCATAGGCACCACCATTGCCGCCGACGTCGGCCACCCAGAACGCGCCGCTGGCGCGATCGAAACTCATGCGCCAGGGATTGCGCAGGCCGTAGTGCCAGATTTCGTCGCGCGTGTTCGCCGACGGTGCATCCGCTGCGAAGGGATTGCCCGCCGGAATGGTGTACGGCAGCGTGCGCACGTCGATGCGCAGGATCTTCCCTCGCAGCGACGACAACTGCTGCGCGGGTGCGCCACCGCCGGCAGCATCGCCCACGCTGATATACAGCATGCCGTCCGGACCGAACTTCAGGTCGCCGCCGTTGTGCTGGCCGCTGCCATTGCCGATGGTCATCACGGCCGTGCGCGAATCCGGATCGGCTACATCGCTGCCTGCGGGCACGCGATGGCGGAGAATCACGTTGTTGCGTTGTGGATCATTGTGCAAGGTGAATACGTGCCGGCTTGTGGCGAAGTCGGGTGCGAATGCCAGGCCCAGCAACCCGCATTCGCCGCCACAACTGGACGTGCTCACCAGCGCAGACAGATCCAGCAAGGGCGCAGGCAGCACCACGCCGTTGCGAATGACGCGTACGCGTCCGCCGATCTCGGCTGCAAACAGGCGGCCCGAGCCGTCGCCTGCATTTGCCAGGGCGACGGGGGTATTCAGGCCGCTCGCATAGGGAACGAGGGCCAGATCATTGGGAATGGCGGCTGTCGCGGACGCAGCCGACACCAAGGCAGCCGCGAGGCTGCCGTAACGGCAAAGCGATGACATGGAAACTCCGTGGCTGGAATGCGCGTCGAGCGCGATCAAATCGTGGGATCGAATCCGTTCCGGAAGAGGACATCACCGCCGGGCTCGCCGATACCGCGGAGGGTGACGGCCGCGGTCGAGGCTCCGCTGGTGATATGCAGCGTCGCGCTGCGATAGCCCGGCGTGGTGGGCTGGAAACGCACGGTCTGGTTGCACTGCGCTCCCGGCGCCAGTGTGCCGGTGCAGGTGCCGGCGCCCAGTTGCAGCGCCGTATCGCCCTGCATCGAAGCGACGAGGGGCGCGGCGGCAGTGCCCCGGTTGGTGATCGTCACCGTCCTGTCGACGGCGGAGCCGATGGCGGCTGTGCCAAAATCCATCTCCGTCGCGCTGGCGACGAGCCATGCGGTTGCTGCCGGCGTGCTACCGACCTCATAGCGAAGGACGCCGCCAGCGTCAGCCATCCAGGGGCCGCCTGGCAGAATCACCAGGCGCTGTTCCGCGCCGATCAGCTCGCGTGTGACCTGGAAATGGGCATAGGGCGCGAGACCGGTGACGGTGTGCACGGTCACGGCGGCGGGCATGCGCAGCGCCAGGCAGCCGCGCACCGGCGTCAGGTCGCGCGCAAACCAGGCGCTCTGGCTTGCGACGGCGGCGCCGTCGAATGCGCCGGCGGGTGTTGCGCAACCGGCCAGTGCCTCGGAGGCGAGCAACGTCGTCCCGTCTGCTGGCGTCGCCGCATCGGCGCCTTGCAGCACATGGAGGAAGCGCACGTCCTGCGGCGCGTTGTCGGCTTCCACGCGCAGCCGCGTGGCGTATTTCTCCGTCTGGCCGTTCACGGACCTGGTCTGGATGAAACTGTCTTCGTTACCCAGCGCATAGCCGTTGACGTCGGGCGCCATGATCGGGTCCGTGGTGACGATCGCCGTGCTGTGCGCTGTCGGCAGCAGCGTGGTGACGAAAAGACGCTGGCCGCCCGGCGTCGTCGCGGTGACGCGGGATCCGGACACCTGCGGTAAGGACGGCAATCGGTCGGGCAGGTTCAGCCAGAATCGCTTGGCGCGACCTGCACTGTGCGAGCGCGCGCGGTCGTACACGACAATATGGTCGGGCTTGAGCCACAGCACGCTGCGGCTGGCGTGCGCCACGTCGAGGGCACGTTGCGCCAGCGGCGTCGCATCGCCGTTCTCGTACCAGGCGTTGTAGAGGCGCGTGGCATCGCCCGTGACTGCGCTGTACCGCGGATCTTCACTGCGCGCGAGCACGACCGGGTCGCCTTCGCTGCGGTTCTGCGGCATCTGGGCACCACGTCGCAGTCGGGTTCCGAGAAAGCCGTTCGGGTCGACCGACGCACCCAGCGTGTTCTGGATCGTCACGCCATTCTTGTAGTCAGTTGCGCCGCCGTCGTTGCCGTAGCCGAGCGTGCCCTTGGTCAGCCATTCCCCGGCGCGGTAGAACTCGAACAGGTTGCCGTCGCCATGCTGGTGATCCACGGCGTTATAGCTGAGGCGGTAGTCGAACCAGCGTGCGTTCGTATCCCAACCTGTGCGTGTGAGCAAGCGGCCCATGCCTTCGGACCAGAACGCCAGGTCCAGCGCCGGGCGCGGATCCGGCGCAGTCGGCAGGCTGGCCGGCGAGTTCGGGTCGAACAGCAGGAAATACATCAGGCTGGAGAGCACATCGCCGCTGCTGCCATTGGCGCGCGTGCGTCCGGCGAAGCCGCTGTTGCCGTCCGGAGGAATAAAGCGCTGCACCCAGCGCACCGCGTCGACCACCTGCGTGTCGCCCACGCGCATCGCGTGCAGGGCGAGCGGGCCGAGGATATCGATCGGATCATTCTGGTAGTACTGCTCGCCGTCGCCATACCAGGCCGGACGATAAACCAGACCAAAACCCGAGGGTGTGGCGCGCGGGCTCTGCGAATGAATCAATCCGAACAGCGTCGCCCGGTAGAAGGGATTGGTGGACAACCCGGCCACCTGTGTGCCCCAGCGTGCCTGCCCGGCCTGGTCGGCGTAACCGGCGGTTTCCAGGGCGAAGAGGAATTGTGCGGGAATGCCGATCGACGTGGGTGCGTACTCCATGCCCTCCTGTGGCAGACCGCCGCGGCTGTCGTGGCGCAGAAGGTAATCCTGTACGAATAGCCAGCCGCCGAGCACGTCAGTGAGCAGTCCGCGCAACGCGCCGGGCCCGGATTCCAAGGGCACTTCGACGATGTTCCCGGCGCCATTCCGGCGCAGGTAGGTGGCCGGCGTCAATGCATCGGGCACATCGTCCGCAGGATCGATCGCGATCGCCCGCAAGCCCATGTTGCGCATGTGGCCGGCGAAATAATTGTTGCCGGCAAAACGCAGGCGATGCCGGCGCAGGTCTGTTCCCAGGCGCAGCAGCGGCTCGCCGATCGTGCCGACGGGCAGGCTGAACTCGGGCGGATTGTTGTAGGGATTGGGATAGGCCTCCAGGCTCAGTCGCGACCACACCAGGAACACCCGGCGCAGTGTGGCCCGGTCGGCGGCGCTGAGTACGGGTTGTCCGCCCGCGGTTGTCGCGGCCTGCAGCCAGTCAGCCGCGAGCGGGAAGGCGGCACCCGTCCAGCGTGAGCGATCTGAGACGCTGAACGCGATGGTGCAGAATGCGCCGCTTTGTGTCGGCGGTGTCGCGCGCATGCAGGTATCGGCGCGGCCAATGGCATGGAGGAGCAAGGTGCGACCGCGCTGGGCCCACTGCGGCCGCGCGGCGGGATCCGGGTCGACCAGGGCCATGAACGCGAACAGTGCGGCGTATTCCTCGGTGTTGATGGCGCTCCAGGTCGAACCGCCGTTGTCGTCGTCGGGAATGTCGTGGTTGTCCATGGCCTGCGCCGCCCACGTCGCGAGCTGGCGCAATCCTTGCGTATACACCGGATTCTGGGGCGAAGCCCATTGCCGAAGGCGCGGCAGGTCCTCGCTGGTGATCCATAATCGCGGATGCGTCGACAGCGGTTCGGCCGCGAGGCGCAGCCCGGGCAGGCATGCCAACAGGACAACCGTGCACAGCATCCACCACCGCTTCATGAGGCGCGTTCCGAGAAGCCATCGATGGACACGGGTACGCTGGTCGCGGCGCGCATCCGCCACGGCGCCGACGAACGGCGCGATTGCCCGTGCCGATGGGGGGCGTGTGCCGCCGGTCGGGCGGTGGCACCCACGAATCGGCCGGTGCTGGGAAGCGCGTGGTGACGTCGCTACCGTGCGACGCCGCAGTTGTTGGGGGAGTGATGGAACCTGGTGAATTCACCCAGACCTTGGCGCGCTGCCGCGAAGGCGATACACAGGCGCAGCAGCGCCTGATCGAGCTGGTCTACGCGGATCTCAAGCAGGTGGCGCGCCGGCATCTGGGCCGCAATCGCTGGATCGGCACGCTCGATACCACGGCGTTGCTGCATGAGTCCTACCTGCGCATCGCGGGCGACACGCCAGACGTCGCCAATCGGGCGCACTTCCTGAATCTCGCCTCGCGCATCATGCGCCAGGTGATCTGCGACCACGCGCGCAAGCGCCTGCGCCAGCGCGCCCATGCCGAAGTCACGCCGATGGATGAGCTCAGCCTCGCTGTCGCGCGCGAGGCCCGCGAAGTGGTTGCCGTGGACGACGCACTGGCTGACCTCGCCCGGACCGAGCCGCGCCAGGCCCAGGTGGTGGAATGCCGCTTCTTCGGCGGCCTGTCGGTCGAGGAGACTGCCCAGGCGCTGTCGATCTCGGTGCGCACGGTGGAGCGGGACTGGACCCAGGCACGCCAGTGGCTGGCGGAACACCTGGTGATCGACTGACTCCGCAGAAAACCGGCCCGGACTGCGTACTGCAGGATGGTTTCGCGGAACGGGGTCTTGTCATGTGGATCGGTGGAATCGTGCTGCTGGGCAGTGCCTTCGCCATGGCCGGCGCCGGCGAGGGGCGCTATGACAATGCAGTCGGGATAGTCGAGGTGACGCAGGTCAGCAGGGATGGGTTCCATTTCCACGTCAACACCGTGGTCGACGTCTATCCCTGCGACGTCGAAGGATTCGCCACCGGGTCAGCCAGCGCGCACGCGCGCTTCCACATCGAAGAAGGCGCGCTCTCGTGCACCATGGAATTTTCCTTCCACGATGACCAGCTGACGCTGGACACCCGCGGTTGCGACGGCTATTGCGGGATGCGCGCAGCAGGTTCGATGGACGGCACCTACCGGCGTGGCAGCGCCGCGGCTACTTCTTCTCGGGACGGTGAATGGGCAGATGCACCGTGAACTGGGTGCCGCGGCCCAGCGCGCTCTGCACCTCGATCGTGCCACCGTGTTTCTGCACGATGCCATAGGAAACGGATAACCCCAGGCCGGTTCCCTTGCCGACAGGCTTGGTGGTGAAGAATGGCTCGAAGATCCGGTGCATGTGCGCCTCGCTGATGCCCTTGCCGTTGTCGGCGATGCTCACGCGCACTTCGTGTTCATCGGCCTCCGTGTGAATGCGGATCTCGCCCTGGTCTTCCATGGCCTGCGCCGCATTGACCAGCAGGTTCATGAAAACCTGGTTGAGCTGGAAGGGCAGGCATTCGATCTTGGGAACCGGCGAATATTCCTTGATCAGTTTCGCCTTGTACTTGATCTCGTGCGCGACGACGTTCAGCGTGCTCTCCAGGCAATCGTGGACGTCGGCCATCTGCCATTCGGCTTCGCCGACATGGGAGAAGTCCTTCAGGTCGCGAACGATCTTCTCGACGCGCGCAATGCCGTGCAGTGATTCGCTGAGCAGGTTGCCGATGTCCTCGCGGAGGAATTCAAGCTGGATGCGCTTGCGGTGCGATGCCAGCTCGGCTGAGATGCTGGCCTGGGCGCCGGGCTCGGCGCCCTCGTACTCTTCGTAGTAGTCCAGCAGTTCCATGATGTCGCGCACGTAACGCTCAAGGCTGTTGAGATTGGAGTGCACGTAACCGATCGGATTGTTGATCTCGTGGGCGACGCCGGCGGCCAGCTGGCCCACCGATGCCATCTTTTCGGACTGGATCAGCTGGTTCTGCGTGCCCTCGAGTTTGTGATTGAGTGCCAGCAGGTCGTTGTTGCGGCTCTGCAGGGCGCGCTCGGCGGCCAGGCGTTCCTCGATCTGGGTCGCCAGTTGCGTATTGGAATCATGCAGCGCCTGGTTGGCCTGGCTCTGGCGCACGTTTGCTTCAAGCAGCTCACGCGTCCGCGCCTGCACCAGGGCCTGCAGGTGCATGTCACGCTTGCGATAGCGCTCGCGCAGCACGAGCGGCACGGCGGCGGCGAGCAACAGCAGCAGCACCACCGCGGCGCCCTGGACGCTGCGCCGCTCGAACCAGCGTGGCACGAAGTCGAAGTCCATGCTCGACTTCGCGCCCGACCCGCCAGTGCCAAAGCGCGAGCGCGCATTGCCGGTGCGTGCCTCGACCCGGAACGTGTAGTGCCCGGGCGGCAGGTTGGTGTAGTAGGCGGACCGGCGATTGCCGACGTCGTGCCATTCATTGTCGTAACCATCGAGGCGGTAACGGAACAGCACGTTGCGCGGTTCGCGAAAGCTGAGCGCGGTGAATTGCACCTCGATGTCGCGGCGCGGACTGTCGATACTGACGATATCGCCCGGCTGGTAGGTGCGATCGCCGTGGCGCAACCGTTCGACCACGACCACCGGCTCAAGCGGCGGCGGGGCAATGGTACGCGTCTCTACCCGCACTGCGCCGTGTATGGCAGGCAGCCAGACGCTGGTGCCGTCAGCCACGATGCGCGCCCGCGCGCCGCCGTTGCAGCAATGGATGTGCTGCATGCTGGTGGAACGGCCGAGTACCCGCTCAGGCGCGAGTGTGGTATGTTCGCCGGGGGCGATCGGATCGGGCAGCTCGCTGATCGGAACACGCCAGACGCCCTCGATGCTGGTGGCGTACAGATAACCGTTGAGGACCAGCATGGCCCAGCTGTTATTGGTTGGCAGGCCATTGCGGTCGTCGAGCAACAGCAGTTTTTCGTCGCTCATCAGGCCGATGCCGGCGTCGCGCGTGGTGATGCCGAGCAGGCCCGGGCGAATCGTCGTGATGGACGATACGAACAGCCCTTCCAGCGGCTTGGCCCAGGCGGGTGCCACCAGCTTGCCGTCTTCGAGGCGCCGCACGCCGTTCTCGGTCGCAATCAATACCGTGCCGTTGGCGCCAATGTGGATATTGCGCACGGAAGCGGGCATCACGCCGGCGGCGTAGTCGATGCGGCGCAACTCGGCGTCATCATAGCGATAGAGTCCATCCTGCGTGCCGAGCCAGATGGTGTTTTCCGAGTGCGGGACGATGGCATTGATCTGGTAGCGCGACAGTTCCTGGAATACGGGCGGCGTGACGACCTTGCCGTTGTCGAACACCGCCAGTCCCGAGCGCGTGCCGACCCAGAGGCGGCCGCGCTGGTCGTAGTTGAGTTCGTACGCGGCGGAGTTGTGAATGTCGGTCGGCCTGACGATTTCCTGCAATGCGCCATCGGTCAGGCGCATCACGTTGGAATTGGAGCCGAACACCACATTGCCGGACGGATCGCGGATCACGCTCCAGATCACCGGGTCGATCAATCCTTCGCGCACGCCCAGCCGGGATGCCCAGCCATTCCAGAGCCGGAACAGGCCTTCCGTGCGGCTGCCCAGCCAGAGGTTGCCTTCACGGTCTTCGAAGGAGCTGACGACGTACGGGTTGCGGACGAAGTCCTCCGGCCGGATCTTTTCGACGCTGCCATCAGCGCGGCGGCGATAGAGTATCGGCGGCGTGCTGATCCATACACTCTGGTCGCGGTCCACGTACAAGTGCTCGACACGGACCGCCAGCGGGCTTCCGTCCGGGCTGGCGTCCACATGGATCGGCACGATGGCTTCACCCTTGCGGGGCAGGAGGTACAACCCCGCGCCGGTTCCGATCCACAGGCCGTCGGGCGAAACCGCCAGGTGGTTCACCTGGTGCGACACTCCGCCGGGCAAGTCAAAGCGCTTGTCACCGGTCAGGGCGTGTCGCGTGACCTGGCCGGCCCCGCCGATCCACAGGTCCGCGTCGTCTCTCACCAGGCTGAAGGCCGGCCCCGCCACGCCTGCGGCGACCATCGAATGGCCGTCGTAGCGGAGCGGCCCTTTGGCGGTGGCGACCCACACGTCACCGTCGAGGGTTTCCACGATATCGATCACCGCAGTACCCGACAACGCGGAAGGAATCGTGCGGAAGCGGCCGTTCTCGTGCACGACGACGCCGGTCGGTGTTCCGAACCACAGGCGTCCGTGGCGATCGGTGAGGCTGGCGCTGGCATTGGATGGGTCGGCGCCATCGCTGTTGCGCCGGTCGAACACTTCAAAGCGCAAGCCGTCGAAGCGGGCCAGGCCATTCTGCGTGCCCACCCAGATGAACCCGGTTGGATCCTGCGTGATGCTGATGATCGACACCTGCGGCAGGCCCGAGTCGACGTTCCAGTTGTCGATGGCGTAGTCGCCGAAGCGCGACGTTGGCTCCAGGGCGTGGAGCGGGTGACAGGCGATGAGGAACAGGAGCGCCAGCAGACGCGGCAGCCATGACGCCGAAGTACGGGTGTTGCGATCGTGTCCGATGCCCGGCGTCCTACCCACGGCGGCCTCGAAAATGCCCATAAGCGCTGGCGTTGATCTTAGTCGACCAGTACAGCCACGCAACCGCCGTGCCACGGTGGAGTGGTGCGCATCAGGTGTCTCCGCATGATGGTTGGAATGGCTGGCTTTTGACGCAGCGAACGGTGAACGTGCTGTGCTGAGCGGTCCAGAAAAAAACCGGGCCGGCAGTGCCGGCCCGGACGACGGGGCGCAGGGATGACCCGTCGTGTGCTTCGCCGTCCCGGCGATTGCCGCTCCCTGGTACATCGTTCCGTCGATGACTCTGCGTCCTGAGTGAGACGGGGCAATCCGCGTGCCAACGCGGCGAGTAGGGCAAATGGGGCGGTTTCCCACGCGTACGAGGCGTCGCGGCATGCGGAATGCCCGACCCGTCGGCGTCGGCCCGACAACTCGCATGACGGTCGGGGCCGACGTGCCGTGGGTGGGGGCGTTAGTGCGTGGTTTCCGGCGTGACGTGCGCGGCGCGGGCTGCGTCTGCGGCCAGCGGGCCCGTGGCCGTCACCTCGCAAACCAGGGGGCGTGCCGGCATGGTCAGATCCACCTTGCACTCGATGCGGTTGTTGCCGGGGCTCGGCGTGCCGACAATGCGCGCGCCGTTGCGGGCCATCTGGTCGAGCAGGCGTTGCAGGTGGGCGTGATGTTCCTTCGCGAACAGCCAGATGCCACCGGAACTCAGTTCGTTGCGTGTCGGAATGGCATTGCCGATGGGGTCGCGGAAACTGTCCTTGCGGAACTGCAGTGCGCCGTGCAGCGACAGGTTGTACTGGACGCTGGACCCGTCATCGAGGATGACGCGGTAGTTGCTGCTCAGTTTCGGCGTATAGGCGCGCGCGTCGGCGGCGTGAGCCAGGGCATGGGCCCAGGCCTTTGCGAGCGGGTCGTCGCTATTGGCGAGTGCGTCAGGGCGACGGATATGGTCTTCCAGCTCTTTGCGAAGGGTCTCGTCGCGAATGAGGTCGTAGACCGTCGCCGAATGCGCGGCGTAACCGGACCACGACTGCGCACCGACGGGCACGTCCAGCTGGAAGGACATCGCCTTGCCGACCAGGATAGTGCTCAGCGCGCGCGTGAGTGCGGCATGGTGCGCAGGCAGGGGTTCCTCGGTGCTCTGCCATTGGGCGCAGAGCGGGCCTGCGTGCGGTTCCGGTGCCGGAAGCTCACTGTTGCTGGCGTTCTTGATGCAGGCGACACGGTAGCGATGGACGTCGCCCGAGAGCGGGTCCCAGACATGTACGAGCCCTGGCCCGCTGGTGCGCGCCGTGAAACTCATTTTCTCGGGGGCGCAGGCCATGCAGGCGGCAACGCGATAGTCCGGCGCGGTGTTGCCATCGAGGCTCACGGCCAGGCCCAGGCAGAGGAGGAGCGTGCGAAGTGTGTCGAGGGGATTGGGACGCATGGAAGTTCCGGAGGTGATGGCCCGAGGACGTGATCGGTGGGGTCTACAAAGCGCCGCGTCAGATCCTTCGTGCGAGCAGGATCGATCGAAGGGCGATGTCGCCGACAGCGACGCTCGGGAAACAGAATGACGCGCGGCTGGTTCCACAGAATCGGAACGTACGCGCCGGGTGATCAGGGGCCCCGCTGTTGGTGACCATTCGTTCGGCCGTGCCGGTAGCCGGGCGTGTGCCGCGGATGCGGCACACGCCATCGGATTACGGTCCGATCGTGCAGATCAATGTGTTGGAGGCGGGTGTCCAACGGCAGCGGACCGTGCCGCTATTGCCGCCGTTGTACTGGCCGGTGATGGGGATGCCCAGTGATCCCAGCTGGTTGAGCAGTTGTCCGAGGCTGCCGGCCGGGCTGTTGCTGGAGTAGACCCAATGCCCTTCGCCGCCGGCTGAATTGGAGAGTGGAATCGGGTGGCCGGTCGAGTCTTTCGCCGTGTTCATCTGGATCTCCACGGGCAGGTCGAAATCCTGCGTGGCGGTGACTGACGAGCCATCGGCGAAGTACACGGTGAACGTGGCGTGGACGCCATCGGAGTACCCCATTGCGGCGTCTGCATGGCTGAGTGCCAGGTGGAAAGCCGAGGCCAACGGGCTGCGCACCAGACTCCACAGGCTGTCACTGTTGTTGAGCAGTGAATTGATGCGGCTCTGCAGCGGCATGTCGTGGACGAAGTCGTAGATCGACGGTGGTCGCGGCGAATAGCCATCGAATGTCTGGCCCGTGAGATCAACGTCGAATGTCGTGCGGTAGCTGCCATTGGTGGCGCGGTAGATCTCGCTCAGTGCGCGGGTGACCTGGTGGTGAACCGGCTCGAGGGTGATCTCATCGGTCAACAGGGCAGGGCAGCTTCCGCGTACGCCATCCGGGCCCACGTCGAAGGCCTTGTCGGCGGCCTCGCCGGGACGCGGATTGCCGCATTGCGAACGGTACTTGTGCACGTCGCCGTTCACGGGATTCCACACGGTGACGGTGCCCTGGCCGTAGGAACGGGCCATTGCGCGCATCTGCGATTCAGTGCAATTGAGGCATTGTTTTGCCCGTGCGGCCGAGGCGGCCGGGGCGAACAGTGATGTGGCCAGCAGAACGGCCGGCACAATCCATTTCCTGACGAACTCCATTTCCACTCCTGGTGATGATCGCGCCGGCGACGTCGCCGCCGGGCACGTTGCGTTTTGCTTTCCCTGGTTGCAAGTCTAAACAAAGGAAAGTTGGAAAATGAAATACGTGGGCGAATGTCCGGAGCGGGCGGCGGTGGTCCAGGCCGTTCGTCGGTCGGGCGGCGTCAGTGCGACGCTCACCCACGTGGCGGCGTCTGTAGTCGGGAGTGCGACGCGGCGTTACCGGCCTGGTCTGGTGCCGCTGCGGCAGGGCGTACGCGAATGCCTGGGGAAAGTCTGAGCAAGGGGCCGTTTTCGGAGCCCCGTGAGTCGAGGGAACCGGCAACGTGTGCAGATCTTCCCGAGTATCCACCGACGTGATCCGGAGTGCGTCCATGAACCGTCTGAATGCCTTTGTGTGGCCACTGCTGGCGATTGCCAGCGGCGCAACATCCGCAGCCGACATCGTTCCACCCGTGCCGGCGCCGTTCGAGCGCGTCAATCTGCGAATGACCGTGGATTCCTGCGTCTTCAATGACGAAAGCGTGCGTGTCGAGTTCGTCGGCGGTGTGATCCGCGTGGCGCAGCAGCCCAACGCCTGTTTTGTCCCCGGACCGCCGGAGGTTGTGGATATCCAGCTCGGCGCTTTCCCGGCCGGGCAATACACCGTGGCCTATTACGAATCACTGCAACCCACGGCGGAACCCGTCGGGCGTTGGCAATTCCAGGTGGTCTCACCGTTCGCCGTCGCCTTCGTGCCGCCTCAGCCACGGCCCAATACCGACTATGCCGGGCTGTGGTGGAGTCCCACCCAGAGCGGCTGGGGTCTTTCGATCCTCCAGGGCACGATGCATTCGCTGTTCGGTGCGCTGTATGTGCACGGCGCCGGCCACCAGCCCGAATGGTTCACCATACAAAATGGAAAATGGACCAGTGAGACAAAGTGGGAGGGCGTCGTCGTCAGGACGGTCGGACCCCTGTGGTCTGCGCCGCAATACGACGTGAATCTCGTCAGCTCGACCATCGTCGGAACCGCCACGCTGGATTTCACCCAGACCCCGTCCCGCACCGGCGTGGCACGCTTCAGCTACACCATTGACGGCAAGAGCGTCTCGGCCGACATCGTGCGGATCTCGCTGCTGTAGCGGCACCGCAACCGGGCGGCCGCGCGCCCTGTAGGCGGCAAACCTGAAGGGTGGCCGGTGGTGCATTTGCTACGTCGTCGCGATCCGTGCGACCGGGCCCGGCTATCATTCTTTCGTCACGGGCAGAGCCTGTCCTGCGACAACCCCCGCTGGGGCCGCCGTGCCACATCCGTTTGTACTGTGGAACGGGATGTGTAAAATGCGCGGCCGCAGCGGGGGCTGCATCAGCGACTGATGGCGAGCGATTCCTTCGCCTGCCATCCAGTCGTGCATTCAAACGACTTGCTCTTGGTGTGACGGCAACAGACCGTCGAAGCCAGTATCCCCGTGCCCCAGGTGTAGAAGTGCCGTGCCGAAGAATATCCTCCTGGTATCAATTACCGTTGCCGCTCTGGCGCTCGGTTTCCTTGCTGGCCGGTCGGATCTCGCTGACCTCAATGGCGTAGATGCGAAAGCGCCTGGCGGCACTGCCAGCACTGGCCGCGATCGCAGCGACAAGCCGGACACTCAAGCGACAGCCGAGCTGCCGCAGAAGGTGACGAAGTCGGCGCCTGGTGTCGCGCCAAAGGGGATGCGTCTGGTCGGCGGCGCGTATCCAAACGCATTCGAGTACGGCGATCAAACTCAGGCGCCGACTGGTCCTGTGGAAGACGCCTGGACGAGACTTGAGCCTTTGGCCAGGGCTGGCGATCCAGACGCAGCGCTTCAGCTGCATGCGGCGCTCTACCGCTGCCTCAATGCGGCGGACTCGGCCAACATGATCGAGTCCGTCAACGACGCTGTGCTCGCCAGCATTGAGCAGGATCTGCGCGATTGCAAAGGGGTCGACAAGCAGAAGATTGCCACCGCCTTCGACTGGCTGCTGCGCGCCGCGAACGCCGGGAGCATCGAAGCGGCAATCCGCTACGCGTACATCGGCGACGAGTCTCTCGGTTCCAAGGCCGAGATGATTGCAAATCCCGAGGCCACCATTCGCTATAGGGAAAACGCGCTCCGCCTTCTGCAGTCGAGCGCTGCACAGGGTAGCGTGGAGGCACTTAGCATGCTATCGGATGAGTATCGTAGCGGCGGGCTCGTCAAGCAGAATCCGGTGCTGGCATATGCCTACAAGTACGCGCAGTCGTTAGTTTCTCTTCCAAACGCAGCACGCGAAGAAATTCTTGCGAACCTCGGTCAGGGGCTGAGTACTTCGGAGATCGAACTGGCCCGCGATAAGGGCCGCCAAATCGCTGAGCGCTGCTGCCGCTGACGCTTAGCGCATCCAATTTCTCCATAACAGGAAGTTACAATGAGAAACCTATATTTGGCAGCGGCCGCGCTGCTGACGGTGGTCTGCGCCTCCTCGAACGTCCAGGCGCGCGATCTTGGCGGGCTTACTTGCGATATTCATCGCTGTACCGGCCCGATGGGGCATCCGCTTCCAGGCCCCACTGTCATTGAGCTTCTGAATCAATCTGAGGCAGAAATCGCCGGCGAATATGAGCCTGGTGATGTCGTGCTTGTGTGCGCTGTTGCGACTGCCACATGCATTACTTACAAGCGGAGCCACAATGGGAGATGGACAGCCCAGGGAGCTGAGTTTCCATACCGTCCAGGTGCAGGGGGCAACGGCGACTTTGGCGGGGCCGCCAACGCCGGCGGCGGTCCGGGTGGACGGTGGACACCAGTTTCCGGCGGAGGTGGTCTCTGGCGCTGTGGACGGGTCCAGGGCGGCAATGGATCGAGCGTTCGCTGCCTGATCGTCTGAAGCAGCTGCGTTGAACAAGAACGGCGCGGGCCAGCGATGGTGCCGCGCCGTTTTTGTGTCAGGTCTCCGTAGCGCTACCCAGAACAGACAAGGTTGCTGCCCGGCCTCAAATCGAGAGAGTGAAAAACTGCAATTCCTCTCCACCGAACCCCGGGAAACGAAATCGGCGAGGTGCTCCGGCCACGCGTTCCTCTTCCTCAAAGACGAAGCGGTAGCCACAATCAGGGCACGGGAGATATACGCTGCCTCTATCGTCCTGCATCAACTCGGAAAACCCGAGTCGGCTGGCAAACAGTACGCGTTTTGAGCACCGGCCGTTCATGAGGCTCAATTCTTGGCCGCATTTACACTTTCCACGAACGTCGCGCGGACCAGAGCACGCCACGCTGACGCCGAACCAGTTCAATGCGCCCGCCCATACTTCGCCGACGTTGTCAGGTAGCGGCTCATCAGGGAAGTCGATCTCGAACTCCGGCATCGGATTGTCGATCACCGCATCGTGCTGGAATTCAAGCCCAAACTCGCCGCAGAACCGATGCACTGCGTTGAGCGCATCAGTGGCGGCATCATTGGTCGACAGGAAGCCGCGTGGTGTGGAGTTGTCCCGCTCAAGGACGTAGTGGACCTTCATGGCCATCTCCGCGCGCGCCGGGATAGGCGCCGGGCCAACATACTGATCGACTTTTCGCTGTCAATAAGGGATAGGTGGAGACGTATAACCGCTGTGTAATTCCTGTGTAACTCTGCCGGCAAAACCCGGCGATCTGGTGCTACGCCGTACTACGACGTGTGCAACCAAAAGCGAGGAAATACAAGGGGAAATGGTGGCCGGGGACGGAATCGAACCGCCGACACGGGGATTTTCAATCCCCTGCTCTACCAACTGAGCTACCCGGCCAGAGAACGTGCTGTGCGGTTTCTGATGAACCGCAGCGCGAAGGTCGCGTATTAAATCGACTGAGGCGGTCGGAGTCAAGCGGAATGTTCAGGCTGCTTGCACTGGGTGTCGCAAGGGCCTTCCATGACTTTCAGCCCGTTGCGCGCCCGTACCGCGTTTACTACAACTGTAGTACGACAGCTGTAGAGACGTGGCATGGCCGGGAAAAAGCGGGACATCGCGCTGAGTGAGTTGCAGTGCGCGGTGATGCGGGTGCTGTGGCAGCGCGGCGAGGCGAGCACGGCCGAAGTGGCCGACGTGCTGCAGGCCGAGCGGGGCCTCAAGCACACGACGGTGGCCACGTTGTTGACCCGGCTGGAGAAGCGGGGGGTCGTGGAAAGTCGGCGTGATGCCCGGCAGCTGCATTACCGGGCCACCGTGACGGAGCCGCAGGTGCGCCGGTCCATGGTGGCGGGATTGCTGCAGTCGTTGTTTGGCGGTGATGCGAAGGCACTGGTGTCGCATCTGGTAGATGAATCGGCGATTGAGTCCGGCGACCTGGATCGTTTGCGTCGGCGCTTGAAAGGAGGGAAGGACCATGTCTGAACCCTGGACTGCCGCCGCGCTGTTCGGCGCGACAGTACTCCTGCATGGCGCTGTGTTGCTGGTCGTGGTGTGGGCGCTGGCGCGGCTGGGCGTTATTGGTCGCGATGGTACTGCCGAGCGCCTGTGGCGAGCCGCGGTGTTTGGTGGCGTCGTCACGGCGACGCTGCAGACCCTGCTGCCCCAGGCGCCGCTGCTGGGCCAGTGGACGGTGCCGGCGACGCCCGTGGCGGCACCGCACACGTCGCCGGGAGCCGTGGACGAGCGCGCGGCGGTTGTGCTGGAGCTGCCAGTCGCGTCGGTTGCCACCGTGGTGCCTGCTGCGCAGTCGATAGCGGTGTCCGCACCGTCGCGTGCGGACGGGCCGGAGCGCTGGTCGACCGTGGACCTGCTGCAGGGGCTGCTGGCGCTCTGGGCGCTGGTTGCCCTTATGCGCATCGGCGGCCTGCTGCGCAGCCTGCGCGCGGTCAGGCGTCTACAGGCATCGGCGGTTCCGGTGACAGACGCCGCGGTGCTGGATGAGGTTTCGCGGCTGGCCGGCGACCTCGGTGTCGCGCCGGTGCGTATCGGCCTGGCCGCTGGCATTGGCAGCCCGCTGGCTGTTCCCGGCGGATGCATCCTGCTGCCGGACTGGGCGCTTTGCGCGCCGGTGCCCGAACGCCGCGCCATGCTGGCCCATGAGCTGGCACATATCGCGCGGCGTGATCCGCAGTGGCGCCTGGCCATGCAGGCCTGGCGCGCGCTGGCCTGGCCCTTGCCGCTGCTGCCGATGGCACAGCGCGAGCTGGATGTGATCGCCGAGTTCGACTGTGACGCAACCGCGGCGCGCCTGGTCGGCGACGGTCGTGCACTGGCGCAGAGTCTGGCGCGCGCGCTGGAGCAACGCACCGCATTTCCCTTGCCGGCCCTGGCACTGGCCATGGCCGCCGAACCTTCCCCTGTACTGCAACGCGCTGAGCGCCTGCTCGAAGGAGTTCCGATGACTGCCCCGAAGCGTTCACTTCTCATCCGCCTGTTGCCAATCGCGGCGCTGGTGGCGGCGACGTTCGGACTGCCGGCGCTGATCGCCCGGTCGATCGGCGAAGAATTGCGTTCCAGCAGCGAATGCACTGGCAGCGGGGCCTGCACGGTGACCCAGGTGCGCCGCACCGGCAACGTGCTGACGGCGCACCTGGAGCGCGATGGTCGCGAACTGACCTACCAATCCACCGGCGAAGTGCGGTTTGCGGACGATGAATCCGACATTGCCTCGCTCGCCAGCGGCACCGCGTGGATTGAAGAGGTCCACAAGGGGGTGAAGCGCCGCATGGAATACACCGCGGGATCGGGCGCGCCGGCACGTCGCTATCTGCGCGATGGCAATGAAGCCCCCATCGACGCGGACGCGCGCGCCTGGCTGGCGGCTGCCATTCCCTTCGTGCTGCGCGAGGCCGGCATTGATGCGAAGGCGCGCGCCGCCCGCATCTATGCCCGGGGTGGCGCACGCGCCGTGTTCGACGAAGTGGCACTGATCCACTCGGAGCACTCGCGCACCGAATACCTGCTGCACCTGGCCGATCATCCCGACCTCAAGCCGGCAGAGCTCGACGCCGTGCTCGCGGCGGCCAAGGCCATCGAATCGGAGTACGAGCAGCGCAACCTGCTGTCTGTGGTCATTCAGAGGCCGTCGATTTCGGATGAACAGCTCGCAGCAGCGATCGGGGTGGCGGCTGAGATGGATTCGTCCTATGAGCGACGCGAACTCCTGGCGTTGGTCGCGCCCCGCGTGGCGAACCAGCCGCGGCTGCGTACGGCCTGGCTGGCCGCTACCGCGTCGATGGATTCGGATTTTGAGCGTCGCACGGCGCTGGAGGCCCTCGTCTCCGCCATCAAAGGGGATGCGGCGCTCGCGGATGTGCTGGCGACCCTCAAATCTTTCGATGCGGATTTCGAGAAGCGCGAGGTGCTGACGGACATCGCGAAGAAGGTGCAGGACGTGGACGGTATCGCACCGGCTTATGCGGAAGCCGCGCGCACGATCGAGTCGGCCTTCGAGCGGCGCGAGGCCATCACCGCACTGCTGCGCCCGACCGCGCTCAAGGCACCGGCCGTAATGGCCCTGCTCGACGCCACGGCCGACATCGATTCGGATTTCGAACAGGTCGAAGTGCTGGTGAAGCTGGCCCGCGTCATGCCTGACGATGAGGCGGTGCGCCGTCGCTATCTGGAAGTCGCTTCGAAGCTGTCGGATTTTCAGCGCGAAGAGGCCGAGGCGGCTGTCGGGGTGCGGCGCGAATAGGTCTGTCCAGGGCGCTGAGCGGACCGCCTGCACGCTGTCGAAACGATCGGCTGCCGCTGCGGAGGCGGGTGTGCGACCCTGGTCGGGTCGCGATCGTCCCCTGACTATCGACCGCTTCGGGAGCACGCCGATGTTTCGTCCATTGTTCGCTGGAATTGCCGCTGCCATGGCGTTGTGCCTGGCGCTGCCGGCCCAGGCCATCACGGATCGCGAAGCGGCGCGGTTGGCCGAATACGAGCGATTTGCCGGCGATCCCGTCCAGGACATGCCGTACTGGCGCCTGCAGGGCTACGAGTCGCTGGGCGATGAGGCGGTGGTGGTCTGGACGGCCGTGAACAAGGCCTGGCTGATCAAGGTGCGGCCACCGTGTACGGAACTGGCCTGGTCGCATTCGATCGGCCTGACCTCTTCCCTGCACAAGGTCAGTGCGAAGTTCGATCATGTCCTGGCCGGGCGTGACCGCTGTTTCATCGCCTCGATCCAGCCGGTCGATTACAAATCACTCCGGGCCGAGCGCAAGCGCCTGCGCGCCGAGGCCAGGTCAACGCGTTGAGGTGCCCGCGTCACGCTGCCGCGGCGACACGGCCCGGCAGCGACGCTACAGTCACCGGGCCGCGCGCACCGTCTGCGCGTGCAGCCGGGGGGCTGATTGGATATCGCCATCGTGGGTTATGGCACGGCGGGGCAGGCCGTTTCGCTGTTCCTCGCGCAGCAGGGGCATCGGCTGGAAATCTTCGAGCGGGCGCCCGAGCCGGGGCCGGTCGGCGCCGGCGTGCTGCTGCAGCCGACGGGTCTTTCGGTTCTGGCGCAACTGGGACGGTTCGAGGCCGCCATCGCCTGCGGCGAGCGCATCCACCGGCTGTGTGGCGAAACAAGCGGTGGCCGTCGCATCCTCGACATGGCCTATGCGGGGCTGGATCCGGCCTGGTTTGGTCTTGGCATCCAGCGCGGCGCGCTGTTCGAGCTGTTGCGGGATCCCTCGCTGACGCCCGCACTGCGTGCGGGAACCCGCATCGAACGCGTCGATTCGTCAAGTGGCCTGTTATGGGACGACGCCGGTCGGAAACACGGCCCCTACGACCTCGTGATCGTGGCTGGCGGCGCCGCATCGACGTTGCGATCCGGCGCGGTTGTCCGGCGCGACCGGCCGTATCGGTGGGGCGCCTTGTGGGGCTTGTGCGTCGACGCGGAACGCCGCTTCCATGGCCGCTTGCAGCAACGCTACGCGGCAGCGCGGCGAATGGCGGGCGTGCTGCCGGTGGGCCGCCTTCCGGGTGAACCGGAATCCGCGCGCCGCGTGGCGCTTTTCTGGAGCCTGCCGGAAGACGCGATTCCGGCGGCGATGGCCCGGGATGTGTCGCTGTGGCGCCACGAGGTCACGCAGCTGTGGCCCGAAGCACGGCCATTGGCGGATTCCATCGGTGACATGCGCCAGCTGGCGCCCGGCTGCTACCGCGACACGGTGCTCGCGCGTTATTACGAAGGACGTGTGGCGTGGCTCGGTGACGCGGCTCACTCCATGAGCCCACAGCTGGGCCAGGGCGCCAACCTGGCCCTGCTCGACGCGGCGGCCCTGGCGCGCTGCCTGGCCGGCACGCCGAACCGGGCCTCGGCACTGGCGGCGTTCGATCGCGAGCGCCGCAGCCACGTGTGGATCTACCAGTTCATCAGCCGCTGGCTGACGCCGCTGTTCCAGTCCGACCTCGACCGGGCAGCGGCCTTGCGCGACCGGTTCTTCGACCCGCTGGCGCGAATGCCCTTCCTGCGGACGGAAATGCTCAAGGTGCTCGCGGGCGTCAAGCGCGGCCTGTTCGGCACGACGGGCGTGCCGCCGCTGCCCGCGACGTCGGCCGAGCTTCAATCCCCGGTTGAATCGGGCGCCACGTAGCCGGCCGGCTTCTGCGAGCCTTCTCCAAAAAAATACTTTTCCATTTCTCCCTGGAGAAAGGCGCGGTGCGCCGGATCCAGCGGCGAAAGACGGTTCTCATTGATCAGCATGGTCTGGTGCGCCAGCCACGCAGACCAGGCCTCCTTCGACACCGATTCAAACACGCGCCTGCCCAGTTCGCCTGGCCATGGCGCAAACCCGAGTCCTTCGGCTTCGCGTTGCAGCTTCACGCAGAAAACGGTGCGGGGCATGTCGGCGCTCCTTGTCGAAAACAGCGATTATGCCCCGTCCGTGGGATTCACAAATTCCGGAACGCCTATTCGGCGATGTAGCGCCACGGCGAGGCGGAGTCTGCGCGGCGCCAGATGGTGAAGAACGGGATCGGCTGCCGGTTGCCGTCCGGCGCGGCCTGATTCGGTTTCAGGTAGCCAATGGTGACGCCCAGGTCGCCGCTGCCTGAAACGATGACGCGATCCGGAGCCCACGTGACGGGGCTGGTGTTGGGCGGCAGTCCTTCGCCGACCAGCTTTCCGATCTCCTGCGCGCCGACGACGAACGTGGCGTTTTTCGGTCCGCCCAGGTTGATGGCGTCGTCGCTGCCGTATTTGACGAAGGCGGGGCCAAGGCCGATCTTCTGCGCCTCGTCCGAGAAGGCACGTTCGATCGCATCCAGGCTTTCCCGGTATGTCTCGAGCTGGCTCGCGTCAGCCGTCGCCACGCTCTTCTCCGGCGCCAGGCTGGCCGGCAATGGTGCGCTGATATCGCCGGCCGGGCGCTTGCCGCGCTTGTAGACGGCGACGCGCCAGCCGGACGGGCCGTGCACCCAGTAGGCGAGATACTTGAGGGGAACAGCCTCCGCGCCATCTCGGTGCAGTGTCATGTAGCCGAACGTGAATCCGTGCTGCCCGTCCGCTGACACCACGCCGCGCGCCGGTGTCCAGGACAAATGCCCCTTGGCGTTGTCCGGGTTGGCCTTGAGTGCTTCGAGCACGGCAGCCTTGCCGTCGACGAAGCCCTTGCCCGGGACCGGCATGGCGACATCGTCCGCGAAGAGCGGTGCGAGGCCGTCAACGACGTCGTGCGACTTCGCGGACTCACCCAGCTTCTTGTCGGTGGCCAGCAGCGCTTCCAGTGCGGCCTTGGTGGAAGGTGCCGAGGCATCGACTGGTGAAGATCCCACGATCGAGGCGCAGGCGGCCAGTGTCAGCAAGACCGCACCCAGGAATTGTCGGGCCATGTGATTCCCCTTTGGCGCCAGCCGTTGGCGCATCGCCGGCTATATAGCAGGCGAGGTGTCGGAGCGTCGGCAAGACCTGTCCAACGCGCCGGGCCGGCAACGTGGAAGTGCTACAGGTACAGGGACGCCTTTGCGCGGCTTCCGCCAGACTCAGTCGGCGAACAGGCGCAGCGGTTCGCCCAGGGGCTGGCCCTCGACCAGCACGCCGCTGTCTCCGAGGGTGATGCGACCGGCGGCGATCTGGGCGACACAGTGGCAGAGCAGCCGGTGCTCGTGCCGCAGCAGGCGCTCGGCCAGGGCATCGGGTGTATCGCCAGGCAGGATGGGCAACTCCACCTGGGCGATGACGGGCCCGCCGTCGAGCTCGGCCGTCACGAAGTGAACACTTGCGCCATGCACGGTGTCGCCCGCGGCGATCGCACGCTGGTGCGTCTTGAGGCCGGGGTACTTGGGCAGCAGCGACGGGTGGATGTTGATCATCCGGCCGTGCCAGCCGGCGACGGCGGCCGGGTCGATGATCCGCATGAAGCCGGCCAGGACGATCAGGTCCGGCCCGCTCGCGGCCACCCGGCTGAAGAGGGCATGGTCGTAGCTTGCCCGGTCCGGATATACGGCCGGATCGAGGGCCAAAGTCGGGATGCCGGCCGCCTCGGCCTTGCGCAGGCCTTCGGCCGTGGCCTTGTTGCTGGCTACCAGGAGGATTTCCACCGGCAGTGCGCCCGCCTGCTGCGCATCGATCAGCGCCTGCAGGTTGCTGCCGCGGCCGGAGATCAGGACAGCGATGCGAAACGGTGCGCTCACGGGCAGGTCCGATGAATCAGAGCGGGAAGTCAGCAGGCAGGCGGACGGGCCGCGCGCCATTGGACGAATGACGGACAGCGCCGCGCGGCCCGGTCGGCACGGCGCCGTCGCATCGGGTCAGGCGATCTGGACGCGGTCGTCGCCGGCCGCGGGCACGATCTGGCCGATCTGCCGGGCGTCCAGGCCCAGCGCCGCCAGGGCGCCCAGCACGGCCGCGACATCCTCGCGCGACACGATCACCGTGTAGCCGATGCCGCAATTGAACGTGCGCCACATCTCTTCCCGCGGCACCGCGCCTTCGCGCATGAGCCAGTCGAACAGCGGCGGCAGGGTCCAGCTGCGGCTGTCGAGCGTGATGCCGAGGCTGTCAGGCACCACGCGGATGATGTTTTCCTTCAGTCCGCCGCCGGTGATATGGGCCATGCCCTTGATCGGCTGTTCGGCCAGGAGCGTGAGGATGGGCTTGACGTAGATGGTGGTGGGCGCCATCAGTGCGTCGGCGAGCGTGACGCCACCGATGTCCAGGTCGAACGGGTTGCCGGCGCGGGCGACGATGCGCCGGATCAGGGAATACCCGTTGGAATGGGCGCCACTGGAGGCGATGCCGATGATGGCGTCGCCGGCGCGCAGATTCTCGCCGTCGATGAGCCTGGCCTTTTCCACCGCGCCGACGCAGAAGCCAGCCAGGTCGTATTCGCCGGGCGGGTACATGTCGGGCATTTCAGCCGTTTCGCCGCCGATCAGCGCGCAGCCGGCCAGTTCGCAGCCCTTCGCGATGCCGCCGACCACGGCCACCGTGGTGTCGACGTGGAGTTTGCCAGTGGCGAAATAGTCCAGGAAAAACAGGGGCTCGGCGCCCTGGACGAGCACGTCGTTGACGCACATGCCGACCAGGTCGATGCCGATGGTGTCGTGGCGGTTGAGGATCTGGGCCAGCTTCAGCTTGGTGCCGACGCCGTCGGTGCCGGATACCAGGACCGGATCCTTGTACCGGCCGGCCAGCTCAAACAGGGCGCCGAAGCCGCCGAGGCCCGCCATCACCTCCTTGCGGAAGGTGCGCGCGACCAGCGGCTTGATACGTTCGACCACTTCATTGCCGGCGTCGATGTCGACTCCCGCGTCGCGGTAGGTGAGGGCTTGCTTGTCGGCGGACATGGGGCAACCGGGACGGAAAAAAGGGGCGCAATGATAGCAGCCGCGAAGGCCGGCCGGCTGGCGGCGCATGGACGCCGCCGCAGGGTTTGGGCAGACTTGAGGCCGATATTGGGCCATGTGCTGCCCGCCGACCAGGGAATGTCCGTGCGTTACGCCCGATTGTTCGCCCGTCTCGCTGCCGTTCTTCTCGCCCTCGCCAGCGGGCTTGCCATGGCCCAGTCGCCCGCCCTGAGCCTGTACGCCGGCGAGGTGCCCGTTCCCGACCAGTCCGACGAACAGCGTGTGGAAGCCCTGCGCAACGCGCTGGCCCAGGTGGTCGTGAAGCTGACCGGCGACAAGAGCGTCCTGGCGAACGAGTCGGTTGCCAAGGCAGTGGCAGACGCCGAGCGCTATGTTCAGCGGTACCAGTACCAGCAGGAAGTCGTGACCGAAGGCGACCAGCCGGTCGCCCGCCTGTCCCTCATCGCCACCTTCGACCGCGCCGCGGTTGACCGTCTCGTGCGCGAACGCGGGCTGCGTGTCTGGGCCCCGGCGGCGCGCGCGCCGCTGCTGGCCTGGGTGGCGATTGACGACGGGGCAGGGCCCCGCCTCCTGGCCGGTGGCGACGCCGGCGCGCAATCGATGCAGCATTCTGCCCAGATGCGTGGGTTGGGGCTGGCCTGGCCGGCCCGCGGCGACGCGGACTGGGAGGCCCTGGCGCTGCAGTCCGTGTGGAGCGGCGACCTCGCCGCACTGAGCGCTGATGCGGCGCGCTACCAGACCGACAGCCTCTTCGTCGCGCAGCTGCGCCGCATCGGCGACAGCTGGAGCGGCCGCTGGACGCTCGTGCAGGGTGGCCAGGTCGTCGGCACCTGGGATACCAAGGACGGCGACATGGCCGGCCTCCTGGCGGCCGCCGTGGACGAGGCGGCCAACCGGATCGGTACGCGCAGCGCGCAGGTGCCGGAAGAGCGCCGGATCACCTCGGCCCGCGTCTGGATCAGCGGCATCGCATCGGCGTCGGACTACGCCCGTGTCTTCGACGTGCTTGGCCACAACAACCTGGTCCGCGATTTCACCCCCGAGCAGGCGCGCGGAGACGGCGTGCTGATGAAGCTCACCCTGAATCTGGCCCTGGACCGCTGGCTGGCCTATCTGCCGCCGGAAGGCGATCTGCGTCTGGTCAATGCGGCGCCGCCGCTGGAAGGCGTCGAAGCGACGCTGGCCCTGACGCACTGACCGATGCTGCGGCACATACCCAACGTTCTGACCATCCTGCGCATGTTGCTGACCGTGCCGCTGGCATGGATGCTGCGCAATGGACGCTACGACGCGGCGCTGCTGCTCGCCCTGGTGGCCGGAGCCAGCGACGCGTTGGACGGGTACCTGGCCAAGCGGTTTAACTGGCAGAGCTGGCTGGGCGGCGTGCTCGATCCGATCGCCGACAAGCTGATGCTCATGATCTGTTACATCTGCCTGGCGATGGCGGGGGCGTTGCCACCCTGGCTGGCCTGGCTGGTCGTGGGCCGCGACCTGGTGATCGTCGCGGGCGCGGTCGCGTACCACAACCTGGTCGGTCCGCTGACCGCCAGTCCCACCACGATCAGCAAGGCGACCACCTGCCTGCAGATCGGGCTGGTCCTTGCCACGCTGCTGCACCTGTCGCGCTTCGCCGAATGGCCCGACTGGATCAACGCGACGCTTTTCGCGATCGTGGCCGTCGCCACGGTGGCCAGTGGGCTGGACTACGTCCTGCGCTGGTCGATCAAGGCCTGGCGTGAAACGCATACGAAGAACGGAGCTGCGTCACCATGACGACGACCCAACGGTGGCAATGGCTGGCGCTGGTGCTGATCATCGGCGCGTTGCTGTACATCCTTGCGCCGGCACTGACCCCTTTCGCGGTGGCAGCGTTGTTTGCCTACCTCTGGGATCCGGTGGTCGACCGGCTCGAACGCCTGCGCGTGTCCCGCGGGCTGGCAGTCACGGTCGTGTTTTTCGTGATCTCGGTCCTGATCGTCGGCGTGGTGTTGCTGCTGATTCCCTACCTGGAGCAGCAGATCGCGACGTTCCTGGATCGGCTGCCCTCCTGGATCAAATGGGCGCAGGACGAAGCGCAGCCCTGGCTGGCGCAACAATTCGGGCTGCAGATGGATTTTGCCGATCCGCAGAAACTGGTCGACATGCTGAAGGATCACTGGCGCGAGGCTGGCGGCGTCGCCACGTCCGTGCTGGCGAAGGTTTCCAAGTCCGGCTTGACGGTCATCGGCTGGATCGCCCAGCTCGTGCTCATTCCGGTCGTCACGTTCTACCTGCTGCGCGACTGGGACATCCTCGTCGGGCGCGTTCACGAGCTGATTCCGCGTTCGATCGAGCCGACGGTCGCGCGACTGGCGCGCGAGTCCGACGAGGTGCTCGGCGCATTCCTGCGCGGCCAGTTGAGCGTGATGTTCTGCATGGGCGTGCTCTATGCCATCGGCCTGTGGGCCATCGGCATCGAGGTCGGGCCCCTGATCGGCATGATTGCCGGATTGATCAGTTTCGTGCCGTACCTGGGTGCGATCATCGGCGTGGCCATGGCTGTCGTCGCGGCGCTGGTGCAGTTCGGAGACTGGGCGTATGTCCTGGCAGTACTGGCATTGTTCGCTGTTGGCCAGACGCTGGAGGGCTATGTCCTGGTGCCCAAGCTCGTGGGCGACAAGATCGGACTTCACCCGGTTGCGGTGATTTTTGCCATACTCGCCGGCGGCGAACTCTTCGGGTTCCTGGGTGTGCTGCTGGCGTTGCCCGCGGCCGCCGTCGTGATGGTCCTCCTGCGCTACGTCCACGAGCGCTACACCGCCAGCCGTCTCTACCAGGCATCGGCCGCCGCGTCCCCGGGGACCGGCGTGGTCGAAGTCGTCGCCGTTGATGTCACGGCGGCCGCGGTAGTGGCGGCGTCGGGCGAAGTGGCAGTACAGGAGACATCACCGCGGGAGCCGACGCCGCGTGACTCCTCACCACCGGTTTGATCGTGATCGTGCAACAACTTCCCCTGGGCTGGCGCTGGCCAGCGCAACAACGCTTTGAAACGTTCTTCGTCGGCACCAACGGGGCTGCCGTCGCTGCCGTGCAGGGCGCCGCGACCGGCGCCGACACCGCGTGGGTATTCCTGCACGGCGCTGAAGGCAGCGGACGGACCCACCTGTTGATCGCCGCCTGTCATGCGGCGAGCGAGGCCGGGCTTTCTGCCCAGTACCTGCCACTGAGCGCGCTCGCCGCGCCGCGGGAGCAGGCGATCCGTGGTTTCGGTGGCAGCGATGTGCTGGCCGTCGACGATGTCCATGCGATCGCTGGCGAACGCGAAGCCGAGCACGCGCTGTTCGACCTGTATAACCGGTGCCGCGCGGAAGGCAGCACGCTGCTGTTCGCAGCGAGTGCGGCGCCCGGACAGATCGGCATTGGTCTGCCGGACCTGATCTCGCGCCTTTCCAGCTGCACCCAGGCCACCCTGCAGACGCTGGACGATGACGCCCGCCGCGACATTCTGCGCGCACGCGCCGAGGCCCGCGGCATGGTGCTGGATGACGCGGTCCTCGATTTCCTCTTCAGCCGCTATGCGCGCGACCTGGGCAGCCTGGGCAGCCTGCTCGACCGGCTCGATCGCGAATCGCTCGCCGCGCAACGACGCATCACCGTGCCGTTCCTGCGGCAGTTGCTCGCTCGGCCGGAAAACGACTGATTCTGCGGGCGGTCCAGTGGCGCTGCCGATGGCGTAGCAGCGGCGGCCAGCGGCCACCGCTGCCGTGCTGCCTCAGAATCCGCCGGCGTTCAGGCGCCCGCCCGTAACGACCTTGCCGGCCAGTGACGCCGTCGGAACGGCGCTGGAGAGGATCGCCGACTTGATCTGCGCCGCCGTTGCGCCGGGGTGAGTCGCCTTGTACAGCGCGGCGGCCCCGGTGACGTGCGGCGTCGCCATCGACGTTCCGCTGTAACTGGCGTAGCCGGAGACGATCTGCCCCTTCGCACTCTTGGGCACGGTCGAGTAGATGGCCGACCCGGGCGCACCGATGTCGACGGATGTCGGGCCCCATTGCGAGAACCCGGACATCGCGCCCGTGGATGTGATCGAGGCCACGGCGATGATGTTGCTGTTGGGATAGCTGGACGGATAGCTCGGCGTCGCATCATTGTTGTAGGCGTCGTTGCCCGCTGCGGCGATAAACAGGATGCCGGCCGTGTTGGCGCGTTCAATAGCGTTCTGCAGGCTCTGCGAGAAGCCGCCGCCGCCCCAGGAGTTGTTGCTGGCCACCAGGTTGAGGCCGTGGCGGGTCTTCAGATCCGTCAGATAGTCGACCGCGCGGATCGCATTGGCGGTGGTGCCGCCGCGGCGCCCGAGGAACTTCGCGCTGATCAGTTTGACCTGCCAGCACACGCCGGCCACACCTTTGCCATTGCCACCGACGGCGCCGATGGTGCCCGCGACGTGAGTGCCGTGATCGTCCGTGGTGCCGTCGAAGGTGGTGTTGTCGTCCTTGTCGAAATCCCAGCCGGTGACGTCGTCGACGTAGCCGTTGCCGTCATCGTCGATACCGTTGCCGGCGACTTCGCCCGGATTCGTGCCGGCATTGGCCGCAAGATCTTCGTGCTGGAAGTAGTAGCCCTCGTCGATGATTCCGACCCACACGCTGCTGCAATCGGTGTGGCCGGCGCCCCAGGCTTCACCCGCCTGCGAGCCGAAGCTGTTGGCGGGAGAGGTGCCGTCGCCATACATGCCCCACAGGGAACCGTTCGTGTAGTACGGATCGTTTGACACCGCCTGGTGGTAGTACGTCCAGTTCGGCTCCGCAAACTCGATGCGTGCGACGCCCTGCAATCCGCGCACGGCGGCGGCGACGTCCAGTCCGGGCGGCAGGTGCAGCAGTTCGAGCTGGCCCTCGCCGTTGTGGCCGTGTGTCCGCACCACGTCGAGAAGGCGGGCGTCCAGTCCCTCGCGCACCGCCTGCCGGTCCGCGTCGTCCGCGGCGGCGGCAAACTGCACGAGCAATTCGCCGGGATTGTGCTGGGCCCGGCCTGCAGCGAGGTCGGACAGCACCAGGTCTGGCCGGCCGCCGGCCGTGGCGATGCCAGCCATGCCGAGGCTGCTGACGACGGCAGCGGCCAGATGGGTGATGCGGAAGCAGTGATTCACGATGGCTCCTCCCCGGGTGATGGACGAAACCGGCTGCGTTCTGGTTGTCGGCGGGACGGCTGGCGCGTCGCGATGAGATGCCGCGTTGCCGTCGGGCGATCTCCCTCATCAAGTGGTTGTCATCCGTGGCGCGCAGTCGGCTCCAAAAAACGGGCCCGCCCTCCGGGCGGGCCCGTGGCACCGTCGCGTAATCCGTGACGGTGAACCTGACAACTGACCATCCGTGGTTTTCACGCTGTCCGCTGGCGCGTGAGCGTTCGGTGATGCCGCACCATGGCGGCGTCGGCGTCCTGTCGGGACTTCTCTGCATTCCCAAACGCGTCGGCGGCGTGACACCGAACGACTTCGCGAGCGCCGATTCTCATGACGTCATCGTCGATGAAGCGTGAGAGACGTGGGGGTTTTCGATACGCGCAGGAATGTTACGCCTGGCGGGCGGCGGGCGGGTGCCCGCCGCCGAGGAACGCCGGCGTCAGCCGGCGGATTTCTTCGCCGCCGGTTTTGCGGCCGTGCCGTCGATGACGATCAGATCGCGGTTGTTCTCCAGGGTCTTGTCGCCGATTCCTTTGACTTCGGACAGCTCCTCGACGCTCTTGAAGGCGCCGTTCTTCTCGCGGTAGGCGACGATGGCCTCGGCCTTGGACTGGCCCACACCCTTGAGGCTTTCGGCAATCGTGGCCGCGTCGGCGGCATTGATGTTGACTGGCTGGGCGGCAAAGCCGGGCAGGCTGAAGGCCAGGCACAGGGCGAGAGACTGGAACAGCTTGTTCATGGTGTTCTCCTTGAGTAGGCCGCGCCGGGAGTGGCGTCGACGGGGAGAACGATACGCAGCGGGGCCCGGCGGCACCTCGGTGGAATGGCGCGCAAAATCCTGCGAATTGCGCCATTCTCGCGTCGGAATTTTCCGAGGAGGCCCGCGCCGGACGCACAGCGCCGGCCCGCGGGGGTAGAATGCCCGTTTTTGGCAGTCCCTGGATTTCGAATGAACGTCGAGCAGCTGAGCACTTTCGTGGCGGCCAAGTGGGACGCGGAGATCGTCCCGCGCCTGATGGACTACATCCGCATTCCCAACAAGTCGCCGATGTTCGATGCCGACTGGGCCAGTCATGGCTACATGGACCAGGCGGTCGAGCTGCTCGCCGGCTGGGCCAGGCAGCAGACGATCGAGGGCATGACCGTCGAGGTGGTGCGCCTGGATGGCCGCACGCCGCTGATCTTCATCGACGTGCCGGGCGAAGGCGATGACTGCATCGTGCTTTACGGCCACCTCGACAAGCAGCCCGAGATGACGGGCTGGGCCGACGACCTGGGCCCCTGGAAGCCGGTGATCAAGGGCGATCGCCTGTACGGTCGCGGTGGCGCCGACGATGGTTACGCCCTGTTCGGTTCGCTCGCCGCCATCCTCGCGCTGCGTGACCAGGGCATCGCCCATTCGCGCTGCGTGGTGATGATCGAGGCTTGCGAAGAGTCAGGCAGCTACGACCTGCCCTACTACGTCGACCATCTCGCCGCGCGCATTGGCAAGCCGTCGCTGGTGGTCTGCCTGGATTCGGGCTGCGGTAACTACGACCAGCTCTGGCTGACCACCAGCCTGCGTGGCCTCACCGGCGGCAACCTCTCGGTCAAGGTGCTCGAAGAAGGGGTCCACTCGGGTGATGCCTCGGGTGTGGTGGCGTCCAGCTTCCGCGTGCTGCGCCAGCTCCTGTCGCGCCTGGAGGACGAAACCACGGGCCGGATCAAGTCCGACGCCCTGTTCGTCGAGATTCCCGAGCAGCGCAAGGCACAGGCCCGGAAGTCGGCCGATGTGCTGGGTGATGCGGTGTATTCCAAGTTTCCCTTCGTGAACGGCATGGCGCCGATGCACGAAGACCGTACCGAACTGGTGCTCAACCGCACCTGGCGCCCGGCCTTGTCGGTGACGGGCGTTGCCGGCATGCCGCCGCTGGATTCGGCGGGCAATGTGCTGCGCCCCTTCACTGCCGTGAAACTCAGTTTGCGTTTGCCGCCAACGCTTGATGGCGCCTCCGCGGGTGAAACCGTCAAGGCCCTGCTCGAACGCGACCCGCCCTACGGCAGCGAGGTGAGTTTCGAGCTGGAGAAGGCGTCGACGGGCTGGAACGCACCGCAGCTTTCCGAGTGGCTGGAAACGTCGGTCGACCAGGCCTCGCGTACCTTTTTTGGCGAGGAACCGGCTTACATGGGCGAGGGCGGCACGATCCCGTTCATGGGCATGCTGGGTGAGAAATTCCCCGGTGCGCAGTTCCTCATCACCGGTGTGCTGGGCCCGCATTCCAATGCGCATGGTCCGAATGAGTTCCTGCACATTCCGACCGGCAAGCGCGTGACCATGTGCGTGGCGCGGGTGATTGCAGACCACTTCGTCGCCAGCCAGGCTGGCCTTACCACCGGCGTCGCGGCCAGTGGTGCGCACACGCACCACGGCGACCACGGCTGCTGCTGACGAACCCGCGCGTCCGCCGCGGCGGACGCGCGATCCGGGAACGGGCATGGACAACTCCGCCGACGCACCCTCGCAAGGCCGCCGACTCTGGCGCTGGTCACGCTGGCAGGTGATCGGCATCGCCGCGCTGGCCCTGCTGGCGTTGGCGATCTCCTCGCTCTTCGCCGACGACGGCGCTCACACGCTCGATCGCGGCCTCATGCTCGCCCTGCGAACTCCGGGTACGACGGACGATCCGCTCGGACCCAAGTGGTTCGAGGACGTCATGCGCGACATGACGGCGCTGGGCGGCATTGGCGTGGTGATCGGCAGCACGCTGGTGCTGTGCGGGTGGTTCATGCTGCGACGGCGCCTGGGCGACATCGCCATCCTGGCCGGCAGCCTGGTCGGTGCGCAGGTGCTCAGCGCGATCGCCAAGTTTTTCATCTCGCGCCCGCGACCGGATCTGGTGTCCTACGAAGCGGAGATCTACAGCGCCAGCTTTCCCAGCGGACATACGCTGATGGCGACGGTCGCCTATGTCACCTTCGCCATGCTGCTGGCCGCCGACGTCGGCGACCGCCGTTCGCGGGAATTCCTGCTGGGCGTGGCCTGGGTGGCCGCGATTGCCGTAGGCGTCAGCCGCATTTACCTGGGCGTGCACTGGCCCAGCGACGTGCTGGCGGGGTGGGCGATTGGCGCGCTGTGGATGATCGCCATGAGCCGGCTGATCCCCCGCCTGCAATGGCGGCACGGCTGAAGACGCCGCGCAGCCGCGGCACGACGATCCACGGAGTGGCAGGCATCACGCACGGGCTTGCGCCGTGCGCGCGGTACGCGTCGCTCAGCTCTTCACACCTGTGCGCCAGGCATAGACGGCTGCCTGCGTGCGGTCCTGCAGCTCCAGCTTGGCCAGCACGTTGCTCACGTGAGTCTTCACGGTTTTCTCGCCGATGCCCATGCGCGTGGCGATCACCTGGTTTGACAGACCGTCGGCCATCAGCTCCAGCACCTCGCGCTCGCGCTGGCTGAGACGGTCCAGCGCCGTGGGTGTCGCATCGGCGGCCGGCGTGCGCACGGCCTGGATCAGGCGCGTGGCGATGCGCGGGTGCAGGATGGCTTCGCCCCGGGCGGTGCGGCGGACCGCATCGGCCAGCGTATCGGCATCGGCGTCCTTGAGCAGATACGACAGCGCCCCGGCCTGGACGGCCTGGACGATCTGGCTGTCGTCTTCGTAGCTGGTGAGGATCAGGACCTGCGTACCGGCGCTGCCGGCGCGGATCATTCGGGTGGCCTCGACCCCGCCGCCGGGCATGACCAGGTCGACCAGGGCGACATCCGGCGCGAGCTGTTCGCACAGTTGCGCGGCGCTGCTGGCGCTGTCGGCCTCACCGACGATGGAAAGGTCGTCACAGGTGTCCAGGAAGGCACGGATGCCCTGCCGGACGAGAACGTGATCGTCGGCGATGACGACGCGAATCGGTGGTGTCATACGGGTGCTGCTCCGCTCTTGCACGTAACGCGGACCTCGGTGCCGGCACCGGGCGCGCTGGTCAGTTCAAATCGGCCTTCCGGCAACCGCTCTGCGCGTTCACGCATGTTTCCGAGCCCCATCCCGGATCCGCCGTCGGCGCCTCCGATCCCATTATCAGCGATGCGCAAGGTGATCTGGTCGGCCTGTCGACGGAGGTCCACTACGACTTTCGTGGCTCCGCTGTGGCGCAGGACATTCGAAAGGGCCTCTTCCGCGATGCGAAGCAGCGCCTCGCCGCGCACTGCGTCATCGGGGACGTGCTCGTCGAGCTGGATCTCCACCTCCAGCCCGTTCATGCGCGCCCAGCGTTCCGCCAGCTCGCGCAGACGTGGCGCGAGGAACCCGCCGGGCGGGCGTTCCTCCCGGAGCTCGTCGAGCACCTGCGCCAGTTCGCGCTGGATGTCGCTGATCAGCCGGGCCGATTCATCCAGGCGCAGCACGGCGGGGTGGTCTGGCCGGCCCAGCAGGCGCCGTGCGGCGCCGATCTGCAGGTTCAGGGCGAACGCTTTCTGCTTGACCGTGTCATGCAGGTCGCGCGCGATGCGCTGGCGCTCCTGCAGGCTGGCGAGGTCGGCCTGGGTGCGCATCAGTGTCTTGAGCTGCTGCGCCATGCGGTTGAGGTCGAAGGACAGCCGGCCCAGCTCGTCCTTCGAGTCATCCGGAATCAGGGTGGAAAAATCGCCGTCGCTCCAGGCGTGCGCCGCGCGCGCAATGATGTTGAGCCGGCGGGTGACCCAGCGGACCAGGAAGAAGGCGGATGCCAGGCTGAAGACCAGCAGGTAGGTGAAGAGGATGGGCCATTCATAGCTGACCTCCCCGAGCAGGCGGCGCCAGGGTTGTGGTACCCGCAACTCGATCAAGAGGAAGCCCTTTACCACGCCGGCCGTATCCGGCACGGGCACCAGCAATCGGCGAACTCTTTCGGGTGTTTCGCTGCCGGGCAGCACCTGGGTGATACCGGATGCGGCCCGTTCCCAGGCCGGATCGGCCGGTGCCGGCGGCTGCGCCTGCCAGCTCTCCGCGGGCGCCCTGGCAAGCAGTTGCTGCCCGCGGTCGTACACGCTGACGGCCAGTGGCGACGAGCTCAGTTCCAGCATGACGTAGGACGCTTCAGGCGCGAGGCCGCCCTGCGGCCGCTCCAGCTGCAACACCAGTGCTTCGCCGCGCGTCGCCAGCTCATTGGCCGAGGGCGGTGGATCGCGCCAGTGCTTGCCGATGTCCTTGGCCGCATGTTCCGCCATGGTGGCCAGGCGACCGGCGTCCACCGCCGCAAACAGCTCGCGGAACTCGAACGCGACGATGGTCAGCTCGATCAGCACGAGTGCGGGTAACGACAGCGCGATGTAGAACACCGCGAGCTTGAAGGTCAGTCCGCGTAGCGGAGGAGGGCGATGGGGCATCGGGGTGGCGACGGTGGGAGAACGGTCAGTTTGCCGGCTGTGACCATTAAGGGCCAGCGACGACGCGCCACGTCAGTCGCTTTGCGGCGGGGTGCGGCTGCTTCTCCATCCGAGGGGCTGCGGCCTGCGGCGGCCTGGCAAGCCAGCATTTCCCCGGTCGCTCCGCGCGCACGGGGCAAACAACCCCTCACCGGCACGGCGTGATACCGCCGGGGCTGTCCGCACCGGCACTGCCAGAGAAATGCGCAGGGGTGGCGTGCGACCGGGATATTCGTCGGTGAGCGGGATGCGATGGTATGCCCTTATCTGCTATTGGCCGTGTAGCAAGACAGGGGCGCGTGGGGCTTACAACGTCGTGACAGCCTGAAAAAGAACAAGTACCGCAGACAGCCGGGTAACTGGCGCTCATACCCCAGCGGTTGACTCCGTGACCCGGACACAAAAACGGCCCGCATGCGGGCCGTTTTTTCGTCGCGTGGAACGCCAGGGCGTCAGGGCGCCATGCTGTCCGGATCCTGCGCCGGCAGCGCATTGGCCTCTTCCGGGAAGTTTCCGACCAGCTGGATGCCTTCGCCGTGCAGGGCGCCGTTGCCGACGTTGACCACGGCGTGGGCGCGCGTGGTGTCGATGGGTTCGGCGACGGCGCTGTTGCCTTCGATCTTCACATCACGGAAAGAGGCGTCGCCCAGGTTGAGCATGGCCGATGCTGTCATCACCGAGCCGCGACGGCCCGTGACGGTATTGCCGGCCATGCGCGAGCGCGCCAGCTCCAGGCGTCCATAGTTGACCAGGATGCCGGCGTCGCGCTGGGCCGCCAGTACGGCGTTGAAACTGATTTCGCTGTCGGCGCCGCGCAGCGTGCCGTAGTTGGTGACGATGGCGTTGGCGCCGTCGGCCGTGCTGTCTGTCACGCGGACGCGGTCCAGGTGCAGCACGCCGCGATTGACGATGGCGCCGCGGCCGGCTTCGGCAAGGCCAATGTTCTCCAGCGCAAGCTTGCCGGTGGAGGCGACGCCCACGAGGGCAAATTCCTGGTCGGAATAGCGGCGGATCTCGGCGCCGTTGCCGACGATGGTGATTGCCGTGCGCACATAGGGCAGCGCCAGGGCACGGTCGCGGTCGGACGCACTGCGGAAGACGTAGAGACCGTCGGGGGCCAGTTCGATGCGATCGGGTTCACGGGTGGACTCCGCCTTCTCGATGGCGGCGACGAGTGCGGCAGCGTCGCGGTCGGGAATACGGAAGGTTTCGGCGTGGGACGTCGTTGCCGCCAGGCCGACGGCGAGTGCCGTCAGAAGAATTCGATGCATGCGGGACCCCTGGGAGTGCGAAAGCAAGGCAAAGCTGCGACAGGCGCCTAGAGCTAACGACCTAATTGACGCAGGGACTGTGACTGGCGTCCCAGATTGTATGGAGGTGCGATTCTGGCCGGGCGCCATGCGTGCGCCTGCGTCATACAAGTAAATTATGTGCTGTTGTTGCTTTATGTGCAGCGCCGCGGGCGTCAGGATGAGGCCTTAGGTACGTCCCACGGATTGTCCAGGGCGATCAGCCACCGGCCGTCGGACTGGCGGCGCACCACGTCGGCTGTGCGGCCCGACAACCGCACCGGTGCGCCGTCCACGGCCGTCCCTTCCAGCTGCCAGTCCGACCAGAGTATTGCCAGGTCATCGCCGGGGAGGAGATCACGCCGGCTGAAGCTGAACCTGCCGCGTAGCGCCAGGAACCCGCCCATTGCATCGCGGATGGCATCGAGACCCTGTACGGTCGTGCCGGGCTGGGCAATCAGACGGGCGCGCGGCTCGAACAGGGCCATGAGCCCGTCCAGGTCGCCGGCATTGAAGCGTTGCTCGAACAGGGTATGGACATCTTCGGCGCTATGCGGATACATCGCGGTTCCTCCCGTCGGTCATGACGCTTGTACGGCCGAGCCCGCATTGGCGGATGCACGCCCGTCCTGCCCACCTTTTACCGGCGCGACCGGAGTTGGCACAATGCCCGACCCCCGTTGCCCGAGTGCTCCATGTCGCGTCGTATTGCTGCCCGTCGTTCGCCCATCCACGGCAATGGTGTTTTTGCCGTCACCGATATCCCCGAAGGCGTGACGGTCGTACGTTACCGCGGCCGCCTGCTGACCCATGCCCAGGCGAACAAGGCGCATCCGGAGAACACCGAAAACGGGCATACGTTTCTCTTCACGCTCAATGAACGTTATGTGCTGGACGCCAGCGTGGAAGGCAACATCGCCCGCTGGATCAACCACAGCTGCGATCCGAATTGCCGCGCCGTGCATGAGGAAGACCCGGACGGTGACAAGAAGAAGGACCGCATCCTGATCGAGTCCATACGTCCGATTCGCGCGGGCGAGGAACTCAGCTACGACTACGGCATCACTCTGGGCGAGCGCCAGACCAGGCGGCTCAAGCAGATCTGGGCCTGCCGGTGCGGGGCGCCGAACTGCACCGGTACCATGCTCAAGCCGAAGAAGCGGGGCGCGTAGCAGCGCCTGGCGTGGCGCCTCACCCCTTTCAGGGGGCGCCGTTCCGGTCGCGCGACGTGTACGGTTCCCGCTGCCGGGCGGCGTGCACAAACGGAATTTTTTGGCGCAGCGGACGGGGCGCGCTGAATCCGCCGCCCGTGGGTCGATGTGCCGGCCGTCGGCGCGGGCGGGTTCCCGTCTGGCGGCTTGTGCATACCTTCCTTAGAATGCCGACGCATCGGGTGCCCAAGGCAGTGAATCCATGCGTGGTCATAAGAATCTTGTCGTGGTGGGGCTTTCCGACGAAGACACGGCGCACCTGCGGCTCCTGATGCGCAAGGCAGGTGACGACCTGCACCATCGCTGGCGCTGGGGCACCGAGGAAGGGTCTGATCTGGTTATCGTGGATCCCTCCGTATTTGCCGGCCAGATGGCGCGCAGCCGTTCCCTGGCCGCCGGATTGCGCGTCGCCCTGGTGGTCGGGCAGAAGCCGGCAGACGTCGGTCGCGAGCTGATCATGTACCGGCCGCTACGTCTGGAGAACGTCGTCGAGGTGCTCAACCAGGCCGGTGGTGATCTGGTCGCGCCGCCGCCGATCGACATGGGGCATCCGGTGCTGTTCGACGAACCCGCATCCGGTGCGACGATCATCGATGACTCCGACTACTTCACCCGGATGCTGGAAGAAGAGGCCACGGGACACCACCTCAAGCCGCGCTCGACCGAGCCGCCGGCCGTCGGGGTGGACGAGCTCTTCAAGCGCGACGAGGCGGCGCACAAGCCGCAATTCAACGTCACCGTCACCCTCGACGACGACACGCTGATCGAAGGATTCCGCGCCACGCCGAGCAAGCGGGCCGAGTCGCGCATGAGTGACCAGCCTGAGGCGATGGCGCGTCGCAGTTCCGCGCCCGGCCCCAACATGACGGTGCCGTCGCGGCGTTCCCCCGATACGGGCCGCCACGCGATGCGCACCTACCTCGACGGCAACCTGCTCGGCGGTCCTTCCCAGATCAAGCTGGACCAGGTGCCGGCATTGACCCTCGATCCGAAGCACTCGGAGTTCTATACCTCGGCCACTTCTGCGCAATTGCAGCCTTATTTCCGCCAGCCCCTGGCGGTCGCCGAATGGCGCGCGCTGACGACGGCCGAGTTCGGCCAGGTGCGCGAAACGCTCAAACCCCAGTCTTGCCGGCGTCTGACCTGGCTGGATGTGCTGTTCAATTCGGAAGGACGCTTGTCACCGCAACTGGATCCGGGCGGAAGCTATCGCCTGCGCGGCCACGGCGACATGGCCGAGGATATTCCTAATCACCGCAAGATCTGCGATGCGCTGCAGGTGTCTGCACCGCTCAACCAGATCGCGCAGACCGCCGGTGCCTCGATGGCCGAGGTATTCAGCATGGTCAGCGCCTATCACGCCATCGGGATGATCGAATGCACGCCGCGTGCATCGCTGCGGACGGCGCCGAAAACACCGGAGAGCAAGCCCAACCTGCTTTCGCGCCTGAAGCGTCCGTTCGGCAAGTCCTGATCACCTTAGCGGCGCAGATCGACCACGACGGGACGATGGTCCGAACCGATGTCCGGGCCGACGACATAGCGCGTGGCCTGCCAGTGGTGACTGACCATGACGTGGTCCAGCGGCAGCGAGAGAATGGGGCGCAGCCAACCCGGTGGGCCCCAGGTCGGTCGTGGTCCGAAACCCGTATCGGCGTGGCGCAGACCGCTCGCTGATTCCAGCTGCGCGAACGCGGCTGACCATGGCGTGGCGTTGAGATCGCCTGCCAGGATGGCGGGCTGCGCAGACTGCCGCACCAGGGTGGCCAAATCCTCAAGCACCGCGTTGCGCCAGGCCGTACCGGTAGCGCCGACGGGCGGAAACGGGTGGGAAAGCCACAGCCGTGCCGGCGAACGGGCTTCATCGAAACGCAGCTCCAGGGTCACGGAGGGGGTATCACCGTGAGTGCGTTCGACGATGCGCGACTCCGGCAGGCGCGACCACAGTCCGATACCGAAATTCGCCGTGCCGGGCAGGGCAGTCCGCGTGGGATAGGCAGTATCGAGTGACCGGAACATTTCAGCGGCGTGGGGGCTCAGTTCGAGAACGCCGACGATGTCCGGGTCTTCCTGGGCAATCCATGCCAGCAACCGCTCCGGTGCCGGGTTTGCCGTGTGGATATTGGCGATGAGAACGCGCAGCCGCGTGCCCGTCGACACGGTCGTTGTACCGGAGCGCAGCATCGGAGCGGCGAGCAGGGCAAGATTGCCCAGCAGCACCAGACCGAACACGATGCTGCCCGCCCAGCGACGCGTCAGCAGCGCCGTCACCAGGGCGAGACCGCCGGCTGCCAGGTACTGCCAGCGAAAATGGCTGAAGAGATCCAGGAACCAGTGCCAGCGCCCCATCAGACCGGCGAGGCTGGCCAGCACCACCATCCAGCCGATCCCGACGACCGGGCGGCTGAGGACCGCGGTGAGCCCCAGCGGCGTGCGCGCGGACGGGGCGGGCGGCGTTGTCGTGGTCATGCGGCGATGTCGCTCCGGCGGGCCTGGCGGCCCGGACCTCCGGGCGCCACCGTAGTCTGGCGCGTGGCATCAGTCCAATCCCAGGGCAAAGCAGGCCAGGGCAACGATCAACCCCAGCGTGGGCACTGCCATCGTCATGGCGGCCATGGGCCAGTAGGCGGCCTGGTGCGTGTCACCGCAGATGGCGCGGATGGTGGTGACGATGTAGCCGTTGTGCGGCATCGCATCGAGCGCGCCGGATGCCAGCGCAACGCTGCGGTGCAACTGGCCCGGGTCGACCCCTTGCGCCAGGTACAGCGGTGCCAGGATGGGCAGCGCGATGGCTTGCCCGCCGGACGCGCTGCCGGTCATCGCAGCGATGAGGCTGACGGCGATGGCGGCATTGACGATGCCGCCGCCGGGAAGATGGGTGATCCACGTGACCGTTTCGGCGAAGGCCGGCGCGGCCTTTGCCACCGCACCGAATCCCACCACGGCCGCGGTATTGCCGATGGCGATCAGGGCGCCGGTGCTGCCTTCGGCCAGGGCGTGGCCTGGCTGGGCCAGGTACCGCCATCCCAATGCCGCAGTTGCGACGCAGCCGGCGAACAGCGCAATGATCAGGGCGCCCGTGTGGTAGCGCTCGTGCAGCAGGAAACTCAGCGCCAGCACAACCAGCAGCGGTACCAGTGACAGCAGCGGCGAGGGCAGATGGCTGCGGCTGGATACCGGGTCGTTTTCGCGCGTTTCGAAACGTTCGCCACGCGCTTTCGCGCGGCGGATCATCGAATTGAGCCACCATTGGCCGAGCGCGGCCATCACGATTGCCGCCACCAGGCTGGCCTGCCAGCCGGCCCACGGCGAGGTATGCAGGAATTTTATCGGAATCCAATTCTGGATTTCTGGCGAACCCGCGGCCGTCATGGTGATGGTGATCGAGCCGAAGCCCAGCGCAGCCGGAATGAACCGTCGCGGCAGGTCGGCTGCGCGAAACAGGCTCAGTGCCGTCGGATACACGGAGAACGCCACCACGAACAGGCTGACGCCGCCGTAGGTGAGCACCACGCAGGCGGCAACCACCGCAAAGGCGGCATGACGCACACCGATGCGATCGACCACCCAGCGCGCCACGCTCTCGGCGGCACCGGTGTCTTCCATCAGCTTGCCGAAGATCGACCCGAGCAGGAACATGAAGAACCAGCTCGACACGAATCCGGCAAACCCCTGCATGTACGTGCTGACCAGGTCGGTCGCGGATTGACCTTCCACCGGCAGCAGCGGCAGCCCGCTGGTGAGCGCGACGATGGCTGCGCACAGCGGCGTGGCGATAAACAGGTTCACCCCGCGCATCGCCAGCACGATCAACAACGCCAGGCCGCAACCCAGGCCGACCAGACTCAGCATGTTCCACTCCTGTCCGCGATGGCGGCGAGTATCGGCAGGCCGGTGAACCGCTCCCACTGGACCAAGGTACAAGTGTGGACCCGGGGCACGCGCACTAGCCTTCGGGCGGTCATCCGTCGTCCTGCCCGAGGGAATCATGAAGCGCACGCCGTTGTGTCTTGCCATCGCCAGCCTGATGGCCTTGTCGGTCGTCCAGGCCACTGAATCTCCCGCGGATGACGCGCAGACGGCCCAGGCACGGGATGACGCCGGCGGTATCGACCCCGCGCGTCTGGACGAGGTCACCGTCACGGCGCGCAAGCGCGAGGAAACCCTGCAGGACGTACCGATCTCCGTCACCGCCTTCACCGCCCAGGCGCTGGAAAAGCTCAACGTTTCCGATATCAGCGACCTTGCGGGAAAAGTCCCCAACCTCACCATCTACGCCGCACGCGGATCGAACTCGACACTGACCGCCTATATCCGCGGTATCGGGCAATCCGATCCCCTGTGGGGCTTTGAGCCCGGCGTCGGCATCTACCTCGATGACGTGTACATCGCGCGTCCGCAGGGCGCTCTGCTGGACGTGTTCGATGTGGAGCGCATCGAAGTGCTGCGCGGGCCCCAGGGCACGCTGTACGGCAAGAACACCGTCGGCGGTGCCCTCAAGTACATCTCCCGACCATTGCCGGCGGAGACGGAAGGTTTCGCATCCGTCACGGTGGGCAACTACGCCCAGCGCGATATCAAGGCGGCCATCGGTGGCGGCAGCGACGATGCACGCTGGCGCGGTCGGATTGCATTGGCCTCGCTCGATCGCGATGGTTTTGGCGAAAACCGGGTCACTGGCGAGGACGTCAGCGACAAGGACACCGTTGCGCTGCGCGGGAGCATCGGCTTCTTTCCCAATGACCATTTCAATGCCCAGCTCGCGTTCGATGGCGTGAACGATCACTCGAACGTGCGCGGCGCGAAACGGCTGGCCGTCAACCGGTTCGACCCCTCCGCGACGCCGCCCAATGCCAGCAACTACGACGTGCAGAGCGGCATGCCCAATGTCAACGAAACCGAGACGCGCGGACAATCCCTGACGCTCAACCTCGTGCCGGGCGGTGATTTCACCTTCAAGTCGGTGACGGCATACCGGAAATCCGACACGGCGACCAATATCGACTTCGACACGCTGCAGGCCAGGATCACCGACGTCAGGGCCTACTACGACGATGATCAGCTCACCCAGGAGTTCCAGCTCAACTACGATGCGGCGGGCGCTTTTCACGGCGTAGCGGGTCTGTTCCTGTTCCGTGGCGAAGCCAGTGGCCTGGTTCTCAACAATTTCCTCAATGCCTCGTTCGGCTCCACCTCCGGTACGGTCGAGACGGACAGCCTCGCGCTCTACGCCGATGGCACCTATCAGTTCAACGAGGCCTTCAGCGTGAGCGGCGGCATCCGCTACACCCGCGAGGAAAAGACCGCCGACGTGCTCAATCGCACCTTCACCGATGCCACCTTCGCCACGCCAGTGGCGACGACGGCGGATTTCAAGGATTCGGTCAGCACGAACAACGTGTCGCCAAGGATCTCGCTCGACTATCACGTCACGCCGGATGTCCTGCTGTATGCCTCGGCGTCGCGCGGCTTCAAATCCGGCGGCTTCAATATCCGCGCCAATGTTGCTGCTGCGCCGGACTCGGCACGCCCGTTCAAGGACGAGCAGGTCGATGCCTTCGAGATCGGCAACAAGCTGGCGCTGATGGACGGCCGTTTCCATGTCAACACCGCGCTGTTCCACAACACGTACCGGGACATCCAGCTGTCGGTGTTCACCTCCTACACCCTGCCCAACGGTACCCAGGGATTTTTCGGCGATTTCACCAATGCCGGGCGCGCCACCGTGAACGGTGCAGAAGTGGAATTCGCCTTCAAGCCCGATGTGCACTGGACCTTCAGCGGCAACCTGGCCTTCCTTGATCCCGAGTACGACGAGTACATCGACCGCGGGGTCAACATTGCCTCGCGGCAGCGCTTCACGAATGCACCGGCTTTCCAGGGCGGGCTTAACGTCGAGTACACCACGGACTTGGGCGCCGGCGCATTGACCGCGCGCGTGGGCTACCGCCACCAGACCAAGGTGGTTCCGACGACCGATCTGTCGACGGCGATCGCCCAGGACGAGTACGGCCTGCTCGACGCGGCGATCGTATGGGACACCGGCACGGCGTGGAATCTCGCCCTGCGCGGCACGAACCTGACAGATCGCTCCTACCGTACGACGGGATACAACATTCCGGCGCTGGGTATCCTGACCGGCTTCTACGGGCCGCCGCGGCAGGTTTCTGTGACGGCGACCTACGCGTTCTGAGGGGCGGACCGGTGATCCGGTTCAAGGGGGATATTCGGTATGCTGCGTCACGGAGTTCCCTCTGCAACCGAAGTCCGGATGTGCCTGCCATGGCCAGCATTACACGACGGATGCCCTTGCTGCGTACCTTGTCCGGGTGATGCCCTCTAAAGCGATCGTCATCGCCGCCGGCCTGATCTGGCTCGGCGGCCTCTTCGCCGTTGCGCTCTGGGGCGAGCGGCGCGGCGATCGGTTATCGCGCCAGTGGCCCTGGATCTACGGATTGTCCCTGGCGGTGTACTGCACCTCGTGGACGTTCTACGGCACCGTCACGCAGGCGGCGCAGTCCGGCTGGTGGCTGCCGCCGACCTTTGTGGGTTCGATCCTGCTCTACGTGTTCGCGATCGGCGTGCTGGAAAAGCTGGTCGCGATCGCGCGCGAGTACAACGCCAGCTCCATTGCCGACCTCGTGGCCGCGCGGCTGGGACGCAGCAGCAGCGTGGCGGCGATCGTCACGGCGGTGGCGGTGCTGGGCATCGTTCCCTACATCGCCCTGCAGCTCAAAGCCGTGGCCATGAGCTATTCCATCCTGACCCAGGGCGGCGCGCCGCCTGGCCCCGCCTGGCAGGACAGCGCGCTGTGGGTGGCGCTGGTGATGGCGCTGTTCGCGATCCTGTTTGGCACGCGTCGTGTCTCGGCGGCGGAACACAATCGCGGGCTGGTTCTGGCGATGGCCTTCGAGGCCGTGCTCAAGCTGGTGGCGATGCTGGCGCTGTTGTGGGTGATTCCGCAGGTGCCCGCAGCCAGCGGCGTGGCACCCGGCACGCAGGGGGACGGCAGCCTGGTGGGGCTGGTCATTCTGGGGGCGCTGGCCATGTTCACGCTGCCGCACCAGTTCCACGTCGGCGTGGTGGAGTGCCGCCAGGTACAGCACCTGGCGACGGCACGCTGGCTGTTTCCGCTGTACATGGTGCTGATCGCCGTGCCGATCCTGCCGTTGGCCCGGGCCGGCGAATCACTGCTGGCTGCGCGCGGCGTGCCGTCTGACCTGTATGTTCTGGCCCTGCCGATGGCGACCGGCCACGACAGCCTGGCCCTGCTGGCCTTCCTCGGCGGATTGTCTGCGGCGACGGGCATGGTGATCCTGGCGACGCTCAGTCTGAGCCTGATGATCGGCAATCATTGGCTGGCGCCGTTGTGGGTCCGTGGCGGCTGGGCCTACGGCCGTGGCGGCGATCTGCGCGGGGCCGTGCTGCTGCAGCGACGGGTCGGCGTGGTGGCCATCGTGCTGCTGGCCTGGATCTACAGCCGTGCGGTCAGCGCCGGCGACGCGCTGGCGGATATTGGCGCCATCTCGTTCTCGGTGCTGGGGACCCTGGCCCCGGCCGTCCTTGTCGCGGTGTACCGGCCGGGCATCGGCCCGCGCGTGGTCGCCGCCGGAATCGCGGCCGGTGTGGCAGTGTGGATCTATGTACTTTTGCTTCCCTCGCTGCTCGACGCGCAGGGCGCATCGCCCGCCTGGCTGACGCAGGGGCCGTGGGGGGCGTCCTGGCTGGCACCCGAGTCGCTGTTCGGACTGGGCGGGTGGGAACGTCTGAACCGGGCGGTGATTCTGTCGCTGGGCATCGAGATTGCCGTGATCGTGCTGCTCACGCCGCGTGCCGGCCGCCGCGCAGGGCGCGAGCGGCTGGCGGTGGTGCCCGTCGAGCTGCAGCGCATTGCGCGCAGATTTCTGAGTGAGGAGCGCGTGGCGGCCCTGTTCGCCGACAGCGCGCAGCAGCCTGTGATGACGGAGACCGACGTCGCCCGCGTCGAGCATGAACTGGCGGCCGTGATCGGGACGGCCTCGGCGCGGTTGCTGGTGGACACGGTACGGCGTGAGGCGGGCCCGCAGCTGGACCAGGTGGCGAGCATCGTCACCGAGGCCTCGGCGGACCTGCGCTTCAACCAGCGCGTCCTGGAAGCGGCCCTGCAGAACATGAGCCAGGGCATGTGCGTGGTCGGGCCTGACCTGTGCCTGGTCGCCTGGAACCGGCGCTATGCGGAGATGTTTGGTTTTCCGCCGGAGATGCTGCACGTGGGACGCCCGATTGCCGACCTGCTGCGCCACAGCCTGGCGCAGGCGGTACTGGGTGATGCCGACATCGATGCCGCGGTGCAGCGGCGCCTGTTCCACCTGCGTGCCGGAACGGCCTACGTGGCCGAGCGGCGGTTGTCCGACGACACGATCATCCAGATCCGGCGCAATCCGATGCCTGGCGGCGGGTTCGTCGCGACGTTCACCGACGTGACGGTGTTTCGCCACAACGAAGCAGCGTTGCGGCGCGCGAACGAAACCCTGGAAACGCGCGTGATCGAACGCACGGCCGAACTGGAGGCTGCCACGCGCGAAGCGCAGCGGGCGCATGCGGCCAAGAGCCGTTCGCTCGCCGCGGTGAGCCACGACCTGGCGCAGCCGCTCAATGCCGCGCATCTGTTCACTCACGCGCTGTCGCAACAGCTGCGTCACCCGCAGTACCGCGAGGCGGTCGACAACATCGACGGTGCGCTCAATTCGGCCGAAGCGCTGCTGGGGGGATTGCTCGAAGTCGCGCGGCTGGACGCCGGCGGCCTCAAGCCGCAACCGGGCCCGGTGCGCATCGATGACCTGCTGCAGCACCTGGCCGCCGAGTTCCGCGTGCTCGCCGCAGAGAAGGGCCTGGCCCTGCACGGCGTGGCGACACGTGCGTGGGTCCTGACGGATGCGCCGCTGCTGCGTCGCGTGCTGCAGAACTTTCTCGCCAACGCGGTGCGCTACACCGCCACCGGACGCATTCTTGTGGGGTGCCGGCGCCAGCGAGGGATGCTGTGGATCCAGGTGTGGGACAGTGGCGTCGGTATTGCGCCGGATGACCAGAAAGTCATTTTTGAAGAATTCCGACGCCTTGATCGCGGCGGCAGCGGGCTGGGAATTGGTCTTTCGATCGCGCAGCGCATCGCCGACCTGCTGGACCATCCGATTGCCGTGCGATCGTGGCCGGGACGCGGCAGCTGCTTCAGTGTCGGCGTACCGCTGACCACGGCGACCGCACCGGCGTCGACAGAAATGGCTGCGCCGGCGGTACGTACGCCGCGGCGGCGGGTACTGGTGATCGACAACGACGCGGCAGTGCGCAAGGCGATGCAGGCGCTGTTGTCGGGCTGGCACTGCGACGTGTCGTGCGCCGCGGATTGCGCCCAGGCCCTCGCGGCCGTCGTTGCATCCCGGCCAGACCTGGTGCTGCTCGACTTCCATCTCGATGGCGAGGTGACCGGCGATGCGGTACTGCATCGTCTGCGAGCCGAAGCCGGCGAGATTCCCTGCGTCTTCATCACCGCCGATCGCGGCGAAGCTGTCCGCACGGCTTGCGAAGATCTCGGGTGCCCGGTGCTGTACAAGCCGCTCAAGCCGCTGGCACTAAAGTCGGTGATGACGCGGCTGGCAGGCAGCGACAACGCCGCGCCGGCGTGACGACGACGTTGACCGGGCATTGCGATGGCAATGCGGCGCGCAGAGTCGCTATGCTCGGCCTCCAAAGTCCGAACGCGAGGGAAGGCGATGACGGTCAACGAGTGCCTGGGAACGTTCTACGGCAAGCCGGTCCGCGAGTTCCGCCACGGCGACGCGATCACGCCGGGCGATGTCGTCTACCGGCTCACGCAGGACTACGATGATGAGGAAAGCCAGGAGGAACTACTGGCGGACTTCCTCGGCAAGGTCGACGCCTCGCAGCTCCAGGCGCTGGTCATCGGCGCCTGGTCCGAGGCGACGGACCGCTCGCCGGATGGCTTCCTCAACGCCCTGATCGCCCGTCGCGCGCAGTTGCCCCGGTTGGCCGCCCTCTTTGTCGGCGACATGACCTACGAGGAGTGCGAGATCTCCTGGATCATCCAGACCGGCTATTCGGCATTGCTGGAGGCGTTTCCGGCGCTGGAGCTGCTGCGGGTCCGCGGCAGCACCGATCTCTCATTCCAGCCTGTCCACCATGCCGGCCTGCGCGAGCTGGCGATCGAATGCGGGGGGCTGCCATCGTCCGTCGTCAACGCCATCGCCGCCTCCCGGCTACCGTCGCTGCGGCGCCTGGAGTTGTGGCTGGGCGACGACAACTACGGCTTCGACGGCGACCTGGACACCTATGTCCGCCTCATCGAGGCGATCGAGCCCGAACGGCTGGAATACCTGGGATTGCGCAATGCGATGATCAGCGATGCGCTCGCGGCGTGGCTGGCAAAGCAGTCGTGGTTGCCGAAGATCGGACACCTGGATCTGTCCATGGGGACGATCGGCGACGAAGGGGCCCAGGCCCTGCTCGACAGCCCCTACGTCGCGCAGCTCCGGACGCTGGACGTGAGTCATCACTACATTTCGGCGCCCCTGGCGGCGCGTCTGCAGGCGCTGCCCGTGAAAGTCATCCTCGATGATGCCCAGGACGACGACGAACGCTACGTTGAAGTCGCCGAGTAGGAACCTGCTGCTCGTCGGACGCGCGGCCTCGCGCCGCACGCTGCTGCTGCGCGAGGCGCTCGAGCGGCGCGGTATCGCGTTGCAGGTGATCGAATGGCGGGATCTCGCGGTGCGGCCATCGGTCCTGGCCACTGCGCTCGCGCGGCACCACCCGTTGGCTTGCAAGATCGATTCGCCCGGCGAAGATGCGGCGACCACGGACCGCCTGATCACGCTCGGCTGGCAGCGCCGCGGCGAACCCGGTGTCCGCCCGCACCCGCTGCAGCACGGTGAATTGTCGTTCCGTCACTGGTGGTACGCGGGTTTTGCCCACGTGCTGGCCGGCGTGTCGCAGGCGCTGCGGGGCTCCGCGCCGGTACCGCCACTGGTGAATTCGGTCGACGGCATTCTGGCAATGACCGACAAATGGCGCTGCCAGCAGCGACTGGCAGAAGCGGGTGTCCCGGTGCCGCCGCTCGCGGGACGGGTCGTGTCGTTCGACCAGCTGGAAAGTGACTACCCGGCCACGCGATGGCCGCGGTTGTTCATCAAGGCGCGCTACGGGTCGTCGGCGGCGGGCGTAGTGGCCCTGCAGCGACGTCCCGACGGGCGTGTGTCGGCCATGAGTGCAACCCGCTTGGGCCCGCACGGCAGGCTGTTCAATCATCTGCGTCCGGCGCTGTATCGCCGTCGGGCCGATATTGCGGCGCTGGTCGACCGGCTCGCCGCGCAGGAGGCCTATGCCGAAGCGTGGATCACCAAGCCGCGTACGCCGGATGCCGCGGGAAGTCACTACGACCTGCGCGCTGTCGTGTTCGGCGGCCGCGTGCGCCAGCGCGTGGCGCGGCTGAGCCGCGGTGCCGTTACGAACCTGCACCTGGGCAACGCGCGTGCGGCGCCCGACTGGTTGTGCGCAGGGCGTGAAGCGCGCATGGCGCGCGCGGGCGAGCAGGCGGCGTCCGCGTTTCCGGCCTGCCATTCGATCGGCCTCGACCTGATCGTGGACCATCGCGGTGCACACGTGCTGGAGGCGAATGCCTTCGGCGACCTCCTGCCGGGCCTGTGCTACGAAGGCAATAGCACCTATGACGACCAGGCAGCGTGGATGACGGCCCATGGTTGATCCCATTCCCGACATGAATCAGATCGTCGGCAGTCACGACATCGTGCTGCTGACGCTCGACACGCTGCGCTATGACGTGGCCCAGCAGGAATTCCTGGCCGGCCGGCTGCCCCACCTGGGTGCCTTCCTGCCCGCGGATGGTTGGGAGAAGCGGCATACGCCCGGCAGCTTCACCTATGCCGCGCACCGGGCATTCTTCGCCGGATTTCTGCCGACACCGGCCGAGCCCGGCCTGCATCCACGCCTTTTCGCGCTGTATTTTCCAGGTAGTGAAACCACCCACGAACACACCGCGGTGTTTCACAGTGGCGACAATATTGCCGCGGCGCTGGCGCACCTGGGGTATCACACGGTCTGCATCGGCGGGGTCGGCTTTTTCAATCCCTACACGCCGCTGGGACGCGATTTGCCAGGATTGTTCGACGAAGCGCACTGGCGTCCCGCGTTTTCCGTCGTCGCACCCGATTCCACGGCAGCCCAGGTGACGCTGGCCTGCCGGCGCCTGAGCGATCCGGATTTCGCGCGCCGGAAGCTGTTCCTCTTCATGAATATCTCGGCGTTGCACCAACCGAATCATCACTACCTGGCTGGTTGCGAGGTCGACGACATCCATAGCCACGCGGCCGCGCTGCGCTATGTCGATGAGGCCCTTGCACCCCTGTGGCGCACGCTGCGGCGGCGCGGGCCGGCCTTCGTCATCGTCTGCTCGGACCACGGCACGGCCTATGGCGAAGACGGCTACACCGGACACCGGCATGCGCACGAGGTCGTCATGACCGTGCCCTACGCGCACTTCCAGCTCCCCCGAATGACCGGCAGCCCCAATGACTGACCTGCTTGAACGCCTGGCGGCGTCGCCGTTCGAGGCCTACGCCTATTCGTATCCGCACAAGACCGCGTACCGGGCGCTGGCAGAAGCGGTGCCCCTGGCAGGCGCGTGGCAGGCTGAGGATCGCTCCCGGCTTTTTGCCTATTTCCACATTCCCTTCTGCACCTACCGCTGTGGCTTCTGCAACCTGTTCGCCATTGGCCAGCCCGGTGATGACCTGGTGGATCGCTATCTCGACCAGATGCAGCGGCAGATGACCATCGTTGCCGGACAGCTGGGCGATCACCGCATTGCGCAGGTGGTACTGGGCGGTGGAACGCCCAGCTATCTGACGGCCGCCCAGCTGGCGACGCTTTTCGAGGTCATCGGCCGGCGCTTCACGGTGGACCTTGGAAAGGCACCCGTCGGCATGGAGGTCAGTCCGGAAACGGCGACCCATGACCGTCTTTCCGTGTGCCGCTCGGCGGGCGTCGACCGGATCAGCATGGGCGTGCAGAGTTTCAGCGAGTCCGAGCTGTCAGCCCTGGTGCGGCCGGCGTCGGTGCGGGCCGTGCTGGATGCCGTCGACGTGATCCGCCGGCTGGATTTCCCCACGCTCAATCTCGATCTGATCTATGGCATTCCCGGCCAGACGCCTGCCTCGTTCGTGCAGTCGCTGCGCCAGCTGCTCGCGCTGCAGCCGGAGGAGATCTACCTCTACCCGTTGTACGTGCGGCCGCAGACCGGAATGGATCGCCTGGCCCGCCAGCCCGCCGACGCCGCGCGACGGCAGTTGTACGAGGTCGGCCGCGATCACCTTCTGGCCTCCGGCTATCACCAGGTGTCAATGCGGTTGTTCCGCACGACGCCGCTCACGGCCGCCCCGGCGACGGCCTACCGTTGCCAGGATGACGGCATGGTCGGCATCGGCTGCGGCGCGCGGTCCTATACCCGCGCGCTGCACTATTCCGACGACTACGCCGTGGCGCGTTCGGGCATCCATGCGATTCTGCGCCGTTACGTCGAACTGGCGCCGGAAGCATTCGCACAGGCGCGGCACGGTTTTGTGCTCAATGACGAGGAGCAGCGCCGCCGTTATCTGATCCAGTCGCTGCTGACCTGGCCGGGACTGGGCATCGCGGATTACGCGACGCGGTTCGGGGAAACGCCGCAGCACGACTTTCCCGAGATCGACGCCCTGCAGGCGGCGGGGCTCGCGCGAGCCGATGCCGCGCATATCGCGCTGACGCCGGAGGGCATGGCGTATGCGGATGCGATCGGGCCCTGGCTCAATTCCGCGCCGGTGCAGCAGCGCATGGCCGAGTACGCGCATGCGGTCTGAATCCGTGCTACGGCTTCTGTATCGCGGGCGCCTGTCCAGTTGCAACTACGACTGCGGCTACTGCCCGTTCGCCAAGCGGCGCGACAGCCGCGAGACACTCCGGCGCGATGCGGCGGACCTTGCGCGGTTTGTCGAATGGGCACAGGCAGCGCCGGAGTCCCTGGCTATCCTGTTTACGCCCTGGGGCGAGGGGCTGGTGCGCCGACACTACGTCGAGGCACTGGTGCGCCTCAGCCACGCTCCGCGCGTGCGCCGTGTTGCCATCCAGACCAACCTGAGCAGCAACCTGCGCTGGCTTGAACGCGCCGATCCCGCAACGCTGGCGTTGTGGTGCACCTACCATCCTTCGCAGATCACGCGGGAACGGTTTCTCGCACGGGTTTCCCGCCTGCACGATGCGGGCATCCGCTTCAGTGTCGGCATGGTTGGCCGGCGCGAGGACCTGCCGGAAATCGAAGCGATGCGTCACGCACTGGCGCCGTCGGTGTATCTGTGGATCAACGCCTTCGATCCGCTACCGCGGGACTACTATTCGGCCGACGAGATTGAGCGCCTGGGCCGGATCGACCCGCATTTTCCGGTCAATCTCGCGCCGCCGCCCAGTCGCGGCGCCGATTGCCGGGCGGGAGACTCGGCATTCTCCGTCGACGGTGATGGCGCGGTGCGTCCCTGCCATTTCGTGCAGCGCGACCTGGGCAACCTCTACGACGGCAGTTTCCGGCAGCGGCGCGGTGTGCAGCGGTGTCCCAATGCCACATGCGATTGCTACATCGGTTACATGCACCGGCGCGACCTGCCTGCCATGCGCGCGTTCGGAGACGGTGTACTGGAGCGCGTGCTGGCGCTGCGTGAGGTGCCGCTGTCAGCGTAGGAAGCGCGAAGCGCGCGCCTTGAGCAGGGCGACGAGCGCCTCGTCCATGTAAGGAAACACATCCGGGATATCCAGGCAGACGAGGCGCTTGCCCTTCAGCTGGGAGCGGAACCGCTGGTGCAGGCGCAGCCGATGCGCATTCTCCATCACGACGACCACATCGGCCCAGGCGAGCAGGTCCGGGCACACCGGACTGGCGCAGGTCGGGTCGGTGCCCGCGGATGCGGTCTCGATGCCGGGGTAGTGCGCGAACACCTGCTCGGCCGTCGGGCTGCGCAGGCGATTCTGGCTGCACACGAACAGGATGTTCATGCGCCGGGTGCGGCAATGCTGCCGGACATCTGCGGCGGCGTTTTTCCACGGCCGGCGATCCAGCGCAGTACGCACACCTGGCGCGTCCACGGCACTACGCGCACCGGCAGGCCCAGTGCGCGTTCCGCGCAGGCCAGGGCGTCTTCGAGCAGGGCATCGTGCAGGGGGCGGAAGAACAGCGGCCAGCTCAGGCGCGCAAGTCCCTGCGGGCGCATTTGCAACACGTGGCGCAGGCGCGTGGCCGTGGCGTTGATCGCGGCGACGTCGAGGCCATGCCAGCCGTCGAATCCGCGGGGCCCTTCGAAGCGGAAGCGCACCGCCCTGGACGGTTCGTAGTGCTCGACCCGGTAGCGCACCGGGCCATGCCCCCCGGCCGCGCCCTCGCCCAGCGGCGCGGACAGGCGCATCGGCATCCACTGCGCCCGCGGCCACAGGCGATCGTCGGCGCTGGCAAGTGTGTCGATCAGGCCGCCGACGGCATCCAGCGGTGCCGCAAGAACCCGCTCGTGAACATTGATCACCGGCATGTCGGTGTTTCCCCGGAGTGCGCGCTGTGGCCCGGAATGGTAACCGGCGCGGTGGGAAGATCCTGCTGCTGCGACATCGTGAAGCGCACGGGTAAGGTCTGGGCCAGTTGGTCCAGACCTTCCCTCGACGTCACATGCTCCGCCGGATGGCCGAAGGCGGTGGGGCGACCGGGCGTTTCTCCGTATAGTCGACGATTCAATTCATTGTCCGGGAGGTAGCCGTGAAGCGTTCCCCTGTCGCTCCGCCACGCCGTTGGCGTGTATCGCCCCTGGTGCTGGCCTGCCTTGCGGGCATTGCCGGCGCCCAGACCTCCTCGAAGATCGAGCCGGCCCTGCGTTCGCTCGCGCAGCAGGGTGAGCCGGTCGAGGCGCTGGTCACGGTCGCGGGGCGGGCCGATCCGCGCCTGCTCGATCCGAACGCGGATCACCTCTCCCGGCGCCGCGCCTGGGTGGAAACCCTCCAGGCCACGGCCCGCGAGCGCCAGGGTGACCTGGTCGACTTCCTCGCTGCCCGCGGCGTGGAGTACCGCTCTTTCTGGATCAACAACACGATCTGGATCAAGGCGGATGCCGCGACGCTCGAGCTGCTGGCGCAGCGCGCGGACGTCACTCACCTCCACGCCAATCCGTCGGTGAGCAACCGGGTGCCGCAGCCGGTGGCCGAACGGAACGCACAGCCGGTGCCAACGGGCATTGCGTGGGGCGTGAGCAAGATCCGCGCGCCGCTGGTGTGGGCCGAAGGCGTCAACGGCGCGGGCGTCGTGGTGGCCGGCCAGGACACGGGCTACCGCTGGGATCATCCGGCCATCAAGGGCAAGTACCGGGGCTGGGACGGTATGGCGGCGGCCCATGCCTACAACTGGCACGACGCGATTCACAGCAATGGCGGCACGAGCTGCCCGTCGGATTCGCCGGCAGCCTGCGACGGCCAGTCGCACGGTACCCACACCATGGGCACTATCGTTGGCGATGACGGCGGTACCAACCAGATCGGCGTGGCGCCCGGCGCGCGCTGGATCGGCTGCCGCAACATGGACGGTGACGGCTACGGCTCGCCGGCCACCTACACCGAATGCATGCAGTGGCTGCTGGCGCCGACAGACCTCGCCGGCGCCAATCCCAACCCGGATCTCGCACCGGACGTGATCAACAATTCCTGGGGTTGCCCGGAAGAGGAAGGCTGCACGACGGGGCAGGAAATCAAGCAGGCGGTCGACAACCTCGTTGCCGGCGGCATCGTGTTTGTCGCGTCCGCCGGCAATGGTGGCACTACGTGCGGCGGCATGACCATGCCGCCGGCCATCTATGACTCGGCTTTCGCCGTTGGTGCGACCGACAGCAGCGACCGCCTTGCCAGCCTGTCGCTGCGCGGCCCGGTCGCGGGATCGAACCTGATCCGTCCGGATCTGTCCGCGCCCGGCATCCAGGTGCCCTCGGCCGTCCCGCCGGCGGGTTATGCCAACCTGAGCGGTACCAGCATGGCGGGCCCGCACGCGGCCGGCGTGGTGGCGCTGATGATGTCGGCCAACCCCGCGCTCAAGGGTGATGTGGCCCGCGTAGCGCAGATCCTGCGCGAGACGACGATCACGGCCGGCATCACCAATACCAATGGCCTGACGCAGAGCTGCGGCGGTACCGCCATCACCACCTGGCCGAACAATATGGTCGGCTATGGCCGCCTGGACGCCTGGAACGCATTCCGCCGTGCCGAGTCCATCTTCGCGACCGGCCACGAGTGATGTCACGGAGCCTGCCCCGCCGTGCGGGGCAGGCTAAACTTGCGTGCAATGACCACCGCCATCCGCCAAGACACCGTTGACGACCGCCTCGTCGTCGCCATTTCCTCCCGTGCGCTGTTCGACCTGAGCGAAAGCCATGCGCTGTATGAGCGCGAAGGGCTCGATGCGTATCGCCGCTACCAGATGGACCACGAGGATGAACTCCTCGCGCCGGGTATCGCATTTCCACTCGTACAGAAATTGCTTCGGCTGAACGGGTCGGGTGCGAAGGTGCCGCGGGTCGAGGTGATCCTGCTGTCGCGCAACTCGGCCGACACCGGCCTGCGCATTTTCAATTCAATCGAACACTACGGGCTGGGCATCGAACGCGCCGCCTTCACCAACGGCGCGCCGACGCATAACTACGTGCAGCCCTTCCAGGCCGACGTCTTCCTCTCGGCGCATTCGGACGACGTCAGCCACGCTCTGGCGGCGGGTGTCGCTGCTGCGACCATCCTGCCTTCCAAGGCGCCGACGCTGGCCTCGGAGCAGCTGCGCATCGCGTTCGACGGCGACGCCGTGCTGTTTGGCGATGAGTCCGAGCGGGTGTCCCAGGAACAGGGGCTCGATGCCTTCCACCGGCACGAAACCGAGCACGCCGCGCGGCCGTTGAGCGGCGGCCCGTTCCGCGGCTTTCTCGATGCCCTGCATCGCATCCAGAGCGCGTTTCCGCTGGAGCAGTCGCCGATCCGCACCGCGCTGGTCACGGCGCGTTCGGCGCCGGCGCACAAGCGGGTGATCCTGACCCTGCGCTCCTGGGGCGTGCGCATCGATGAAGCCCTGTTTCTGGGGGGGCGCGACAAGGGGCCGTTCCTGGAAGCCTTCGGGGCCGACATTTTCTTCGACGACTCCCGCAACAATGTCGAGTCGGCGCGCCGTCATGTCGCGACGGGGCATGTCCCGCACGGTGTATCGAACCAGGCACGGTGACGGCGTCCGCGCCGGCGCCCGTGGCGGATCCGCTATGATGTCCGGCCATTTCCGCTGTCAGCCTGCCGCGTGATCGATCACCTCAAACGCCAGTTCGCCGATGCCTGGCACTTCGTCATCGCGCCGGGTGTTGCGGCCCTGATGCCGTGGCGACTGGCGTGGCGCTGGCTGTGCTGGTTGTCCCGGCGTTCCTTCGGTGCCTTCGACGAGGCAGCACGCGCGGCGCAGCTGCATGCTCCCAACTACCTGCCGATCGCAGACCCCGTCGCGTTCGGCGCGCGCGTGCGGCTGCACTGGCTGATCGATACCTGCGACCTGTACCTGTCGTTGCTGCGCCGGCGTCGCGACGTGCTGCCCTGGCACGTCGAGCAGGTGGGGCAGTGGCCGCGTGACGGTCATTTCGTGGTGGCCGGTTTTCATCACGGCAACGGCCTGTGGGTCTTCCGCACGCTCGCGGCGGCGGGCTACCAGGCCGCACTGGTCTCGGCGCGCTGGGACAAGGCCGATTACCCGGGCTTGCCGGTGCGTTACTGGTATGGCCGCGTCCGTGGCGGCGAAGTGGCACGGATCAGCCAGCGGCCGGTGATCTACCGGCCGGGGGCCAAGGCACGCCTGGCCCAGGCGCTGGAGGAGGGTGCTGCCGTGGTGAGCGTGCTGGACATGCCGCCACGCCTTGCGCCGCGCGGCCAGAAGCCGGTGCGCCTGCTCGGCGCCGATGCCTGCTTTCCCGACGGCACGCTGGAACTGGCGCGGGGCGCCGGCGTGCCGGTCGTACCGTACTGGATGGAATACGACCTTGATCGCGGCATCCGCCGTTTCGTGATCGGCGAGCCCATGGATCCGCACGCGCCCGACACGCTGCAGCGCCTGGCGGACCTGCTCGACACGGCCATTCGCCGTACGCCGTCGGCGTGGTTTTTCTGGCCTGAGTGGTCGGCCTGGTTGGCTGACACGCCCGCCGCCATCGCGGCGCCGGCCGCAGCCGCCGGGGTATCCGAGAGGAGTGAATGAATGGATATATCTGATTTTATCTTTGTGACGGAAGTGGATGACGGCCCGGCCTTTGCCGACGATCTGTTCCGGCGCAAGTTCGGCCAGGGCGTGCCGACGTTCCGTCACCACTTCGTGAGCCTCTATCGCAAGGCCTGGGATCACTTCATGCCGGCCTGCTACGTGCACATGACCGATTGCCAGGATATTGCCCTCATCGGCGGCGCCTGCACCGACGGCCGCACCGTCGCGGCCATGGACGAGGCGCAGCGTGACTGCGTGCGCCAGTCCGGCGGTATCTACCTGCACGCGCTGCGCCACATATTCTGCCGTCACCACGACGACTACGATGCCTTTTTCGGCGTGTGCGGTGATCCGCGCGCCTACGAGGTGGACCGCCAGGCCGGTTTCGTCGACACGCCGATTGCGCAGCTGATCGTGTACACGCCGCGGCCCCTGCGCGCGGCGCGCCTGGCGGAGCTGACCGCCAAGGCGAAGTCCTTCATGCCCTTCTGACTATTGCGGGGAATCGCCCACCATGAGCCAGGACGTACCGCCTTTCCTTTACCTGACCGAGGTGGACGATGCCGCACCGCTGGTCGGTGCCGTGTTCGAGCGCAAGTTCGGCCACGCGTTTCCCGAGTGGAAACACCATCTCATCGCGTTCTACCGCCGCGATGACGGCGCGCTGGTGCCGCTGTCGTACGTGAAGTTCTTCTTCCTGGGCAGCGTGATGCTGGTGGGTGGCGCCTTTACCGACGGTCGCGGTTTCGCCGCGATGTCACAGGAACAGCGCGATGCGGTGACGGCCAGCGGTGGCGTCATGGTGCATCTGCTGCGTTACGGATTCCGCCATTTTGCGGACCGCTGTGATGCCTACTTCGGCTATTGCGGCGATGCCCGGGCCTGGGAGGTCGACCTGGCGGCCGGTTTCGAGCCGGTCGGTCCGGAGCGCCTGCTCGCGCACTGGCACAAGCCGCTCCACGCGAACACGCGCAAGGCCTATATCGCGATGGCCGAGGCACTCGGCGCGTTCTAGCGGCTTAGGCGGCCTGGTCGAGGATCGCCGCCAGTTCCGCCGGCGACTTCCAGTGCCAGCCGCAGATGTAGCGTGGGATATTCCAGCGATGGCTCTGCGTGGTCGCCGGTTGTGCACCATCGCCGAACGCAGCGGCCAGCCCGATCGCTTCGCCGTTGCGCGGCAGCCAGTCGTCGGCGAGAAACGCGTTCACGTGCCCGAACGGATAACAGAACAGGCTCGGCCGGTGTGGCGCCAGGCGCGCGGCGAGGTAGTCCTGTGCCTGGCGGATTTCGTGGTCGGCCTTGGCATCTGTCGTGACGTCATGGAAATCGCCGCGCACCAGGCCGGCCGGCCCAGGGTTGGCCAGACAGGGATGGTTGTGATCCCAGCTGTGGTTCTCGATCGCCACCAGGCCGCTGCTTTGGGCGGCGCGCCACCAGTGTTCCTGCATCCAGTCGTGGCCGATCAGGCAGGCGCGGTCCATTGCGGTGCGCGCCGAGGGATCGGCGATGGCGAATACGGTGAGGTGCAGGTCGGGCTGCGCCGCACGGCCATGGCGGGCGCGGAAATCAAGCAGGAGGTTGTACAGGCTGCGCTGTCGCCCGTGCTGCGGGTGATCCAGGTCGTGGTAGTCGAAGTCGCTGCCGTCGTCGCAGGTCAGCGCGACGCAGCGGCGCAGGTCCCTGTCAGCCTTGCCCAGCCGTTGCTCGACGATCCAGTGCAGCGGGACGATGCGCCAGCCGGTGGCATGCAGCATTTCCAGATCGGCGGCGAAGGCCACGTGGTCGTTGCTGGCGTAGTCGTTCCCGGCGATGTTGACCGCGTGATAGGTGAGAATCGGAACCCGCATCGTCGACTGTTTCCCCGGTGGTTCTGGCGCTGGCAGAATGGTTGCCGGTATCACCCGCGCCGGTGAGGTCCGTGGTGCCAATCGGCCGGCACCCGGACACGCAAGTGTCTGATTTTCGGTGCCTGCGCGCCAGCATGGCCTGCGCGAAACGACGCGCAGTGGCTCCTGCCTCTTTCGCAAGGGCCTGCTAGAATAGCGGGCTCCTTTGTTGCAGTGCAAAAAAACCGGAATCCCACGCCATGGCCGCCAGCACGCTCAACCCGTATGACCTCTACGACGTCCGTTCCCTTCTTTCCGAAGAAGAGGTCATGGTGCAGGACACCGTCGCACGCTTCACGGACGAACGCGTCCTGCCGATCATCGGCGAATGTTTCGATAAGGGCATCTTCCCGCAGGACCTGATCCCGGAGATGGCCGAACTGGGCCTGCTGGGTTCGTCCCTGCCCACGGAATACGGCTGCGCCGGCATGAACGGCGTGAGCTACGGCCTGATCTGCCAGGAGCTGGAGCGCGGCGATTCGGGTATCCGCAGCTTTGCCTCCGTGCAGTCGTCGCTGTGCATGTATCCCATCTACGCCTACGGTTCGGAAGAGCAGCGCCAGCGCTGGCTGCCGCAGATGGCCGCGGGCAAGGTCATCGGCTGCTTCGGCCTGACCGAGCCGCATGGCGGCTCGGATCCGGCCAACATGAAGACCCACGCCAAGCGCGACGGCGGTGACTGGGTCATCAACGGCGCCAAGATGTGGATCACCAATGGCAATCTTGCCCATATCGCCATCGTCTGGGCGCAGACCGACGAAGGTATCCAGGGCTTCATCGTCGAAAAGGGCATGCCGGGCTTCGCCGCCCAGGAAGTCCACCGCAAGATGAGCCTGCGCGCCTCGGTCACCTCGGCCCTGTTCTTCGACAACGTGCGCGTTCCCGAAGCCAATCGCCTGCCGAACGTGAAGGGTCTGAAGGGGCCGCTGGGCTGTTTGACCCAGGCCCGCTACGGCATCACCTGGGGCCCGATCGGCGCCGCCATCGCCTGCCTGCACGAAGCCACCGAGTATTCCAAGACGCGTGTCCTGTTCAATCGCCCGATCGCGGCGACGCAGAGCGTGCAGATGAAGCTGGCCGACATGGCCCGTCGCATCACCCAGGCGCAGCTGCTGTCGCTGCAGCTGGGCCGCCTCAAGGATGCGGGCAAGATGCAGCCGACCCAGGTGAGCCTGGCCAAATGGAACAACGTGCGCATGGCGCTGGATATCGCCCGCGAAGCGCGCGACATCCTGGGTGGCGCCGGCATCACCACTGAATACAGCCCGATCCGCCACGCGCTGAACCTGGAATCGGTGATCACCTATGAAGGCACCGAAACCGTTCACCAGCTGGTGGTCGGTCGCGAGCTCACGGGTATCAACGCGTTCTGATGCATACCCGCGGTTGCGTGCCGCCGCAGCCTGAGCGCTGCGGCCGGCCGCGCCGCCAGCGGCGGGAGCGCCGCCGCGATCTGGCCCTCAACGCCCATTGGCATCGAATCCTCGGATCTGACATGTCTCCGCGCCTTGAAACCGAACGCCTCATCCTTCGCACCACCCAGCGCGAAGATTTCGACATGTGGGCCGATCTGATGGGCGATGAGGTTTCCGCCCGTTTCATCGGCGGCAAGCAGCCCCGCGCTGCCGCGTGGCGCGGCTTTCTGACGATGGCAGGCGCCTGGCAGATCCAGGGCTTTGCGATGTTCACGGTGATCGAGAAAGCCACCGGACGCCCGGTCGGGCGGCTGGGACCGTGGCAGCCGGAAGGCTGGCCGGGCACGGAAGTCGGTTGGGGTATCGCCCGCGAGTTCTGGGGCAAGGGCTACGCGACCGAAGGGGCCGCGGCCGCGATCGACTGGGCCTTCGACAACCTGGGCTGGACCGAGGTCATCCACTGCATCGATCCGGAGAACATCCCCTCGCAGCAGGTGGCGCGCAAGCTGGGGTCCCGCCTGCTCGGTTCGACGGTCCTGCCGCCGCCGTTCGAAAACCTGCCAGTCCAGAAATGGGGCCAGACGCGCGAGGAATGGCGCGCGCGGCGATGATATTCCGCTGATCCCCCGCCGCACTTCGTCGAGGTTTCAATGCTGACCGTCCATGGCATGAAAGCATCGGGCAATTGCTACAAAGTGCAATTGTTGCTAGAGCTGCTCGGCCAGCCCTTCCGCTGGAATGAGATCGATACGCTGGCCGGCGAAACCCGTACGCCGCAATTCCTGAGCAAGAATGCCAACGGCAAGGTGCCGTTGCTGGAACTGGCAGACGGCCGCTGCCTGCCCGAATCCAACGCGATCCTCTGCTATCTCGCCGAAGGTTCGCCGTTCCTGCCGGACGACCGCTGGGAACGCGCACAGGCGCTGCAATGGATGTTCTTCGAGCAATACAGCCACGAGCCGTACGTCGCCGTCGCGCGCTACATCTGCAAGTTCCTGCCGGCCGATCACGCGCGCCGCGCCGATCTGGACCGGCTGCGCGAGCGGGGATACCAGGCACTGGACGTGATGGAACGCCATCTTGCGGCGCAACCGTATTTTGCCGGTGGACGGTTCACGGTCGCCGACATCGCCTTGTACGCCTATACGCATGCCGCCGCGGACGGCGGATTCGACCTTGCCCGCTACGCCGCGATCGGGCAGTGGCTGCAGCGCGTAAGCGCGCAGCCACGCTTCGTCCCACAGGGCGCTTGACCGGTCGGAAGAGTCCGTCGCATCGCCAACACCGAATTTCCTTTCCACACCGCGCCACGGTGACTCTCACCGACGCGAATCAGCCGAGCCAAGCCATGTCTGCCGTCGCCCCGATTCCCGCCCGCCATAAAAACGTCAACCGCGCCGAAGTCTGCGACCAGAATTTCCAGGAGTTCGTGCGCGACTGGCACGGCACCGTGCACGCCCGTCCCGCAGCGGACGCGCCGGTGCTGCCGGGCAGCCTGTGCAATGCCACGGATTTCCAGCAATTGCTGGAGTCGCAACTGGTCAGCCGCCATCTGGACCTGATGGCCCGCGTGCTGCGCGTGAAGAACAAAGTGTTCTACACCATCGGTTCGTCGGGCCATGAAGGCAATGCCATGGTTGCGCGCCTGACGCGTCACACCGACCCGGCCTTCCTCCACTACCGTTCCGGCGGCTTCATGGCCGAGCGGTTCCGCAAGCTGCCGGGCATGGATCCGATCATGGATTCGGCCCTGTCGTTCGCCGCGAGCAAGGACGATCCGGCCTCGGGTGGTCGCCACAAAGTGTGGGGATCAAAGCCGCTCTGGGTGCTGCCGCAGACATCCACCATCGCCTCGCACCTGCCCAAGGCGCTGGGCACGGCGGTCGCGATCGAACAGGCACGCCGCATCGGCCACACGCTGCCGGTGCCGGAAGATTCAATCACGATCTGCTCCTTCGGCGATGCCTCGGCCAATCACGCCACCGCGCAGACGGCGTTCAACGCCGCCGGCTGGACCGCCTACCAGAAGCTGCCGGCGCCTGTGCTTTTCGTGTGCGAAGACAACGGCATCGGCATTTCGGTGAAGACGCCTACGGACTGGATCAGCGCCAGTTTCAGCCAGCGCCGTGACCTGGATTACTTCTACGCCAATGGCCTGGATATCGCCGAGGGTTACGAGCAGGTCGCCCGCGCGGTGTACCACTGCCGCACGACACGTCGCCCGACCTTCCTGCACCTGCGCACTACGCGCATCATGGGCCACGCCGGTACCGACTTCGAAATCGAATGGCGTAGCGTGGAAGAACTGATGGCCGTGGAGGCCACTGATCCGCTGCTGCGCTCCGCGCACATCGCGCTGGCATCGGGCCTCTACACCAAGGAAACCCTGCTTGCGCTGTACGAAGGCACGCGCCAGAAGTGCTTCGCCGCGGCGGAAGAGGCCGACCGTCGCCCGAAACTGACCGATCTCGCCGAAGTGATCGCGCCACTCGCGCCCTATCACCCGGACGCCGTGAATGCGGAAGCCCGGCGCACGGATTTTGCGGACCGTCGTGCAGCGGTCTTTGGTGGCGACGAAAAGCTGCCAGAGAAACTGGCGCCACGTCACCTCGCCATCCAGATCAACAATGCCTTGCACGACCTGTTCTGCAAGTATCCCGAAGCCCTGCTGTTTGGCGAGGACGTGGCCCAGAAGGGTGGCGTGTACACCGTCACCAAGGGGCTGCACAAGGCTTTCAAGAGCCAGCGCGTGTTCAACACGCTGCTCGACGAGACCATGATCCTGGGCCTGGCGCAGGGGTATGCCAACATGGGCATGCTGCCGGTGCCCGAGATCCAGTACCTGGCCTATTTCCACAATGCCTGCGACCAGATCCGTGGCGAAGCCTGCTCGCTGCAGTTCTTCTCCAACGGCCAGTACCGCAACCCGATGGTCATGCGCATTGCCTCGCTGGGCTACCAGCGCGGATTCGGCGGTCACTTCCACAACGACACCTCGATCACCGCCCTGCGCGACATCCCGGGCCTGGTCGTCGGTTGCCCCAGCCGCGGCGACGACGCGGCGATGATGCTGCGCACCCTGATGGCGCTGGCAAAGGTGGACGGTCGCGTATGCGCCTTCCTCGAGCCGATCGCGCTGTACATGACCAAGGATCTGTACGAAGCCGGTGACGGCCAGTGGCTGACCAGCTATCCGGCGCCTGACCAGTACATTCCCCTGGGCGAGGAACGCACCTATTCGCCGGAAGCGACGGACCTGGTGATCTTCTGCTACGGCAACACCGTGCCGATGAGTCTTCGTGCTGCACGCGCCCTGGAAGCCAGGCGCGGCTGGAAGGTGCGTGTGGTAGACCTGCGCTGGCTGCAGCCGCTCAATGAATCGGCCATTGCACGTCACGCCGCCGATTGCGCGCGCATCCTCGTGGTGGACGAGGGCCGTCGCTCGGCCGGCGTGGGCGAGGGCATCTTTACCGCGATCGTCGAGGGTGGGCAGGGTGCCAAGCCGCAGAAGCGCGTGGTCGGTGTCGACACCTATACCCCGCTTGCGGGCGCGGCCTTCCTGGTGCTGCCCAGCGACGAAGACATCATTGCCGCGGCGGAATCGCTGGCCTGATCCTGCTTCCCCCGGCGACGCACACCGTCGCCGGGGCCTTCCTCATGCTGCCGCGCCAGCCATCGCGCGGCTTCCCGTGCCGGCCGCCTGAGCCTGGCCACACTTGCTATGCCCGTAGCGACTCGACGATGCCGTCGACAAAGCTGTTCAGGGTTTTCCTGCTGTGGTCCAGCTTCACCATGACCAGCAGCCCCTGATAGTTGAGCAGAAGGTGCCGCGCCAGCACCGCCGCGCTGCGGCCGGCGCGGACCAGTCCCATCCTCTGGGCCTTCTTGATCAACCGTTCAAATTCCACCTCGAACGCCTGCATGCCTTTGATGACCTTGTCCCGGGTGCGTTCGTCCAGATTGCCGATCTCCACCGCCGTATTGGTCAGCAGGCAGCCGCGGCAGTCACCGAGCTTGTGCACATAGGTGGATACGAACAGCGCACGGATGTCCTCGATCGGATCGTCGCCGGACAGGAACTGGCGGATCCGCTTCGTCACGATGTGCTCGATGTAGTAGTCGAGCGCGGTGAGAAACAGCTCGTGCTTGTTGCCGAACGTGTTGTACAGGCTGCCGGCCTTCAGTCCGGTAACGGCTTCCAGATCTTTTATCGACGTCGCCTCGTAGCCGCGACGGCGAAACACATGCATGACCTCCCGGGTGGTTTCGGCGATGTCAAAGCTCTTCTCTCTGGCCATTGGACTTCTCAGTGGTCGTGCGCTCGTCCACTAACCGGACGACGGTGCGCGGGATGGTCAGCCCGGGCCTCCCTGCACACTGGGTCGGCCCCCCTGGCCGACGCTGGTATCCCAACCCTTTGCCATTTCGATTGCAAGTGGTTCTGTGCATATGCGTGGCCAACAATCGTTTCGCAGTTCCGCCCGGGAAAGTGTCGCGGGATCTGAGACGTCAAATGCTTTCAATACCCCCGCTGCAGATCCGTGTTCCCCTTCCGGTCTAGTCCCCTGTGGCGCTTTCGTCACGAAGTTGTCCAACACTCACGCAACGTGGCCATATCTGTCGCTTCCCTGTTGCGAGAAACGTTAACTAGTTCCCTTCGCTACATATTCCGTAAAAGTTCCGTGAATGAATTTGCCTAGTTAGTGCGCTCTAAAAGGCCACTTTCGTTGCAATAGATAGCAAAATGTCATTATTTTTGAACGGTCGACCAAATAATGTGTATGCTACGGTTCCTGGAAGGTCGATCCGGTCGCGTGTGCAAGGTGCGGTCATCGGCGTTTCTTGAACGGTCGGCAAACAGGCCGATCAATATGCGAAATAGTTCTCTTTTCTCGTTCTCACCCCGTGCGTCGCACGGGGTGCAGGGAAGTGTTTCTCTCAAGTTGTCCGGGACGCAGTGGGCGCCCTGGATCGGGCAACCAGAAAGGTTTACCTCGATGAACACAGTACGGAAAAGCAAGAGTCGGACGGATGCAGCAGGTTCTTCGGAAAAGATCGCTGTTGTCGGCATCGGTTGCCGCTATCCGGGTGCGGAATCGCCGCGCCAACTATGGGAAAATATCCTTTCTGCACGACGCGAGTTCCGCCGCATGCCGGATGTGCGTCTGCCGATCGCTGACTATCACGACGGCGACCGCACCACGCCGGACAAAACCTACGGCCTGCGCGCCGCGGTGATTGATGGCTACGAGTTCGACTGGGCCGGCCGACGGATTCCGAAAACCACCTATGACGCCACCGATCTCGCCCACTGGCTGGCGCTGGATACGGCGTTGCAGATGTTGTCGGATGCGGGTTACGACGCTTCCCGACTGCCCGGTGAAACCACGCAGGTCATCGTGGGAAATACACTGACCGGCGAATTCACGCGTTCCAATACCTTGCGTCTGCGCTGGCCGTATGTCCGGCGCGCGTTGCGCGCCTCGGCGGAAAACTGCGGCATGCCGGCATCGGCATTGCAGGCGCTCGAAGAAGACATGGAACTGGTCTTCAAGTCCGCCTTTGCGCCGGTCAACGAAGACACGCTTGCCGGCGGTCTTGCCAATACCATCGCCGGTCGCATCACCAACTATCTCAATCTCAACGGCGGCGGCTATGTCGTGGACGGCGCCTGCTGTTCCTCGCTGATTGCCGTCTACAGCGGAGCCGTTGCCCTGGCGGCCGGTGAGGCCGACTTCGTGATCGCCGGCGGCGTCGACATCAGCCTCGACCCGTTCGAGCTGGTGGGATTTGCAAAGACCGGTGCGCTCTCGCCCACGCAGATGCGTGTCTATGACAGCCGCGGCAACGGCTTCATTCCCGGTGAAGGCTGTGGCTTCGTCGGCCTCAAGCGCCTGGCCGACGCGCAGCGCGATGGCGACAAGATCTACGCCGTGCTCGACGGGTGGGGTATGTCGTCCGACGGACGCGGCGGCATCACTGCGCCGAGCATCAGCGGCCAGGCGATTGCGTTGGCCCGCGCCTACCAGTCCGTCGACCTCGACGCATCGCCCCTGGACTTCATCGAAGGGCATGGTACCGGCACCTCGCTGGGCGACAAAGTGGAATTGTCGGCCATATCGCGAACCGTCACTGCCGAAGGTGATTCGGCGGTGCGGACCTGCGGCGTGACCTCCTTCAAGTCGATCGTCGGACACACCAAGGCGGCCGCCGGTATTGGTGCATTCATCAAAGGCGTCATGGCGGTCAACCAGCGCGTACTGCCGCCGACGGCCGGCTGCGAACAGCCGCACGACGTTTTCCAGGGTGACGGACGCGCGATCTATCCGCTGCTCCGCGGCGAAAAGCGCGCACCCGACGGCGCGATGCGCGCCGGTGTCTCGGCCATGGGATTCGGCGGCATCAACGTGCACGTCACGGTGACGGCGCCGCCCGCCGCGCCACAGTCGCACCTCGCGCCGACTATCGACGAGCGCGCCGTGATGAGCTCCTCGCAGGATTCCGAGCTCTTCGTGTTCGCGGCGATCGACGCCGCCGAACTGGGCGCCCAGGTACGCCGCGTGCGCGCCGAGGCCGTTGATATCAGCCTCGCCGAGCTGGCCGACCTGTCGGCCTCGCTTTGCGAACGCATCGAAGCGGGGCAGGCGTGGCGTGCCAGTGTCGTCGCCTCTTCTCACGACGATCTGCTCAGCAGCCTGGATCAGCTGATTCAGCGCATCAGTCAGGGCGGGCTGCGCCAGGGCGACATCGTGGTCGACCGGGAACACCGCTACACGCTGAGCAACAGCGCGCGAAGCGCAGATCTGGGATTCGTCTTTCCTGGCCAGGGCTCGCAGCAGCTGTGCATGGCGCGCAGCCTGATCGAGCGTTTCGATTGGGCGCGATCACTGGCCCAGCAAGCCGACGCCTGGGCAGCCGAAGTCGGCACGCCGGGGCTGCTCGATGCCATTTATCCCAATCTGAACCTGTACCCCTTCAAGGCCGAGCGGACGGTACTGGCCGAGACGCTCATGCAGACCCAGCTTGCGCAGCCGGCGATCGTGCTGGCATCGCTGCTGTGGCTGGAGCGGCTGCGCCGTCTGGGCGTCGAGCCGGCGGCGGTACTCGGTCACAGCCTGGGCGAGCTCACCGCCTTCCACGCGGCCGGTGCCTACGATGCGAAGGCCCTGATCCAGCTGGCCACGGTGCGTGGCCGCTGCATGGCCGAATCCGCCGAGCGCATCGGCGCGATGGCGAGTCTCGCCTGTGCGCTCGAGCGGGCGAACACGCTGGTTGCCGCCGCGTCCTCCCACGGATACCTGGTGGTTGCCAACGTCAACAGTCCCGAGCAGGTCGTCGTGTCGGGCGACACCAGCGCCATCGATGCGGTGGTGTCGCAGGCGCAGCAGCAGGGCATCAACGCCCGCCTGCTGCCCGTCAGCAATGCATTCCATTCCGAGCTGATGAATCCAGCAGCCGAGCGGCTGCTGGCCCAGGCGCCGGTACCCGCATCGCCTCAGGCGCTGCGCGCCACGGTGTACTCGGCCTGCCTGGCCGGCACGGTCGACGACTCGGTCGCGTTGCCGCGCTATTTCGCCGATCAAATGCTCAAGCCAGTGCAGTTCGTGGCTGCGACGCGGGCATTGACCGGCCGTCACAAGCTGCTGGTCGAAGTCGGGCCGGGCAGGGTGCTCTCGAACCTGATCTCGCGCATCGACGGCGGTGACACGCTCTGCCTGCCGTTGGAAGGCGAAGCCGAGCGCCACGCCGACTTCCACTGGGCGCTGGCCTGTCTCCATGCCTATGGTGTTGCGGTTCGCTGGACGCAGCTCCACGCCAACCGGCTGGTCCGCCCGTTCGTGCCGGCTGCGCAGAAGCAGTTCATCGTCAATCCTTGCGAGCGGCCGCTCGCAGAGCCGGTTCCGCGCCTCGAGCCAGTCTTCGCGGCGGCGTCGCCGGTGGCTGTGGCAAGCAGCGGTGGTGATTCCATCGATAGCGCCATCGATCAGTTGCAGCGTTACCTCTCGGACCGTGGTCGCTTCATCGCGGAAGTCATGAAGGCGGACATCCGCCACTCCGGCACAGGTACCGCACCTGTGCCGGCGGCGTCGGCCGCGGTGTCCGCGAGCGGCAGCATCGTGGAGCGCCTGCTGGCGGCCACGCCTGCCGCGCCGGCCGCCTCCGTCACGAAAAGCGCCCCATCGACACCCGCCGTCGCGGCCGTTGCCACGCCGGCGGCGGCCACGGGCGGCGCGACGCGATCGGTGCTGGTGCGCCTTGCGGCGGAGCTGACCGGATTCGACGCGCAGCGCATCGCGTTGTCGATGCGCCCGGTCGATGACCTCAACCTCGATTCCATCAAGGCGGGGAGCCTGGTCGGGCGCGCTGCCGTTGAACTGGGTATCGCCGGGCAGCTCGACGCCAGCGAGCTGGCTTCCCTCACGCTCGAAGAAATTGCTGCTCGCATGGACGCCCTGGTCGGACCGCAGAGCATCGCCGTCACGGCGCCTGTCACCCACGCCAGCACGGCCTCGGCGATGCCGATCCTGCTCGATGCCGTCGCGCAGATGACCGGCTTCGCCACCAACCGCCTGACGCCGAACCTGCGTCTGATCGACGACCTCAACATGGATTCGATCAAAGTCGGCGCGCTGCTGGCGGAGGTGGCCAGCCAGTGCGGTCTCGCCGGGCAGGTGGATGCGAGCGAACTGGCCGGCTCGACACTCGGCGAGATCGCGGCACGCATGGATGCGCTGGCCGGGCCGGCGCGTCCTGCGCCAGCGGCGTCGACGTCCGCTTCGGCACCGGCGGCCATGACTGTCCTGCGCGATGCCGTCGCGCAGATGACGGGCTTCGCCGCGGACCGGCTTACGCCGGAGCTGCGCCTGATCGACGACCTCAACATGGATTCGATCAAGGTCGGTGCCTTGCTCGCCGACGTTGCCACGCGGTGTGGACTGGCCGGAAAAGTGGATTCCGCCGAACTGGCGGGCGCCACGCTGGGCGAAATTGCTACTCGTCTCGACGCGCTGGCAACCCCGGCAACGCCGAAGTCCTCGGCGCCGGTGGTCGCGGCTGCGCCCCGATCGACCCGGCGCGCCTGCCATCCTGGGTGCGTGGTTTCGAGCTGACGTTGCAGCCGGAGTCCCTGCAGGTTTCGGATGTCTCCCTGTTGCGCCAGTTTGACGGTGCCACCGTATTCATTGCCCGTGACGAGGCTGATGCCGCGGTCGGGGACGCGATCGCCGAGCACCTGCAGGGGCATGGCGCGCAGGTGATTGCCGGTGATCACGCCGCACTCAGGTCGCGTCCTGCCCGCAGCATCCAGCACCTGATTACCGTGCTGCCACGGCGGCCTGCCGATGGGGTCGCGAATCACGACAGCTTGGCGCCGGTGGTCGAGCGACTGAGTGATATCGCCGTCGTGTCGGCGGAGCAGGGCTGTGCTTCCGTGAGCATCGTGCAGTCCGGTGCCCTGGCGACGCTGGGGCGCGGAGACGTCGGCGTCACGGGCATCGCGCAGGGTTGTGCCCGCGCATTTGCCGCCAGCCTGCACCTGGAGCGACCCACGGCGAAAATTCGCGTACTCGACATCGAAGAGGCGATGGCGCCGGTGGATGTCGCGATTCGCGTGGCCGCGGAACTCGCCGTGGACGGCGGGTACGTCGCCAGCTTCCACGACGGCGAGAGTGGGCGGCACATCGGGCGGATGGCGGTGGTTTCCGCCGCCGCAATGCCGCCACGTGACATCCCGTGGAACGGCGACGACGTGGTGATCGTCACCGGCGGCGGCAAGGGCATTACCGCCGAATGTGCGCTCGCGTTCGCACGGCAGACGCGGGTGCGCACGGTGCTGGTCGGCAGCACCACGACCGATCAGGCGTTGCGGTCCGGTAGCGAGATTGCCGCGACATTGGAGCGGTTCCGCAATGCCGGTCTTACGGCACGTTACTACGCCTGCGATATCGCTGATGCCGGCGCAGTGTCCGAGCTGGTACGCCAGGTGGAAACGGAGGTTGGCCCGGTTAGCGGTTTCGTGCACGGTGCCGGCGTCAACAAGCCGCGCCGCGCCGAGCAGGTGAACGCCGCGCAGGCCATGGCCGAGATCGCACCGAAGTTGCTGGGCGCGCTGAACTTCGTTGCTGCGCTGGATGCGAGCCCGCTCAAGCTCATCGTGGGCCTGGGTTCGATCATCGGCCTTACCGGGATGCCCGGCAATGCCTGGTACGCCTTCTCGAACGAGGCGCTGGACCTGGTCCTGCAGCAGCACCGTGCCCGGCATCCCTCGGTGGATGTCGTCACCGTCGCCTACAGCGTCTGGGCCGAAGTGGGCATGGGCGCGAAGCTCGGTAGTACCGACAAGCTCGCGAAAATGGGCATCGATGCCATTCCGAAGGACCAGGGTGTCGACTACTTCCTGGCCTGCGCGCTGCGGCGGCAACCGGCCAGCCAGATCGTCGTCGCCAGCCGTCTGGGTGGGCTCGACACCTGGCCGATCGCGCGCGACCTGGCGCCGCTGCACCGGGATCGCCGCTTTGTCGAGGAGGTCATCGCGCATGAACCCGGCGTCGAGCTGGTCTGCCGCACCCGCTTGTCCATCGATAGCGACCTGTACCTGAAAGACCACTACTACCGCGGCGTCTATCTCTTCCCGACGGTCTTCGGACTGGAAGCGATGGCGCAGTTGGCTGGAGCGGTTCTTGACCGCGCAAACCTGTCCGCCGTGTCGCTCGAAAATGTCAGCCTGGAGCGGCCGATCGTCGTCAACGGCGGTGCCGGCGAACGGATCGAGCTGCACGCCCTGGTGCTCGATCGCACGGATGACGCGCAGCCGCTCAAAGTCCGTGTCGGCATCCGCACCGAGCAGACCGGCTTCAAGCGCGACCATTTCGCTGGAACCGTCGTGTTCGCACCGCCGTCGCACGACGCAGGCATTCCGTCGCTGGCCAGTCGCAGTGCGGAGCCCGTGCCGATGCTCGACCCGATGATCGACCTCTACGGCGGCCTGCTGTTCCAGGGCGCAGTGTTCCAGCGGATCGAGCAGGTGTTCGAAATGGGGTGGGGCGGCTCGTTCACGGCAGTCCGTCGTGGTGCCGAATCGACCTACTTCCATGCCGACCTGCCATCGCGGCTGCACCTGGGTGATCCTTCGTTCCGCGACGCATTGCTCCAGACTGCGCAGCTGTCGGAGAAGGGGCAGTACCTGCCGGTGCATATCGACACCTTGCACCTGCACGATCTCGAACAGTCCAACCGCGGCACGATGCGTGTTGCCAACACCATCACCGGCCGGCGGTCGGATGAACTGCTGTGTGACGTGCACGCCTGCACCGAAGACGGACAGGTTATCGAGTCCTTGCTGGGCTACCGCCTCAAGCGCACGGTCGCCAACGACAGCGCGCCGACGCCGGACGACTGGGTTGATCCCAGCGAACGCGATGCGCGGCTGCTGGATGATGCACTGTCGCAACACAGCGGGGCACTCAAGATCGCCGTCCCGAAGTTCTCTCTGGCGTTCGTGCCCGGGCTCTCGCAGATGGAGAAGGGCCGCCGGCATCTGAGCGAGCTGCCGCTGTTCCTCGAAGCCATTCACCGCGTCGCGCCGGACCTGGGCGATCAGCTGGATGCGCTGGAAATCCAGTGGAGTGCGTCGGGCAAGCCGTCCGTCGTCGGCTTCCCGGCCGATGACCTGAACGTCTCTCTGTCACACGACCTGAGCCATTGCCTGAGCGTGTGCGGATTCGGCGCGCAGGGCTGCGACATCGAGTCGGTCGACCAGCGGAGCGCAGAACAGTGGCGCGCACTCCTGGGTGACAAGCGGGAGGGCATCCTCGCGGCGCTGAATCATCGCGGCGACACGCTCGATGACGCCGGAACGCGGATCTGGTGCGCGGTGGAAAGCGCCCAGAAGGCGCTTGGCAAAGCGGCGGTGGACCTGGAAATCCTCCGTTCCGCCGGCGATGCGATCCTGTGGCGTGCGAGCGCCGCCGGCGAAGCCGAAGGCGTCGAGGTGCTGACCTTCCCGGTCGTGCTGACGCGTCCGCGGCGCAAGATGGTCGGCATCGTCGTCAAACCGGCGACCGTGACGCCACCGCCGGGCAACGCCGCGCTGCCTGCCGTACTCGCGGCGCTGGATCGCGGTGCTGATGACGTCGGCGTCACTGCCTTCATCACGCAGGGGCCGCAGGGCCAGACGCAGACCTGCCATCGTTTCCGCGTTCCGTTCAAGGAAGTGACCAGCCGTCGTCGCCGCCTGAACTTCCCGGTGTTCGCCGACTGGATGGGCATGATCCGAGAGCTGGCCATCACCGGGATCGCCGTCGACCTGGTTCCCGATTTCGCATCGGGTCGCTGGGGCATGGTCACCAACCACTCGAACATTTCGATCGTCGGCGACGCGAACTGTCTCGACCTCATCGAGGGCCGGCTGTGGATCAGCCGCGTCTACGGCGCGGCGAACTCCTCGATCGACATGCACTTCGACTGGGTCCGCATCGACGACTCCGGCGCTGAGCATCCGGTGGCGAGCGCGAACATGGCGACGACCTGGGTCGAGATCACCGGTCACGGCACCGTCGAGCTCAAGCCGCTGCCCGATTACCTGAGCCGGTTCGCGCACGGCTACCTGCCGAAAGAGCCGTTCGGCGACCCGCTCAAGCGCAACGGTGCACCGACCCATGGCCTGGCGTTGAAGGGAGCGCTCTACCGGGCACCGGCAGCGCCGAAGATCGAGCCCGAGCTGGCACGCCACGTATTCGCCACCTCGATGGAAGAGTCGAATCTGGTCGGCAACATCTACTTCTCCAATTACTACCACTGGCAGGGTCGCCTTCTCGACCGGTTCCTCTTCGGCCTGTCGAGCGACTACTTCCGCGCTGGCGTCGCCACCAGCGACCTTCACTGCATCGATACCCGGATCGAGCACCTGCGCGAGGCGATGCCATTCGACGACATCGAAGTGGTGATGGGCCTGGAAGGGCTGTTCGAGAATGGCGTGCGGCTGCACTTCGACTTCTACCGTGTCGGTGCGGGTGGTGACCGCGCCAAGCTGGCCTTCGGCGTGTCCGACTTCGCCTGGGTCGTGGATGCGGACAACGCAGCCGGAGCGCTGACCGCACCATTGCCCGACTGGCTCAAGTCCGCGCTATTGCAGCGCGCCGGGCGCCTCGCGTCGCTGGCGGCTGGCTGAGGAGCGCCCGCATGAGCCGGATCATCAAGGAGCGCGTCACTGTCGATGAGAAGGAGGAATTCGTCGTACTCCTCATCGGCATGCGCATCAACAAATGGTGGAAGGTACACAAGTGGCTTCCGGTGGCGTGGTCCATGCGCACCATGGTCAAGCAGCTGGGCAAGCTCACGGGCGACTCGGGATACCTCGGTGGTGAATACCGCACCGCCGGGAATCCCATCGTGTTCGTGCAGTACTGGCGGTCCTACGACGCGCTGGAGAAGTACGCCTCAAACGCGTCGCTGCACCACCGCAAGATGTGGGGATGGTTCTTCCGCAGCATCGGATTGAAGGGCGACGTGGGGATCTATCACGAGTCCTACCGGATCACGCCGGGCAACTACGAATGCGTCTACCTGAACATGCCGCCGTTCGGCCTGGGCAAGGTTTTCCCGCTGGTTCCCGCCAGCAAGGGATACGCCTCGTCGCGGGGCCGCATGGAGAAATGGCACGGAAAGCCCGGCGCGCCGATCCCGGACGCGCATATCGAGGCTGCCGCAGTGACACCGTCGCACGGCGCTGCCGTTGCAGAATGCGATTAATATACTCTTCTCCTGGAGGATGGTCGGTTGAACACGCAATCATCAAAGGCTGGCGTCGTCATCGTCGGCGCCAGTGTCGCCGGCTGCGCTGCAGCCATCGCGTTCGCGAAGAAGGGCGTGCCTGTCACGCTGATCGAGAAGCGCAGCAACGCCGATTTTCACAAGCCCATCTGCACGCACTTCATCCAGCCCTGCAGCGTGGAGGCGTGGAAGAAGCTCGACATGTACGACGCCCTCATGACCGCCGGTGGCGTGAAGAACACCATTGCGATCTCCACGCGGTGGGGGTGGATACCCAACGCACCGATCGACGAGGAGCACGCCATCAACATGCGGCGCCTCACGCTGGATCCGATGATCCGGCAGAAGGCCATCTCGACGCCCGGTGTGACGCTGGTGGGCGGCTCGCGTGTCGTCGCGCTGACCGTTGACGAAAGCCAGCGGGTGGTGGGTGTCAGTGCGGAGAAGGTGTCCGGTGGCGGCCGCGTCGACTATCCCTGCTCGCTGGTCATCGCAGCGGACGGGCGCGAATCGGAGATCGCCGAGCTGGCGCAGGTGAAGACGCGCGAATGGGTCAACAACCGCTTCTCGTGCTTTGCCTTTTTCCGCGGTATCCCGAATGAATCGCGCACGGTGTCGCGCATGTGGATGCTCGATCCGTATATCGCCTACCAGTTCCCGAACGACGGCGACACGACCCTGATCGCGTTGATGCCGACGAAGGACCGCGTCGACGACTTCAAGGATGATCGCGACAGAAGCTTTCGCGAGATCGTGCGAAACCTGCCCGACGCGCCGGATATCGAGAACGCCGAACGCCTGGGCGAATACCGCATCAACACGAAGAACTCGATGTTGCTGCGGGAGAAACCGCCGGCGGGTCTCGCCCTGGTGGGTGACGCCTTCATCACGACCGATCCCTTGCACGGGTTCGGCATCTCGTGGGGCATCCTGTCATCGATACAGCTCGCCGAATATGCCGCTGATGCCGTACTTGGCGGCCGCAAGGAAAGCATTGACCGGAGCGTGGAGCGTTATCACCGCGACCGGCAACGCGAAGTGTGGGGGCACTTCAAGATCATGGCCGACATGGCACGGGCGGAGCCCATGCCGAAGCCGCAGCAGATTCTGTTCAGCGCCGCGACGCGCGACGACACGATGGCCACCATCGTGCAGCGCTTCCTCGCGGGGCTGACGGGCACCAGCGAACTGCTGTCCCCTTTCACGATGGTACGGGCGATCTCCGCCAACGTTCGCCATGCCGTCAGGAAACGTCTGAAGCGCGAGTCAACGCCTAGGACGGGCAAGCTGCAAGACACACTTCTATCCAGCGAGGAAACTTGACCATGAAGATCCTGATGATCGTCACCAGCCACGACAAGCTCGGCAACACCGGCAATGCGACCGGCCTGTTCCTGTCGGAGCTGAGCCATCCCTACGAAGTTTTCAAGAAGAATGGCATCCAGGTCGACATCGCCTCGCCCAACGGTGGCAAGGCGCCGATCGATCCGAACAGCCTGCAGGCCGAAGACGTACAGCCGTTCAAGCACCTGGCCGATGCGACGCTGAAGCTGAGCGCCATCAACACCGACGACTACGCCGGTGTGTTCATTGTCGGCGGCCACGGCACGATGTACGACCTGCCGACCAGCAAAGATCTGCAGCGCATCCTGATCGAAGCCGACAGCGCCGGGAAGATCGTCGCCTCGGTCTGCCACGGCCAGGCAGGCCTGATCAATGTCGTCGACAAGAACGGCGAGTACCTGTTCAAGAGCCGCAAGCTCACCGCGTTCAGCAACGCTGAAGAATCGCAGATCGGCCTGTCCGGCGTGGTGCCGTTCTCGCTGGAAGATGAGCTCACCCAGCGCGGCAGCAATTATTCCTGCGGCGCGCCGTGGCAGGAACACGTCGTCGTCGACCAGAACCTCGTGACGGGCCAGAACCCGGCTTCGGCCAAGCGCATGGCGGAAGTCATTTCGAAGATGGTCGAGACAGCATCGGCCTGACAACCTAAGGAGTGTGCGCGTGAACGCAGACACATTGATCAAGAGCTATATCGAAGCATGGGAGACCCGGAATTTCGCGCTGTTCGGCGAGATCTTCGCGCCTTCTGTGACGTACTGGGATCCGTTGGTAGGGGAGCCGATCACACTCGGTGCGATGGGTGAGTATGTCGGCCAGCTTCTGGGTGCATTCCCGGATCTGCGCTTTGATGTCTCGTTCACGCGCACCGGCCCGGATTTCGGCACGTTTGAGTGGATCATGCGCGGCACCAACCGTGGTGAGTCGCCTTTCCATCTGCCGACCCACAAGGTGCTGGCACTGCCGGGCATCGACCTGATCCGCGTCGCGGACGGAAAGATCCAGTCAGTCAAGGCCTATTTCGATCTCAAGGACTACGCCGAGCAACTCGGGCTGAGCTCGGTCCAGGCGCCGGAAACTGCCGGTGTCGCCACTGCCGCCACAGCGTGACGGTCAGCCCTTTCCGAAGGAGAAAATCGTGGGTTTGAGGAATCATCTGCGGAAAATCCTGTGTGCAGCGCTGACTGGTGCGGCACTGTCGAGCGGCGCAGCGCTTGCATCCGATCACCGTGAGTCGCCGGAAGCGGCGGCCCATCCGGGGTCGGATATCACCGACTACTACGCGTTCGTCAATCCGAACGATCCGAGCAAGCTGGTTTTCGTTCTGACAGTGAACCCGGCTTCGATCCCGTCCATTGCGCGCACCTATGTGATGGACTCCCGTTCGCGCTTTGTATTTCATATCGATAACAACGGCGACTATCGCGACGACGCCAAGATCGTCTTCCGGTTCTCGAAGGAGGAGTTCCCGCCGTCGGTGCCGGGCGTCGGCATCGTGCCAGGACAGGTCTACAACGCCCGCTTCACGATCGGTTCCGACTCGTTCAACGTGGAAGGCGAGGTCACGCCGTTCAGCCAGCAGTTCCCTGAACCGCCGGCTCCGATCATCACCGAATCCCACGGCGTGAAGGTGTTCGTCGGCCCCTGCAACGATCCGTTCTTCTTCGACAGCGTGGATTCGTTCCGCGTGCTGGCGAAGGTGCAGCCGAAATTCCAGAGTGCGCAGGACCGCAACTGGGGCTCGAATGTCCACGCAATCGTGGTCGAGATGCCGAGCCGGATGATCTACAAGAACAAGCCGCTCAATACCTGGACGGCGACCGAGGAGCTCAATCGCGCGGGCGAGTGGAAGCAGGTGCAGCGCCAGGGCAACCCGGCCCTGAAGGCGGTGTTCATTCCGGAGAAGCTTCGCTACAAGTTCAACACCACGCATCCGAAGGACGATCCGCGGAATTTCCGCGCGGTGATCGCCGACCAGCTCGTCGAGGTCTTCAACGTCCAGCCGCCGGATATCGCGCGTTACCTGAAGTTGACGGTGCCCGATACCTTGCTGCTCGATCCGACCAAGCCGGTCAAGCTGGGGCAGAACGGCCGCACGCTGGATGACGACATCGACCTGATGTTCTGGTTCAACCTCGACAAGCCACTCGCCTATGCGCCGGGCCAGCTCGACGGTGTGCCTGCCAACGATGTCCCCAGCCGCAGCGTGTTCCCCTACGTTGCCCCGCCGACGTCGGTGCCGAACTGAACCGAGAGCCAGGCCGCCGCGCGCCGCGACAGGGCACACCTGTTCCGGGCGCGGTCGCGTCGCCCATCATGGAGTTTCACGAATGAAATCCAGTACGACCCAGCGCTTGATGGCGCTCGTGCAAGGCGTGGCGGTTTCTGTCGCGTCGTTGCTCTGCAGTACCACCGCCATGGCTTCGGACCATCGCGAATCGCCCGAGATCGTCAACTATCCGACCGCGGATATCGGCGACTTCTGGGCCTTCATCAGCCCCAGTGATCCTTCGAAGCTGGTGTTCGTGATGGCGGTGAACCCGTATGCGGTTCCGCTGATCTCCAAGTCCTACATTTTCTCGCCAGACATCCGCTACGTCTTCAAGATCGACAGCGACAATGACGCGCGGGCTGACAGTGAGATCGTGTCGCGTTTCTCCAAGGAAAATGCGTTTGCGCATCCCGATGGTCACGGGGGCCTGACCACGCAGACCTTCCGCACGACTTTCTCGATGGGGCTGGCACCGCTGGTCGGCAAGGTCACGCCGACGACGCAGGTGCGCAAGACGCCGCTCGATCCGATCATTCTGCAGGGGCGCGACGGCACCAAGGCGTTCGCCGGCTTGCGCGACGACCCGTTCTTCTTCGACCTGGTCGCATCCGATCGCACTTTCTCTGGCATGGCCAACGGATTCCGCACCAAGACCGACCGCTTCGCCTGGTTCGCGGTGTCGGCGCTGGTGGTGGAGATTCCGCTCGCATCGGTCTATCGCGGGCAGCCACTGCGTCTGTGGGCAACCACCGAGGAGCTTGGCCAGCGCGGGTGGAAGCAGATCCAGCGCGTGGGCAATCCGGCAGTGAAGGGCGTCTACATTCCCGAGAACATGACTGAGCGTTTCAATGCAAGCGAACCGCACAACGACGTGCGCGACTTCAAGGCGGTCGCGGAGCAGTCGGCGCGGACCATGTTCGGGCTGCAGGGGGAAACGCTTGATCGGCTGATGGGCATCATCATCCCCGACACGCTGACCCTGGATCCGACCCAGCCGACCAAGTCGCCGAACGGCCGTGCGCTGGACGATGACCTCGACCTGATGTTCTGGTTCAACCTCCATGCACCTATCGCTTACGCGCCCGGCGATCTCGATGGCGTGCACGGCAACGACGTGCCCAACAGCACCACGTTCCCGTACCTCGCACCACCGATCCATCCGCAGTAAGTGACGCAGGCGATTCGCGCCAATGGCGCGGATCGATGCAACCCGTCCGGACGTCGCGTCCGGACGGGTATCCACCCCCTTTGCCGAATTCGAGCGACGGTGCGCTGTATCTGCGCACGCCGCGCTGTCTGGAAGTGATTGCCGTGAAGATCCGATTGGGCAACTGGTTGTGCGGCCTGCTCGTGGCCGCAACCGCCACCGGTTCTGCCGATGCGGCCGAACCCTACGTGCCGTCCGACGACGGCGAAGTCCTCGTCCAGCTGCCCGCGTCGCTGCGGGGCCAGCAGACCCGCATCGACGGGTTGAAGGCGCAGCGGGATGCCGCGCCAACGGATGTCACCGTTGCGACCGAACTGGCCAGCCATTATCTGGATGTGGCCAGGCGCGACCGCAACCTGCGCTACTACGGTTATGCCGAATCGGCGATCCAGCCCTGGCTGTCGCGCGCGGACGTTCCATTGGCGACGCTGGTCGTGCGCGCCGACATCCACCAGTACTTCCATCGCTTCGATGCGGCCAAGGCAGACTATCTGCAGGTGGTCCGTGCCAATCCCGCGTATTCCAAGGCCTGGTTCAGCCTGGCGATGATCAGCGCCGCCCAAGCCGACCATGAGACCGCGCTGGCGCACTGCCAGGCGCTGATGCGGCTCAATGTCCATTCGTGGAAGTTGTGCCGTGGTGCTGTCAGCGGGGGAACGTCCGGCATCGCGCAAGGCCAGGCGCTGCTCCGGTCCGCGCTGGACGAGATTCCGTCGTCGGCGGTGGATGAGCGGATCTGGGCGCTGACGGCGTTGGCGGATATCGCGGTGCGCCTGGAGCGGATCGACGAAGCCGATATCTATTTCAAGGAGGCACTCGCCCTGCGTAAAGACAGTGCCGACGTGCTGTTGCCGTATGCCGATTTCCTGCTCGAACAGGGCCGCGCACAGGACGCGCTGGCCGTGCTGGCGAACGATGGGGACACGCTCAATGGCGCGGTCCGGCGATGTCTGGCGCTGCAAGTCACGTCGCCGGGGGACATCGACGCCTGTCGTCTGGCGCTGAAGGCGCGATTTGCCGATAGCGCGTTGCGTGGCGATCCGCCGTACTTCAACGAGGAAGTCCGCGCCAATCTTTATCTGTTCGACGATGCCGCGCGAGCCCTCGCCCTGGCCAAGGAGAACTGGCAAATGGTCAAGACGCCGGCCGATGCGCAGCTGCTGCTGCGCGCCGGACTGGCGGCAAACGATGTGGATGCCGTAACGGCCGTTCGCCAGTGGCTCGCTCCCGTTGCCGCTGCCAATCCGGCGCTCGTGCGTCAGCTCGCTGTCGGACCGGAGGCATCCTCGCATGGCGCCGCTCCGTAATATTCTTCTTCTGCTGTTGACCCTGTGCGGGATGGTGCGGACGGTGTCCGCGCATAGCCCCAGCACGAGCTACCTGTACCTGCAGGCGCAGGAATCGCTGATCGACGTTCGGTGGGACGTCTCCCTGTTCGATCTCAACGACGCCGTCACCCTGGACACCAACGGCGACGGCGCGGTGACCTGGGGCGAATTGCGCAACCAATCCGCGCGCCTCGCGACACTATTGGCAAGCCATGTCGTGATCAGCCAGGACGGCGCATCCTGCGCGCCAGTTCCGCCGATAGGTCTCAGCGTGTTGCACCGGCAGGGTGATACGTTTGCGGTCGTACAGCAGGGCATGCGCTGCAAGGAAGCGCTGACGTCGGCTGACTTGCGCTATTCGTTTCTGTTCGAGCGGAATCTCAAGCACCGTGCGATAGTGACGCTGAATGCGGGCGAGCCGACGGCGTCCGTGCTGGTGGCTTCGCCGGAGCAGCGTACCGTCGCGCTGCGTTTCGACGACAACGCAATGGCGACCTCCTTCGGCGGATTTGTCGTCCATGGCATGCACCACATCCTGGAAGGGCCGGATCACATCCTCTTTGTCTGCACGCTGATCATCGCCGTGCTGCTGCCGCGGCGGCGTCCGAAGACGGATGCCCGTGGCCTGGGTTCCCGCCTGTGGGAACTGACCAAGCTGGTCTCGGTGTTCACGCTGGCGCATTCCCTGACGCTCGGGGCGTCGGCGCTGGGGCTTGTTGCAGCACCGGTCCGGTTCTTCGAATCAGCGATTGCGGTGTCGATCGTCGTGATGGCCCTGAACACCTTGTGGCCGGTTGTACCTGACCGGTTCGAGAAGGGCGTCGTGTTCGGTTTCGGCCTGCTGCACGGCCTGGGTTTCGCCACCTTGCTGCAGGAGCTGTCGCTGCCGCAGACAGGCAGGCTTGCCAGTCTCGCGGGCTTCAATATTGGCGTCGAGATCGGCCAGCTGGCCATTCTCGTGGTGGCCGTACCTGTCGTGCTGTCCGTTTCGTTGTGGCGGCCGGCGCGGGCAGCCTTGGTCATGGCCAGCGCATTCGGCATCGCCGTGATGGGCACCTTCTGGTTCCTCCAGCGCGCACTGGGCATCGGGGCCTGATGCCCTCGCGCTCGCATCGCCGGCATCCGGTACGGGAGGCGGCTGCGTAAGGAAAGGGGATGACCCTGTGCCGACGCGCGCTCCGCATCGCAATGCCGTGTGTTCAACGCATCGGATCGAAAGGAAATACAACGATGACTGCTTTTGACACGGAACGGGTCTTGCGCGTCAGACACTGGACGCCGGCCTATTTCAGCTTCACCACGACGCGTGGCACCGGCCTTCGCTTCGAGAACGGCCAGTTCGTCATGATCGGGCTGCCGGTCGATGGCAAGCCGCTGGTGCGTGCCTACTCGATCGCATCGGGGAACTGGGAAGAGGAGCTGGAGTTTTTCAGCATCAAGGCGCCGAATGGTCCGCTCACCTCGCGGCTGCAGCATCTGCGGGAAGGTGACGACATTCTGGTGAGCCGCAAGCCGACAGGCACGCTGCTCACGCACGACCTGCATGCCGGGCGCAACCTTTACCTGTTGGCGACCGGCACCGGCCTGGCGCCGTTTCTCGCCGTGATCAAGGACCCGCAGACCTATGAGCGGTTCGAGCGTGTCGTCCTGGCGCACGGCGTGCGCTACGAATCGGACCTGGCCTATCGCGACTACCTTACGCGCGGGCTGCCCGAACACGAGTACCTGGGCGAGACGATCCGTCGCCAGCTGCTGTACTACCCGGCCGTCACCCGCGAGCCCTTCGCGCACCAGGGTCGGCTCACCCGGTTGATGGCGAGCGGCCAGATGATGCGGGACCTGGGTATCGAGCCGCTCGACGCGGCGCGCGACCGCGCCATGATCTGCGGCAGCCCCCAGATGCTGTCCGACCTGCGCGAGCTGCTGGATGCACGCGGCTTCACGGCCTCGCCGCGCATCGGTACACCCGGTGAATATGTCTTTGAACGGGCTTTTGTGGAGAAATGACGTGCGGGAGCAGGAAATGATGACCGCGCCGGTCAGAACGAATCAACCCGGTGTGGCGCTGCCGCAGGTTCCGGCGGCCCCTAGGTCGATCGCCCGTCGGGCGACGCTGGCCTTGGCCGTCTGCGCGACTGTCGCCGGCGTTCCACCGATGGTGCATGCCGAGCCGCTGGCCGAAACGCGGTTATCCGCGATCGATGTCGACGAAGTAAATGGCGAAGCGGCCAAGCCCGGCGTGGAGGCTGCATCGGCCGGTATCGTCACGGCGGCCGATCTGCGCGTACGTCCGCTGTCACGTCCGGCGGAGGTGCTGGAGGTGATGCCGGGCCTGGTTGCGACCCAGCACAGCGGCAACGGCAAGGGAAACCAGTATTTCCTGCGTGGATTCAATCTCGATCACGGGACCGATCTCTCCACGACGATCGACGGAGTGCCGAACAACCTGCGCACGCACGGCCACGGGCAGGGCTACAACGACCTCAACGGACTGATCCCGGAACTGATCCGGCGCATCGAGTACCGAAAGGGCCCCTACGCGGCGGACGACGGCGATTTCTCGTCTGCCGGTGCGGCGCATATTCGCTATGTGGATAAAGTTTCCAGGCCATTCGTCGACGTCACGGCCGGCGAGCACGGCTTCGCCCGCGTACTGGCGGCCGGATCGGGCGAGTTCGACCACGACCGGTCGCTCTTGCTCGGGGTGGACCTGGGCCGCAACGACGGTCCCTGGGAAAAGCCCGAAGACGCCCGGCGGGCGTCCGTCATCGCGAAGTTCCGCCAGGGCAATGCCGATACGCGCTGGGGCATCGCATACCTGGGCTACCGCAATCGCTGGGCGTCGAGCGACCAGGTCCCGTTGCGGGCGGTTGAATCCGGCCGCATCGGGCGGTTCGGTCAGATCGACCCGGACCTTGGAGGGGATACGTCGCGACATACCCTCGTGGCCGATGTGACGCATGCGACTGATACCGGCGAATGGCAGGCGAACGCCTACGCGGTTCGCTACCGGCTCGACCTGTTCTCCAACTTCACCTACCTGCTGGAGCACCCGGATGAGGGAGACCAGTTCGCGCAGGCGGACGATCGTACCTACTACGGCGGGGCGCTGACGTATTCGCACCGGTGGACTTCGGGCGAGGTCCTGCACGAACTGGCCACCGGTGCCGAACTGCGCATCGACGATATCGATCGCGTAGGGCTCTATCACACGCGGGCGCGTCAGACGCTGGGTGTCGTGCGGCAGGACCAGGTCGCGGAAACATCCGCCGGCCTGCATGCCAGCCTGCGCAGTCAGTGGACCAGCACGTTTCACAGCGTCGTTGGCCTCCGCGGTGACTACTACGATGCCGACGTCGACAGCCTGCTGTCGCCCAATTCCGGTGCTGCCAGCCAGTTCCGGGCCAGCCCGAAGTTCAGTCTGATGTATTCCCCGGTGGCACCGCTGGCGCTCTATGCCAATGCGGGGCGCGGCTTCCATTCGAACGACGCGCGCGGTGCGACCACCCGCGTCAATCCGCTGGCCCCCTCCGAGCCTGCGCAGCCACTGGATCTCATCGTGCCCACGCGCGGCGAGGAAGTGGGAATCCGCTACGCCCCGGTGCCAAACCTGATGCTCAGTGCCGTGTTCTGGCGGCTGCGCATCGGATCGGAACTGGTGTTCTCCGGCGACGGCGGTTCGACCGAGGCGAGCCGCGCCTCGCGCCGCCAGGGTATCGAGGCGGAACTGACCTACCGGCCATTGCCGTGGCTGCGGCTGGAGGCGGATTTCGCGCGTTCGCAGGCGCGTTTCACGGAATTCGATCCGGCCGGCGACGCCATCCCCGGTGCTATCGAGAAAGTGGCATCCGTTGGCATCTACGTGGACCACGGCGGCCGCTGGTCCGGTGGCCTGCGCTACCGCTATCTCGGCCCGGCACCGCTGGTGGAGGACGGCAGCGTGCGCTCCCGCTCGACCACGCTCGTCAATCTGGATGTCAACTACGCCATCAGTACGAACGCGGCGCTGCGGCTGGAGGTGCACAACCTCCTCGACAGTGACGACAACGACATCACCTATTTTTACGAGTCACGCATGACCGGTGAAACGGATCCTGTCGCGGACATCCATTTCCATCCCGTGGAGCCGCGCACTGTGCGCCTTTCCTGGCGCTACACCTTTTGACGAGCCCTTCCGCGGTTGCAGCGCACCTCTGCGAAGGGGGCGCTGCGGGTGTGGGAGGGCGACGATTGCCGAGGACGGAACCGATGAAGCAGATCCAGTTTGCCCGGACGGGCATCCCCAGCGAGGTCGTGGCGTGCGTGGATGTCCCCGAGCCGGCTTCGCCGGGGCCCGGCGAAGTGCTGGTGCAGGCCCAGGCGTTCCCCATCAACCCGGCCGACATTCTGACGCTGCGCGGCGGCTATGCCCGGCGCGCGGACGGCGTCGGCGTGCCCGGATCCGAGGCCGTTGGCGTGGTCGTGGCGACCGGCGAGGGTGTCGCGAACGTCGCCGTCGGTGATCGCGTCATCTACCTGTGCCGTGACAACTGGTTGGCGTTCAAGTGCGTGCCTGCGCACCAGGTCATGCCGGTGCCACGCCAGGCAGACCTGCTCCAGCTGGCGATGCTCAAAGTGAATCCGGCGACCGCGCACTGCCTGCTGGAACGGTTCGTTGCGCTTGGCGCAGACGACTGGGTGATTCAGAACGCGGCCAATTCCGGCGTCGGCCGCAGCCTCACCCAGTTGGCGCGCCTGCGCGGGATCCGCTCGATCAGCGTGGTGCGTAGGGACGACGTGTCCGCCGAGCTCATGGCGTTGGGGGCTACGGCCGTTCTGCGCGATGGTGACGACCTGGCAGCCCGGGTTCGTGAGCAGACGGGCGGTGCACGCGTCGCGCTGGCGGTGGACGCCGTTGGCGGCGCCGCGACCGCACGCCTGGCGGACGCGGTGTCGGACGGGGCCACCCTGGTCAACTACGGCGGCATGCAGGGCGAAGCATGCATCGTCCGGCCGGATCAGCTGATCTTCCGCGACATCGCCGTGCGTGGCTTCTGGCTGACCCGTACCGTGGAGTCCATGCCCTACGCCGACGCGAAGCTGATGTACGACGCGCTGTCCGGCCACGTGCTGGCGGGCAACCTGCACACGCCGGTGGAGGCGCGCTATCGCGCCGAAGAGATACAGCAGGCCGTGGCGCACGCCGAGCGTGGCGGTCGCCATGGCAAGGTGCTGGTGGAATTCAGCAACTAGCGGTGCGCCGGCCCGATTCGGCGGGTTTGCGCGTCGGGTTGTCCCCCGCGACCTGGCGGTCCGCTCCCCGGCGGGGCGACTGCGGGGGCGGGCGCCAGGACGGGGCTTTGCGCCGCCGGAAGGTGGCGGCCGGCGCCCCGGTGGGCTTCTGGACCTCCGCTGAATCGCCTATGATCGCGCCGAGATGACCCAGCGCCAGCCCTTGACCATCCTCTTTGCCGACGTCTCCGGCAGCACCAAGCTGTTCGAGACCCGTGGCGACGAAACCGCGCGACGGATCGTATCCGGCGTGCTCAACGTCCTGGGGGAGATTACCCAGCATCACGGCGGGCGTGTCATCAAGACCATCGGCGACGAGGTCATGTGTACGTTTCCGGGGCCTCTCAACGGCCTGCTGGCCGCGACGGACATGCAGAAGCGGGTGTCCAGCGACCCGGCGTTCATCCGCGACAACCTGGCCATCCGCGTCGGCCTGCACCATGGCGACACCTTGCTCGAAGACGGCGACGTCTACGGCGATGCCGTGAACACGGCCGCCCGCATGAGCTCCCTGGCCAAGCGTGAGCAGATCGTCACCACGGCCAGTACTGTTTCGGGCGTCACCAACGTGGGGCCGTTGCGCACGCGTGCACTGGGAACGGCGCGGGTCTCGGGCAAACTGTTGCCGATCGAGATCGTCGACGTGATGTGGCAGGAAGACACCTCCAACGTGACCACCGTGCAGCGCGTGGTGAAGCTGGTGGAGCAGGGGCCGCGCAAACAGCGGCTGCTGCTGCGCTATCGCAGCCAGTCGTACGAGATCGACGAGCTGGCACCACCGTTCTCGCTCGGTCGCGAGGCCAGCAATAATCTGATGATCGACGCCGAGTGGGTCTCGCGGACGCACGCGACGATCGAATACAAGCGTGGCCATTGGGTGCTGGGGGACCGTTCCACCAACGGTACCTGGGTCCGCCTGGGCGACGGTGACGAATTGCGGCTGCATCGCGACGAGTTGCACCTGCGGCGCACGGGCACGATCAGCCTCGGCCAGGAAACCTCGCTCAATCCCGACTACGTCCTCACCTTCCAGTGCATGGAAGCGTGATTCGCCGTTTCAGTCGTAGGGATCGCTGATACCCAGCCCGGCCAGCGCGCGCCGCTCCAGGGTCTCCATTGCTTCGGCCTCGTCATCCGCCATGTGGTCGTAGCCGAGCAGGTGCAAGGTGCCGTGTATGGTCATGTGGGCATAGTGGTCGCGCAGCGCCTTGCCCTGTTCACGCGCCTCGCGGGCGACGACCGGTGCGCAGATCACCAGATCCCCCAACAGCGGCAGGCGTAGTCCGGGTGGCAGGTCGGCCGGAAAGGACAGCACGTTCGTGGCGTAATCGCGCTGGCGGTAGGTGCGGTTGAGTTCGCGCCCTTCCGGCGTATCGACGATGCGGATGGTCAGCTCCGCCGCGCGGCGACGACGGGCCACGCGCAGTGCCGCTTCGACCCACGCCTGGAAACTGGCGCGCGTCGGTACACCCGCGCGCGGCAGGCCGCTGGCGCGTGAGACGTGCAGGCTCAGGTTCATGGGCGGGCGGCGGGCGCGGAGTGGATCACTCCTTCGCCCCGCGTTCGTGGCTTTCGTACGCCCGGACGATGCGTTGAACCAGCGGATGGCGAACGACGTCCCGCGCGGTGAAGAAGGTGAAGCTGATGCCGTCGACACCGCGCAGCACATCGATCGCATCGCGCAGGCCGGAGCGCACGTGCTTGGGCAGGTCGATCTGGGTGACATCGCCCGTGACGACGGCAACGGACCCGAAGCCGATGCGTGTAAGAAACATCTTCATTTGTTCCACCGTCGTGTTCTGGGCCTCGTCCAGGATCACGAAGGAGTCGTTGAGCGTGCGTCCGCGCATGTATGCCAGCGGGGCAATTTCAATGACGTTGCGTTCGATCAGCTTGGCGACTTTCTCGAACCCGAGCATCTCGTAGAGGGCATCGTAGAGTGGGCGCAGGTAGGGATCGACCTTCTGGGTCAGGTCGCCTGGCAGAAAGCCCAGCTTTTCGCCGGCCTCGACGGCCGGGCGGACCAGGATGATGCGCTGCACGCGATTGTCTTCGAGCGCATCGACGGCGCTGGCGACGGCGAGGTAGGTCTTGCCAGTACCGGCCGGCCCGATTCCGAAATTGATGTCGTGCGTGGCCACGGCATGGAGATAGCGCGCCTGGTTCGGGCCGCGTCCCTTGATGGTGCCGCGCTTGACCCGGATCACGACTTCCTGCGCCCCTTCGGCGGCGCGCTCGTGCAGGGCTTCAACACCCGATTGCTGCAGATACAGGTTCAACCGATGCGCATCCAGCGTTTCGGTCTCGGTCGATGCGTAGAGTTCATGCAGCAGGCGCATGGTCAGCTCGACTGTGCGATCGTCGCCGATCACCCGGAAGAGGTTGCCGCGGTTGTTGATCTCCACCCCCAGCCGCAGTTCGATCTGGCGCAGGTGTTCGTCGAAGGGGCCAACCAGGTTGGCCAGGCGCTCGACATCGTCGGGCTGGAGGGCAAAGTCGCGATGGGAGAGGGGCGCTGTCATAGGGGCGCGAGGGTAGCGCGCACGCGGAAGCAGCGCTACCCGGACGTCGAGGCGAGGTCCAGCCTGCCAATCGCAGGTCCAACGCTTTCCACCAGGCGCACGCCGCGTCCGTCTTCGCTGCGCAGCGTCGCCGGCGAAATGCCGAGTCCGGAGATTCGCGCGGCACGCGCGTCGTCAGGTCCGGGCAGCACGCCAAAGGCACGGTTGCGGCCGGCTGTCTTGCTCAGGTAGCAGGCGGCATCCGCCAGGCTGAGTGTCTGCTCGATGGATGCCTGCGCCAGCTTTTCGCCCACCCACGGAAAGGGTGCATAGCCGACCGAGCAGGTCACCGTCTCCTGGTGCGGGCCCAGCTGCATGGGTGAGCCGCCGATCGCCTCCAGCAGGCGTTGTGCAGCGGCCGTCGGCTCATCCAGGTCGTAGTAGCGCGCAATGATCAGGAACTCTTCGCCGCCCCAGCGCAACACGGCATCGTCCGCCCGTACTGACGAGCGCAACCGGGCCGCGGTCTCGACCAGGGCGATGTCACCGGCGTCATGGCCGAGCCGGTCGTTGATCTGCTTGAAGTGGTCCAGATCCATCAGGAATACCGTCGTGCGCGCCGGCGCGCGGCGGCGTTCGTGGCTGGCCCGGCGGGACTCGGTATGCTCGTCAAGGAACAATTTCAGAAAGCGGCGATTGCGCAAACCGGTCAAGGTGTCGGTCAGCACCGACTCGGCCAGCTCGCGGTTGATCTGCTCGATCAACCGGTTGCGTTGCTCCAGCTCGGACTGGCTGCGCAGCAGCGCCTCGTAGGCTTCCGCGCGCTCGCGCGCGGCCTTGAGCGCGTTGGCGTGGTAGCGGACGCGGGCGTTGAGTTCCAGGGGGCTGGGCAGTTTCACGACGTAGTCGTTGGCGCCGTACTTGAACGCTTCGACCTTGGTTTCCGGATCTTCCACCGCGGACAGCATCACCACGGGCACGTCGGCCAGCTCGGGCTGCGCGCGGATGCCGCGCAGCACGTCCAGGCCGTTGATCGGGTTCATGTGAATATCGAGGAGAATGACCGCCGGTGCGATCGCGCGAGCCTTCGCTACGGCGCTCGCGGAGTCGTTGTGCAGGTGAATTTCCAGGTCGTCGGCGGACAGCAGGCGCCGTAAGGCTTCGAGAATGACGACCTGATCGTCGATGACCAGGACCTTGGCACGCTCGATTTTCTGGCTCATGCCGCGCACCCCCTGTCCAAGGGGTTCCGGAACGTTGCCAGCGAAACAGTTCGCATGCGGCCAGGCTCCCGATAGCGCGCCGCCGGACCAATGACGCCGGCCGGCGGTGTGATTGAATCACAGGACCGCCAGCCGGCCTAGCGGGGGCGATGCGTCAGCGACGCGACGCCCGGGCATAGCGCCCGGCGGCGCCCCTTGCCGGGGCGTCGACGGGGGGGCTCAGAAGCGGTATTCGGTGCTGATCGACAGTTTGTCCACGTTGTTGGAGCTGCCCGCGCCGACCTTGAAGTAGTCGTAGTTCAGACCCACGCCCCAGTTGGCATTGATGTCGTAGCCGACGCCGACGCCGGCGTACCAGTCCGTGTCGGTGATATCGCCGGCGCCGCGCGTGCCGTCGGAATCGAGGTAGCGGTAGTCGGCCTTCCAGTGGAACAGGCCGGCGCGGGCCGACAGGTACCAGTGGTCATTGAGATTGAAGTGGCCATTGCCGCCGAGCGTCCAACCGGACAGCTCGGTCGAGCCCCTGCTGTGGAAGGTGGGCGACAGGTAGTAGAGCTGATCAACCTGGCCCAGGTCCACATAGCCGCCTTCCACGCCGAAAGAACCCCAGCGGTAGCCACCGTTGATAGCGAAGGCGTTGTCGCTCTCGTTGTAGCCGAGGCTGTCGAGGTCGGACCGGCCTACGCGACCTTCGATGAAGGCTCCGTCAGCCAGTGCGACAGACGGGGCGAACCCGATGAGTGACAGGGCCACTGCCAGGCCCGCCGCAAGATACTTCTTCATTTTTCAGTGTCCGGATAACAGTGGATGGAATTCGTCCAGGGTCTTGCGCGAACGCCTTTTCGTTTCGTGCCGGCCTGAACGGACGACGGCCCTTCCGGGCCGTCGTGGATGTCACAGATAGCGTGCGATCAGAAGCGATATTCGGTGCTGAGCGAGATCTTGTTCACGTCGAAATCGAACACACCCTTCTCAGCGGCATAGTGGTCGTAGTTGATGCCCACGCCCCAGTTGGCATTGATGTCGTAGCCGACGCCGACGCCGGCGTACCAGTCGGTGGAATCGGTATCGCCTTTCATGCGCGGGCCGTTCACCGGGATGGTGTCGATATCGGCGTTCCAGTGGAACAGACCGGCCCGGGCGGACAGATACCAGTGCTCATTGAGGTTGAAATGGCCGTTTGCACCGAGGGTCCAGCCGTCCATGCTGACGCCGTGCTTGCCCGCGCCGATGTAGTTCCTGTCGAACTCGCCCAGATCCACGTAGCCGGCTTCCAGGCCGAACGCGCCCCAGCGATAGCCGCCGTTGATGGCGAATGCGGTGTCATTGTCGTCAAGGCCGTAGTTGTCGAAGTCGGAACGGCCGACGCGACCTTCGACAAAGAGGCCGTCGGCGAGGGCTGTCGCAGGAATAGCGCTGAAAGCGGCCAGGGCGAGCATCAAACTAATAGCAATATTCTTTTTCATGATAGTCCCTTGGGGTCGTCGTGTTGTCGCCGCGTGCTTTCCCCATGCAGTGTCTGCGGCGGGCGAAATATGGGCGAAAGCAGCTGAACCGCCACGCAGCGCGAAGCTGAACGCTTTAGGCGTGGTTCAGAACCATGACGTATGGCCTAGGTGACAGGCGGTTGAGTGCCGCCTGCTTGAGTGCGTCAGCAGCTATCGTCGCGATAGCGGCCGCAGGGACGCGATGCGCGAGGACCGTGTCAGGCGGATGCGATGCGGCCGCGCAACGAATTGGATAGCGCCTCGGTGATCACCACGTCGACGAACTGGCCGATCAGCGACGCGGGGCCGGGAAAGTTCACGTAGCGCATGTTTTCCGTGCGGCCGGTCAGCTCGCTGGCATTCTTGCGGCTGGGCTTTTCGACCAGCACGGTCTGGCGCGTGCCAACCATTGCCTGGCTGATTCTGGCGGCGTTCTCGTTGATATGCGCCTGCAGGCGCAGCAGTCGCTGGCTCTTGACCTCGGCCGGGGTCGTGTCTTCCAGGTTGGCCGCGGGAGTGCCGGGGCGCTTGGAATAGATAAAACTGAAGCTCTGGTCGAAGCCGACGTCTTCGATGAGTTTCATCGTCTTGTCGAAATCCGCATCGGTTTCACCGGGGAAGCCGACAATGAAATCCGATGAGATAGAAATATCCGGGCGCACGGCGCGGAGCTTGCGGATCTTCTGCTTGAATTCCAGCGCGGTGTAGCCGCGCTTCATGGCGGCGAGGATCCGGTCCGAGCCTGCCTGCACGGGCAGGTGCAGGTAGTTCGCCAGCTTGGGCACGCTGGCATAGGCCTCGACCAGGGAATCGGAGAACTCCAGCGGGTGCGAGGTGGTGAAACGGATGCGGCCGATGCCATCGAGCTGCGCGATCGCGTGGATCAGAAGCGCAAGATCCGCAACACCGCCTTCGTGCATGGCACCGCGGTAGGCGTTGACGTTCTGCCCGAGCAGGTTCACTTCGCGCACGCCCTGTTCCGCCAGTGCGGCCACTTCGGCGATGACATCGTCGAACGGGCGGCTGACTTCGTCGCCGCGCGTGTACGGCACGACGCAGAACGTGCAGTACTTGGAACACCCTTCCATGATGGACACGAACGCCGTGGGGCCTTCCGCGCGCGGTTCCGGCAGGTTGTCGAACTTTTCGATCTCGGGGAAGCTGATGTCGACCTGCGGTTTACCCGACTGGCGCTTGGCTTCGATCATCTCGGGCAGTCGGTGCAAGGTCTGCGGACCGAAGACCAGGTCCACGAACGGGGCACGCTTGACGATGCTGTCGCCTTCCTGTGACGCGACGCAACCACCGACGCCGATGATCAGCTTATTGTTGGCCTGCTTGAGTTCACGCCAGCGGCCCAATTGCGAAAACACCTTTTCCTGCGCCTTCTCGCGAATGGAACAGGTGTTGATCAGGATGACGTCCGCTTCAGCCTCATTTTCGGTCAGCTCCAGACCCTGCGCCGCAGCGAGCACATCCGCCATTTTGGACGAGTCGTACTCGTTCATCTGGCAACCGTGGGTTTTGATAAAAAGCTTGCCGGGCATGGGGGCGAAACCAAAAAATCGAGTGAACGCGATAGTTTACGCCCAGATTGCCCGTATCGCCAGTTGCTGCCGGGGAACCCCGGGACGGCCGGATGGTCTTGGAATTTCGCCTTTCCTGTCAGAAACTTGGCCTCCGGAGTTTGGGGACCTATGAAAAACCGCCGCCACCACCGCCTGATCCGTGGGCTCGTCGCCCTTGCGCTGGCGTGCGCCGCCTGGCCCGCTTTTGCCGGCGAACTCTTTCGCTGCAGTGGCAAGAACGGCGAGATGGCCTATACGAACAAACCCGCCGGATACGCCAACTGCGTGAAGGTGGCGGGCTACAAAGAAAACAATGCCAGGCCAGTCACCGCGGCGACCGCGCCCGCCGCGTCCTCGCCCGGGTTTGTGCCCGGCAGTGCGCCGGCGGCGAATGCGAAGCCGGGCCAATGGAACTACCAGGACAGCACCGCTTCCGCGGGAACGCCGCCAGCCGCCGGTACGGCATCAGCTGCGCCCGTGGCGAAGTCCGAGTCGCCCAAGGTGCTGCGGGGCGCGGTGTACAAAGTCAATAAGGCCAACGGCATTACCGAGTACACCAACATCCGTCCCGCCGGAAAGCACTACCAGGTGCTCTTCACCTATATCTCCACGTGCTTCGCCTGCGACGTCCATTCAAAGGTGAACTTCTCGTCGGTGCGCCTCAATCGCGACGCCTATCGAGCCGAGATCGCCGCTGCGGCCGCTGAATTCGGCCTGGATGAATCGCTGCTGCGCGCCGTGGTTCATGCCGAATCCGCATTCAATCCGAATGCGTTGTCGAACAAGGGCGCGCAGGGCTTGATGCAGCTGATGCCGGGCACGGCCGACGACATGGGTGTGGACAACCCCTTCGACGCCGTCCAGAACATCCGCGGTGGTGCCCAGTATCTGTCGCTGCAGTTGAAGAACTTCCAGGGCGACGAACGCCGCGCGATCGCGGCCTATAACGCCGGTCCGGCAAACGTGACCAAGTACGGTGGCGTGCCGCCGTTTGATGAAACCCAGGTCTACGTCTCGCGGGTGTCGACCCTGCGCGACCGCTACCGTCAGACCAACTGACCGGCATTCCCGGCCGGCACGCGCGTTCAGCTCATCGGAATCATGGGCTGGTTGACGACCGGGCGTTGCTTGAGCGTAGCGTCCGTTTCAAAGGGAATGCCGGCGCGAAGGCCGGTGATGTGGACGGTTGTTCCCGGAGCGATCGCGCCCTCCCGCTTGCGCAGGTCCAGGGGATCGGCGATTTCGGCCATGTCGAGCTTGGTGATGACGTCCTCGGGCTGCAGGCCCGCATCCGCGGCCGGGCTGTTGGGATAGATTGCGACGATTTTCGCGCCGCGCTGCGCGCTGCTGACCTCTCCGCCGGAGGCGACGATCACCGGCTCGTACTCGGCGCCCAGCCAGCCGCGCACGACCACGCCGTGGGCGACCAACTGGTCGAACACCTGCTTGGCGGTCGCCGTCGGAATGGCAAATCCGATACCTTCGGTGCCCGTCCGGCGCGCATTGGAGGCCGCCGTATTGATGCCGATGAGATCGCCGTGGGCATTGATCAGGGCGCCGCCCGAATTGCCGACATTGATCGCGGCGTCGGTCTGGATGAACTCCTCCGACGCCCATTGTTCCAGGTGACGTCCGACCGCGCTGACCACGCCCATCGTCACCGTCTTGCCAATACCGGCCGCATTGCCGATGGCAAGGACCACGTCGCCGACGACCGGCGGCGCGCCGTGGGTCAGGTCAACGGTGGGCAGGTCGGTCAGGTCGATTTTCAATACCGCAAGGTCGGTATCGTCGTCGCCTCCGACCAGTTGCGCGGTCGCGAACCGGCCGTCGTGGAGCAGAACCTCGATGTTGTGCGCCTGGGCGATGACGTGGTTGTTGGTCATCACATAACCATTGGCGCTGACGATGACCCCCGATCCGAGGCTGCGCTCCCGCCGCTGCGTCGGCACGATGCTGTAGCCGCCGAGAAGGCGCTGCATGAGGGGGTCGCGCTGGACCAGTCGGGCGGTGGAGGCGACGAACTTCGTGGCATAGATGTTCACGACCGCCGGCGCGGCCTTGGCGACGGCGTCGGCGTAGGAAACCGGGCCGACGCCGGCCGGGCTGGGGAAGCTTGCAGCCGGCGCGGGCGTTGCCGTTGCGGGCGGGATGTTGGCGGGCGTCGGCGCCGGCGCCGGCGTTGCAGGCCACAACCGGGTAATGACGAACGCGGCCGCCAGTCCGACCGTGACTGACTGCAGCAGGAAGGCGAGCGTACGCAACGCAGATTTCATGCGGGATCCGAGCGATGGAGCTGCGCACGAGGGGAAGTGCGCGGCGGGCGAAGTCGGCTGCGCGTTTGATTGTGCGCTGCCTGCCATGCCGCTAAACTAACACGATTTTTGGGGCCAGCCGTCACGTCAGCCGGTCATACCGGCACGGATCCACCGCCCATCGCGGCACGCACTACCCGATGCGCCCCCGGCGGCGCACGTCACTCGCGTTCCCGATGCCCCCGGTCGATTGCTGACAGCCGGTTCCAACCGTATTCCCAAGTATTAAACCGGAGATCCGGATGGCGAACGAAGGCGTCAATCATGGCCGCCGCCGGTTCCTCACGGCCACGACGGCTGTCGTCGGCGGTGCAGGGGCCCTTGTGGCGGCAGTGCCTTTCATCAAATCGTGGTTGCCCAGTGCCCGAGCGAAAACCGCCGGCGCACCGGTGCAGCAGGACATCAGCAAGATCGACGTCGGCCAGATGGTGATCACCGAATGGCGCGGCCAGCCGGTCTGGATCGTCCGCCGTTCGCCGGAGCAGCTGGCCGCGCTGGCCAGCCAGGACGGCCGCCTGCGCGACCCGAAGTCCGAAAACGAAGAACAGCAGCCGAAGTTCGCGCAGAACCCGCACCGTTCGATCAAGCCCGAGTGGCTGGTCATGGTCGGCGTCTGTACCCACCTGGGCTGCTCGCCGAAGTTCCACGGCGACATCAAACCCGAACCGTTCGACGCGGAATGGAAGGGCGGCTTCTTCTGCCCTTGCCACAAGTCGCGCTTCGACATGGCCGGTCGCGTGTACCAGGGCGTTCCCGCGCCGACCAACCTCAAGGTGCCGCCGTACTACTTCACCAACGCGGACAAGACGCTGGTGATCGGCGAGGTGTCCGGCAATCCGGCTGAGCAAGGAGCGGCGTGATGGCGAACACGATCCAGCGCACCGTCGCGAATGTCACGGAGTGGTTCAACTACCGCACCCCGGGCCTGATGCCTGCCTACCGCAAGCACATGTCCGAGTACTGGGCACCGAAGAACTTCAACGTGTGGTACTTCTTCGGTTCGCTCGCCTTGCTGGTGCTGGTCAACCAGATCCTCACCGGCATCTTCCTCACGATGCACTTCAACCCGAGCGCGGCGGGAGCCTTCAACTCGGTCGAGTACATCATGCGCGACGTCGAGTGGGGGTGGCTGATCCGCTACATGCACTCCACTGGTGCATCAGCCTTCTTCATCGTCGTCTACCTGCACATGTTCCGCGGCATCCTGTACGGCTCGGCGCAGAAACCGCGCGAGCTGGTGTGGATCCTCGGCATGCTGATCTACCTCGTGCTGATGGCCGAAGCCTTCATGGGCTACGTGCTCCCATGGGGCCAGATGTCGTTCTGGGGCGCCAAGGTCATCATCTCGTTGTTCGGTGCCATTCCCGTGGTCGGCGACACCCTCGTCGAATGGATCATGGGTGACTACCTGCCGGCCGACGCCACGCTCAACCGCTTCTTCGCGCTGCACGTGATCGCGCTGCCGCTGGTCCTGTTGCTGCTGGTGGTGCTGCACATCGCGGCGCTGCATGAAGTGGGTTCCAACAATCCCGATGGCGTCGACATCAAGAAGACCAAGGATTCCCGTGGTCGCCCGCTGGACGGCATCGCCTTCCACCCGTACTACACGGTGAAGGACATCTTCGGCGTCGGCTTCTTCCTGACGATCTGCGCGTTCGTGATCTTCTTCGAGCCGACCTTCGGTGGCTGGTTCCTTGAGCACGACAACTTCGTCGCCGCCAACAAGATGGTGACGCCGGAGCACATCAAGCCGGTGTGGTACTACACACCGTACTACGCCATGTTGCGCGTGGTGCCGGACAAGCTGCTCGGCGTGCTGGTGATGTTCGGCGCGATCGCGATCCTCTTCCTCGTGCCGTGGCTGGATCGCAGCCCGGTGAAGTCGTTCCGCTATCGCGGCCTGCTGTCCAAGGTGGCGCTCGGCCTGTTCGCCCTGTCGTTCGTATGGCTGGGCAAGATCGGCGCGGGCCCGGGCACGGATCCGGTAGAGACCATCATCGGCCGCGTGCTGACGCTGCTCTACTTCGCCTTCTTCATCACGATGCCGGTGTGGACCCGCATCGACAAGACCAAGCAGGTCCCGGAACGGGTGAAAATGCATGATTAAGGACGCCTTGACCAAGATCGGTCTGACCCTTGCCGTTGCCCTGACGGCCGCCTCTCCGGCTGCCATCGCCAGCTCGGGCGGCGGGGACCTGCAGCCTGCGGGTACCCGAGTTGACAACATCGCCTCGCTCCAGCGCGGCGCCAAGCTCTATTTCAACTACTGCATCGGCTGTCATTCGCTGCAGTACATGCGCTATTCGCGCATCGGTGAAGACCTCGGTCTGTCCGAGGACGTGGTGATGAAGAACCTCAACTTCACCGGCGCCAAGTACGGCGAGACGATCGTCTCCTCGATGCCGGCAGCCGACGCGGAGCGCTGGTTCGGCAAGGCACCGCCGGATCTGTCGCTCGAAGCACGCGCCAAGGGCCCGGACTGGATCTACACCTACCTGAAGTCGTTCTACATCGATCCGGCACGTCCGGTGGGCTGGAACAACTCGGTGTTCCCGGGCGCGTCGATGCCCAATGTCCTGTGGGAACTGCAGGGCACCCAGCACGCCGTCTTCGAGCCAAAGGTCAAGGGCGAGGAAAGCTGCTCCGGCACGGAGGGTGGCTGCAAGAACGGCAAGCGTGAAGTCGAGCACTGCAAGGAAGGCCAGAAGGAACTGGACGGCAAGTGCCTGGTCAAGTTCGAAATTCCGGTGAAGGGCACGCTCAATGAGCATGCCTTCGAGGAAGCGGCCCGCGACCTGACGGCGTTCCTGCAGTATGTCGGCGAGCCTGCCGCCCTCAAGCGCCAGAAACTGGGCGTCTGGGTGCTGCTCTACCTGTCCGTGTTCACCTTCCTGGCCTGGCTGCTCAAGAAGGAATACTGGAAGGACGTGCACTAAGCGTTTCCCCGGCCGGCAGCCCCCAGGCTGCCGGCCGGTGCTTCCTGGCCACGGCTAGGCGAATCTACGGTCAAGTAGTAGATTCGCGCGAGACGGCTCAGATGGGGGCCGGCTCATCGTGGCGGGGGAGAGGCATGGCCTTGAGCACACGTTCGCGCACGGTACTGACGTTGTATTCGGCTCGTGATTGCGTGCATTGCCATCGGATTCGCCTGATTCTCGCGGCGAAAGGCGTTGCCTACGAACTGGTGCTGGTGGATCCGGCAAAGCCGCCGGAGGACCTGATCGATCTCAACCCCTACCATTCGGTTCCCACCCTGATCGATCGCGACCTTGTCCTGTACGAGACCGGCGTAGTGGCCGAGTACCTGGACGAACGCTATCCGCACCCGCCATTGATGCCGATCGACCCGTTGTCGCGGGCGCGGCTGAGGTTGGCAGTGGCGCGGCTCGAGAAGGACTGGTTGCCCCTCGTGGAGCAATGCGCAGGCAACAGCAAGAATGCCGAGGCGGCGCGAAAGCGCCTGCGTGACGACATCCTGGCTGCTTTGCCATTGTTCAAGGCGTCGAAGTTCTTTCTGAACCCGGAGATGAGTCTGGCAGACTGTGCGTTGGCGCCGCTGATCTGGCGCTTGTCCAGCCTCGGAGTCAGCCTGCCGAAAGAGGCGCATGCCATCCAAGATTACGGCGAACGTATTTTCCGCAACCCGGGATTTGCGCGCAGCCTGACCCCAGACGAGAAACTGCTGCGTGACTGACGACAAGGCCGGTACGTCCGGCATGACTTCCAATCGCCCGTACCTGCTTCGCGCCATCTATGACTGGATCAGCGACAACGGACTGACGCCCTACCTCCTGGTCGATGCGTCCTGGCCGGGTGTCCTGGTGCCGCCCCAGGCGGCCAAGGACGGCCGTGTCGTGCTCAATGTCGCGGCGCGCGCCGTCGCCTCATTTGACCTGGGCAAGGACTGGATCCGTTTCCTGGCCCGCTTCGGCGGCGTCAGCCATACGGTCGAGGTGCCCATCGGCGCCGTCCTGGCGATCTATGCCCAGGAAAACGGCCAGGGGATGATGTTTCCGGCGGAAGAAAGCCCGCCGTCGCCGCCATCGCCGACCCGGAGCGAACCCGAGAGCCCGGCAAAAAAGGGCGGGCATCTGCGCGTCATCAAATAGCGCGGATCACACCGGTGTGGTGGGAGAATTTCCGGCCCGTGCGGATCAGTGCAGGGTCGGAGACGACCATACTGCCGGCTCGCTCGGACGAACCGGCAGGGTGAAATCCTCCAGCCGGTCGCCATTGATCCGCAAGCTGCCGCGATGACGGTCACTGCCGTCCGTGCTGACGTCAAATCCATACTGGCGGCGCAAGCCCAGGCGCCCGGACGACTGGCGGACCAGGCTCATGCGCTTGAGCGACACGGACTGGTCCAGAAACTGCAAGCCGGCACGTTCGCAGAGGGTGCGCGTGATCGCCGTGGCGCGGTCCCGGGCGCGCACGGCGTCCTGCCAGACCAATGCCGCGAAACTGACCAGTAAGAAGACGAACAGGGTACTTAGCATCCCCGCAGTGTGGTGCCGCGATCCTACAAACACAACCGTTTCCCGACGCTGCCCACGGCGATTTGCCGTGTGGGCGGTGTCCCCCGGGGGCGTCGAAATCCGATTACCTCACGCTTCCGAAGCCCTCGCCGTTCCCGGAGCATCCATGCAGGCTGAGGCTGGTACGTGTCGAGCCGCCCGTTACGGGGCGACCGGGCAGGGGGTTGCCAATTCCTGGCACAGTCGTGGCCGGGGCTGCGCATCGATTCTCACCCCACACCCGGCCACACCTCATACAATGCCCCCGCATGCGGTAGCGGCAGTACAGGGGAGTGCAAGGCCGTGATCGAAATCGTCGGATACCAGATCAAGCGGGAAATTGGCCAGGGCGGCATGGCGAGCGTCTATCTGGCCGTACAGAGCTCGCTGGAGCGCGAAGTCGCGCTCAAGGTAATGGCGCCCGCACTGGCTGCCGATCCCACCTTTACGCGACGCTTCCTGCAGGAAGCGCGCACGCTGGCGTCTCTGGCCCATCCGAACATCGTGCAGGTGTTCGATGTCGGCGTGACACCCAACCAGCAGCACTATTTCTCGATGCAGTACCTCGCCAACGGCGATTTCGTGGCCCGCGTGCACCGGGGCCTTGACGAAGCCGAACTCAAGCGGATCCTGCAGGGTGTGGCCCGGGCACTGGCCTACGCCCACCAGCGCGGCTATGTCCACCGGGACGTTGCACCCGGCAACATCCTGTTCGATTCGGCGAACAATCCGGTGCTGACGGATTTCGGCATTGCCCTGGCCGCCAGTCAGGCAACACGGATCACCAGCGCCGGTTTCTCGGTGGGCACCAGTCACTACATGAGCCCCGAGCAGGCCCGCGGCGGCGATATCGACACCCGTTCGGACATCTACAGCCTCGGCGTGCTGGCCTGGTACGGGCTCACCGGACACCCGCCCTTCGATGGCTCGGACGGGTTCGCCATCGCGTATGCGCATGTCTTCGAGCCGATCCCGCGCTTACCGCCGAAATTCGCCCATTGGCAGCCCCTTTTCGACCGGGCATTGGCGAAGGACCCGAAAGACCGGTTTGCCGACGTGGAGCAGTTTGCGGAGGCACTGGAAACCATCGGTGTGCCCGACTTGCCGGCCCCCAAGACACTGCCCGAGCCGAACGGCAAGGCAACCGTCGTGACGCGTTCACCGGCCGCCGCGCCTACGCCGGCGGCGGCCGCAAAGGCAGATCCCTCCCGGGCGCCTGCGCCAGCCGCCAAGGCGCCTCCGGCGCCAAAATCGGCGGCAAAGCCCTCAGCGGCGGCAAAACCACCTCAAGTACCTGCGCAATCCGCACCCGCCGCGTCACGGCAGACGGGCTTGTGGCTGGGAATCGGTGCTGTCGCCGTACTGGGGCTGGGCGCCGTCGGTTATCTCCTGACGCGCCCGATGGCGCCGGCCGACGACATGGCTGCCACGGCTCCGGTGCCGGCAAGTGTGGTCTCCACCCCTGCGGCGCCGGCCGTCCCGGCGACAGCCACCCCGTCGACTCCGCCGCCTGCACCGGTCGACACGCCTGCGAGTGCGCCGCCGGTGGACCCGGCCGTGACTTCGGAGCCATTCGCGGCGGCTCTGGCGGCGGTCCCTTCCGACACCGTGCCGCCCGGTGATGCTCCACTGACCGACGTGCTGCCGACAGATTTGCCGCCGGAAGGCGCGGCGGACGTGCCAACCGCCGATGGCATCGAGGCTGCGCCCAATGGGGCGATGACCGACGCCGCCTTCCTCGCCAGCCTGCCCACCGTCGAAGACCCGGTCGCCAAGCTGGTCCGCCAGGGACGGGGCGACCTCACGGCCCAGCGTTACTCGACGCCGCCGGGCGGAAATGCACTGGACCGTTTCCGACTCGCCCTGCGCATTGATGCGCGGGACAAGGGGGCCAAGCAAGGTATTGCCGATACCGCGCGCGCTTACCTGAATCTGGGCAACAAGGCCGCGACGGCGGGTGACCTGGCACTGGCCCGTTCGCACTTCGAGAAGGCGATCGAGATCGCGACATTCGCGCCCCCCGAAAGCAAGCCCGTCACTGACGAGGTCAACCACCGGCGCGCGGCGCTGGCGGGCCCCTTCATCGATGAAGCCAAGCGTGCCGCGGCGGCGTGGGACAAGGAGGCCGCGCAGGCGGCCTATGAGAAGGCGCTGGCCATCGATCCGAAAAACGCCGTTGCGCAGGAAGGGTTGAAAAAGCTGCCGTCGATCGGATCGGCGGGCTTTGTTTTCCGCGACCGTCTCGATGACGGCGGTTCCGGCCCCGAGCTCGTCGTTCTTCCCGGCGCAAAAGTCGCTGCCGGGCGCTACGAAGTCACCCGCGGCGAGTTCCGCCGCTGGTGGACCGCGGCCGGTGCCAAGGTCTTTGGCGCCAAGGAACCCTCCTGCCGCGATCGCGAATCCTTCTTCCGAAGTTCCAAAAAGCGCAATTGGCAGAATGCCGATGTGCAGCAGGAAGACAACCATCCGGTCGTCTGCGTCAGCTGGGACCAGGCGGTGGCGTTCACCCAGTGGTTGTCCCAGCGCAGCGGACACACCTACCGGCTCCTGACCAATGCCGAGTGGGATGCGCTGTCGCGCGACGCGAAGCCCGCATCGTGCAGCACCGCCAACCTGGCCGACGCGGCATTCAACAGCACGTTCGAAGCCCGCTCGGGCGCCGCCTGCGAAGACGGTTTCGCGGGTACGTCGCCGGTCGGCCGCTATGGGGCCATCGCCAACGGGCTCTACGACGTTGACGGCAACGTGCGGGAATGGGTCAATTCGTGCCAGGCCGGCGCGACATCCTGTCGTGAACACCGGATGCGTGGCCGCAGCTGGATGTCGCCGCCCGACAAGGAGACAGTGGCGTTCACCGACACCGTGGCATCGGACGTCGCGTCCAATAACGTCGGCTTCCGCGTCGCGCGCGAGCTTGGCGGGCGTTGATCGCCCGATCGCCTCCCGCGCGCGCTTGCGCAAGGCGTCCGGGGCCGCCTAAGCTCGGTGCGTTCTCCGCCGGGGGTCGGCGGAGCGACCACTACAAGCTCTTCCAAGAGCATGATCATGGGGCAGGATCGAATGAAGCTGACTTTCCCGAACGGCGAGCACGAACCGGTTACGCTGGGCGAAGGCATTACCGCGATCGGGACCAGTGCGGAGTGTCCGATCGTGCTTGCAGCGCCAGGAATCGCTCTGCGTCACGCGGAAATTCACATGCGGAACGGCCAGGCGCTGGTGCGCGTTCCTGATCCGCGCAACGTCGTCGTGCTCAACGGCCGGCAGGTCACCCAGGACATGGCGATCAAGCCCGGCGACCTGCTGCTGTTCGCCAAGGTGGGCTGCCAGGTGATGGCGCCTCCCGAGCGCGCTGCACCGACGCCGCCACCGCGCCCGGCCACCGGGACGGGCGAGGAATCCGACGGACGCACCCGCATCCGGCAAGCCTTGCCAAAATACATGCTGCGTGGGGTGTCCGGTTCCACGTTCGGTAAGACGTATGCCCTGGTGGGCACTATGACGGTCGGTCGCCAGCAGGACTGCGACATCAGCATTCCCGGCGACGAGATCTCGCGTCACCACGCGAAGCTGCAGGTGTTGCCGGACGGCGTGATGGTCGAAGACATGGGCTCGGCCAACGGTACCTTCATCAACGACAAGCGCGTGCATAGCGGCGTGATCAAGCCCGGGGAGGAATTGCGCCTGGATACGGTGCGTTTTCTCCTGATGGCCCCGGGCATGGAAGTGAACAAGCCCGCCGCCGCACCACCACCGCCGGCACCTGAGCCGAAGTCCGGCCCTGGGGCAGGGTTGTGGGTCGGGGTTGCCGTGGTGGTGTTGGCCGCCGCAGCCGGTGCCGCGAAGTTCTTCGGGCTGTTCTGACCAGCGGCAGCGCGATTGCCTGAAAGTGTGTTCCTGGCAGGTCCAGTACGGGCGTTCCGCACTGGATCTCGCTGTTGCGCCAGACGCTCAGGACGATCGGCGGCAGTGCGTCATCGGCGCACGATCACAAGCCAACAGCGACCCGCATCGAGAGATCGATCGCGCGCACGTGCTTGGTCAGCGCGCCGATCGAGATGAAGTCGACACCGGTCTGCGCGATCGCGCGTACGCGTTCGAGGCTCACGCCGCCGGAAACCTCCAGCGGTACGCGGCCGGCGACGTCGGCGACCGCGCGGCAGAGGTCGTCGTCGGAGAATTCATCGAGCATGATGCGGTCGACGCCGCAGGCGAGTGCCTGGTGTAATTCGTCAAAATTCTCCACTTCCACTTCGAGCAGGAGATCCGGGAAGTGCGAGCGCGCGGCGCGGACCGCGGCCGCGAGCGAGCCGGCCGCCGCAATGTGGTTTTCCTTGATGAGAATGGCATCGAACAAGCCGATGCGATGATTCCATCCGCCGCCGCAGCGCACGGCGTACTTCTGCGCGAGGCGCAGGCCCGGGATGGTCTTGCGCGTATCCAGGATGCGCGTCCGTGTCCCTTCGACAGCGGCGACATGGCGCGCCGTGACGGTGGCTGTCGCGGAAAGGGTCTGTACGAAATTCAGTGCGCAACGCTCGCCGCTGACGAGGGCGCGCGCATTGCCGCGCAAGGAAACGAATTTCTGGTTCGGAAGAAGGCGGTCGCCATCGGACGCGTGCCACTGGATGACCACGGCCGGATCGAGCGCCCGGAAGCAGGCATCGAACCACGCCTGACCGCAGAGAATGGCTTCTTCGCGGGTGATCACGAAGGCTTCGGCATTGACGGTGTCCGGCAGCAGCTGCGCGGTGGCGTCGCCGCTGCCGATGTCCTCGTCCAGCGCGCGCTGCACGTCCGCCCGGATGGCCGCCGCCTCGGGCAGCTGAAAAGTGGAATTCATCGCGTCCTGCGGATCGTCGGGGTCAGGTGGCAGCCTGCTGCGCGGCAGCAGGGGACTTGGCGGCATGAGCGCTCTTGAGTCGTTCGACGATCGCATCGAGCGCGCGATCGAAGAGCGGCACTTCCTCAAGAATCACCACGCGGGCACTGGCCAGGTCCGAGGCCAGTTGCAGCGCAGTGCGGTCGGCGACCTTCAGTCCCTTGCGGTTGACGAAGAGGTACTTCGAGCTGATCGGGCTGATCCAGGAAAGCTTCGCGCGCTCCTTGGCACCCTGCTCGTCGGTGAATTCGATCCAGGTGCCGACCTTGAGCTCACGTACCGCGTTCGTCCACTGCTCATCGACCTGTTCGGCCGGGTGCAGCGGCGGCGGTTCCTCTTCGATCGCGCTCATGACGTTGTCCGCGCCGTCCTGGCTGACCATCGGCAGCGGATCGGTCAACTCCAGCGTCGGCACTTCGCTCACGCCGCCGGGATCGGTCGGATGGAGCAGGGCCTGGTAGACGACATTCAGCTGCTGCATCAGCTTGCGAACGTCGTTCTCGTCGAAGGCGACAGTCGCAAGCCCGTGTCGCAGCGTTTTCTCCAGCTGCGGCAGCAGTGCGTGAAGCCGCTCGCGTTCGGCGGCGCTGGACTTGGGCTGCACGCTCCACACCAGCTCGTCGGCGAAACGCAGCGCATGGCGCCATTCGTCCGACGTATCGCCCTGGCGCAGCAGCACCAGCACGAGATAGTTGGCCCAGGGGCGCGACAGCAGGTTGCGGATGAGATCCGGCAGTTCCCGGCTTTCAATCCGCTGCATCACTTCGCGCGCCGCCGTGCGACGCGCTTCGAGCAGTTTCTCGCGGCCGCGGGTGGCTTCGCTCGCGCGTTGCTCGGCGAGGTCTGCGCGCCGCTTGTTGGCTTCGACAAAGGCTTCGAAGTCGATGCGCAGACGATCAAAGATGCCCAGGTCGTCTTCAAAATCCTTCAGCAGCGACTCGACCACTTCGCGCACTTTGTCCTGCAGGCGGCGGTCGCGGTCGGATTCCTCCGACCACCCCACGCAGGCGTGCGCGAGGCTGTCGAGCAGCACGCGGGCCGGATGCGTGCGGCGGGCGAAGAGATGCTTGTCGAGCAGCGCCACCTTGAGGAAGGGAATCTGCAGGCGCCCGAGCATTGCCTGCATCTGCGCCGGAAGATTGCGGTCCTGCAGGATGTACTCGAATAACATGCCAACGAGGTCGATGGTGTCCTCGTCGGCGCTGGAAACATTGGCGCCGTTCTCGCCGCGCAGCTTTCCGGCCTGGCCCAGCAGCTCCTCCTTCATCTTGATCGCGAGCTGCGCGGTCTCGGCGGCGCTCTGCATGCTCAGCGCCTGGTTCTGGAGGATCGTCAGGGCCGAGAGCAGTTCGGTCGGATTGAGCGGCGTGACATTGGGGTTGTAGGTCAGCGGCACGTAGCCGCCCGGCAGGCCCATCGGGCCTTCGTTCGTATCGTGTCGACGCGTGGCGAGCAGCGCCCGCAGCGAGCTGTACAGGTTGGCCTGCATTTCCGCGGCAGCGGCATCGACCGGCATGTAGCCGCCGACAGCCGCTTCGGCGGCCATCTCGGCCGGGGTTTGTGGCATGCCCGGAACGCCGGGCGTGCCCGGCCGGGGTGCGCCGGGAGTACCCGGGGTGGCCGCGGGACCGGCAGGGGCGCCGGGGCGGCGCGCCACGCTGGAGCGCATCTGCGGCAGCACGCCGGCGTGCACCAGCAAGGCATTGAGTTCGTCGTAGAACTGGTCGAGTCCGCCCATGACATAGCGGTCGAACAGCTTGTAAATGATCAGGCGGACCGGCAGCCCCATTTCCAGTTCGCTGCTCGCCGTGCGGAAGGCCTGGCCGACAGCAGTCGGGCCGACCGGGCTGTTGGCGTCCTCCACGCGCTGGTTGGTCAGGGCGGAAAGCCGCTGGTTGACGGCGAACAGAACCCGCTGGAGACGGTTTTCGGTTTTGGCGACCATGCTGGCTACCGCCAGCGATTCTTCCAGTTCCTGGTTGTCGACCAGCGACAACGACAACTCGCCGCCTTCGCTCTTGAGGGCGTTGGGCTGGCGACCCGCCATGAAATCGACGAACTGGCGAGCCAGCTGCTCCTGGAACCGCAATTCGATCTGCTGGCGCTTCTTGCGCACCTCGCGCATGCCGTCGAAGTACTCGGCCTGCACCGCATTGCTGTCAGCCTTGCTGGCCAGGTCGAAAAGGGCGTCGTCGGCGTTCTCGAACAGCGTGGTTGCCAGCGCGGTCAGGCGCTTGAGCGCATGCGTACGGACCTGCCCCAGCGTTTCAGCCGGGCGCTCGCCGAGGGTCGCCGCTGCGCTGCGCTGGTTGAGGTCGACCACTTTCGGATTGTTGTCGTTGGAACTCATAGGCCGCATGACTTCGCGTTCTCGGCAAGCGGGCGGTACAGGGCAAGGATCAGAAACCGGTCACGTTTTTAGTGTGACGGGCGTCACAATTTTGACGCGCTGGGAAATCCCGTCAATTGCGTCGTGCCAATCGCCTCATCGGCCAGCATGACTGGAATATCGTCGTCGATCCGATAGATCACCTTACCGTCCGTCGTTATCAGACCCGCAGCAAAGGGTGTGCCTATTTTCTCGCCAGCGACACTGGCGACCTGGCCGCCCGCAATGGCGGCGTTGAGGGCATCGAGCTGGGCGCGGCTCAAGGGAGTGACGGGGGTCTTGGAAACCGGACAGCACAGTACGTCTAGCAGGCGCTTATCCACTGCGCATTCCTCTCTTGCATTTGCTACTACAATAACCCTTTTGCGAAGGCGGACCAATGAGCATGGCGAGCGCAGGCGAGCCCGCGGGAAACGCCGTTGTCGGCGTGGTGATGGGCTCCCGTTCCGACTGGGAGACGATGCAGCACGCCGCGGAGACGCTGACCCGTCTTGGCGTTCCCCATGAGGTGAAAGTGGTCTCGGCGCACCGGACCCCCGACCTGCTGTTCCAGTACGCCGAGCAGGCTGCCGGCCGCGGATTGCGCGCCATCATCGCCGGCGCAGGGGGGCGGCCCATCTTCCCGGGATGCTGGCGGCGAAAACGAGCGTCCCGGTATTGGGCGTGCCCGTACAGTCGCATGCGCTCAACGGCATGGACTCGCTACTGTCGATCGTGCAGATGCCGGCCGGTATTCCCGTCGCCACGTTCGCCATCGGTCGCGCCGGTGCCGTCAACACGGCGCTGTTCGCGGCGGCCATGCTGGCTCCGACGCATCCGTCGATTGCCCAGGCACTGGCCGATTACCGGGCCACCCAGACCCAGACCGTTCTCGACAATGCGGATCCACGCCAGCCATGACGACCGTAGGTATTCTCGGCGGGGGCCAGCTGGCCCGGATGTTGGCTTTGGCGGGCGCCCCGCTGGGTGTGCGCTTCCTGGTGGTCGACAGCGTTGCCGACGCCTGCGCCAGCCAGGTGGCGCCACTGTTGAAGGCGGACTGGCGTGATTTTGACGCGCTGGAGGAGTTTGCGCGTCGGATTGACGTCGCCACCTTCGATTTCGAGAACGTGCCGGCCGAAACGGCCCAGTGGCTGACCGACCATACGCGGGTCTTCCCCAATCCCCAGGCCCTGGCCATTGCACAGGACCGTCTGGCCGAGAAAACCCTGTTCAGGGAAGTTGGCCTCGACACCCCGGCCTTTGCCGCCGTCGACAGTCAGTCCGACCTGGAAAAGGCCCTGGAATCCATTGGTTACCCGGCGGTCCTGAAGACCCGCCGGCTCGGTTACGACGGCAAAGGCCAATTCCGCATCCGTTCCGCCGCGGATATCGCGCCGGCATGGCAGGCGCTGGGCCGCGTGCCGCTGATCCTCGAGGCCTTCGTACCGTTCGAGCGCGAGGTGTCGGTAGTGGCCGTACGCTCGCGTGAAGGCGAGTTCCGCGCCTATCCGCTGACCCAGAACTGGCACGCCGACGGCATTCTGTCGATGAGCCTCGCGCCGGCCCCCGATTCGGAGGCCCTGGCGCCCCAGGCCTTTGCGCTGGCGAGGAAGCTGGCCGAGCGCCTGGACTACGTCGGTACGTTTGCGCTGGAGCTGTTCGTCCACGACGGGCGGCTGCTCGGCAACGAGATGGCGCCGCGCGTGCACAACTCCGGTCACTGGACGATCGAGGGCGCACCCTCCAGCCAGTTCGAAAATCACGTCCGTGCAGTCCTGGGGCTGCCGCTGGGCGATACATCGGCCCTGGGCCTGAGCGTGATGTTCAACTGGATCGGCACGATGCCGCCGGCCCGGCCGGTGCTGGCCGAAGCGCGCGCCCACTGGCACGACTACGGCAAAGAACCGCGCGACGGTCGAAAAGTCGGACATGCAACGCTGTGCGCCATGACGCGCGAGGAAATGGCGGAGCGGCTCGAACGGGTGGCCCGGGAACTGGGGCGTGAGACGCAGGCGGCGCCGGTGCTCGATGTCCTGAAACGCGCCTGATGACTGCACGAAAAAGCCGCCGGGAGAGGCGGCTTTTTCGTTTTGCGGACAGGCGGTGCGCTTACGCCATCTGTGCGGCGACGAAATCCCAGTTGACCAGGTTCCAGAACGCCTCGACGTACTTCGGGCGGGCGTTGCGGTAGTCGACGTAGTAGGCGTGTTCCCATACGTCGCAGGTGAGCAGGGCGCGGTCGCTGCCGGTCAGCGGCGTGGCGGCATTGGAGGTGCTCACCAGGGCCAGCGAGCCATCCGGACGCTGTACCAGCCAGGCCCAGCCCGAGCCAAAGGTGGTCAGCGCCGTATTGGTGAACTGTTCCTTGAAGGCCGCAAACGAGCCGAAGGCCTGGTTGATCGCGTCAGCCAGCTTGCCGGTGGGCTCGCCGCCGCCGTTGGGCTTGAGGCAGTTCCAGTAGAACGTGTGGTTCCACACCTGTGCGGCGTTGTTGAACATGCCGCCGGAGGACTTCTTGATGATCTCCTCCAGTCCGAGGTTTTCGAACTCCGTGCCCTTGATCTGGTTGTTCAGATTGGTCACGTAGGTCTGGTGGTGCTTGCCGTAGTGAAAGTCGATGGTCTCGGCCGAGATGTGCGGTGCGAGGGCGTCGCGGGCATACGGAAGCGCGGGCAGTTCGATCGCCATTGGGGGCTACTCCTTGCTGATGGGCTGGGATCCTCGATTATAGGTATCCGGCCCGCCTCCGTGGGGCGTTGTGCCGCACGAAGGCTGCGGCACCGCTTGGGTCACGGCGGCGGCTGGTACAATGCGCGATCGGGCGCATACGGCGCCGGCATTACATTGAGGCAAGGAATGGACGTTCTGGAGCGCATCAAAACCACGGTGGAATCCAGCCCCATCGTGCTGTTCATGAAGGGTACGCCGCAGTTTCCGATGTGCGGCTTTTCCAGCCGCACCGCGCAGGCGCTGAAGATGGTCAATGCCGAGTACGTCTCGGTGAACGTCCTGGAGGATCCGGAGATCCGCGCCAACCTGCCGCGCTATTCGAACTGGCCGACCTTTCCCCAGCTGTTCATCAACGGCGAGCTGATCGGCGGTTGTGATATCACGCTGGAACTGTACGAGTCAGGTGAGCTCGAGCGCATGGTGCGCGACACGCGGAAAGCCTGACATGGCGACGCTTCCCGCAGGCTGGACGCCTGCCCCCGGCGCGCTTGCCGGCCGGACCGTGCTCATCACCGGCGCAACGGGCGGCCTGGGCCGCGCCAGCGCACTGGCCTGCGCGGCCGCCGGGGCGACGATCGTCCTGCTAGGCCGCAAGGTGAGCGGCCTGGAAAAGCTCTACGACGAAATCGAAGCCCTCGGTGCGCCGACGCCGGCGATCTATCCGCTCAATCTCGAAGGCGCCACGCCGCGCGACTATGAAGACCTGGCCGACACCATCGCACGCGAATGCGGTGGTCTGCAGGGCGTCGTGCACGCGGCGGCGCATTTCACCGGGTTGCAACCGGCAGTGGAAATCAAGCCGGAAGAGTGGATGCGCAGCCTGCAGGTCAATCTGAACGGCCCGTTCCTGCTCACCCAGGCGGTGCTGCCGCTGCTGCAGCAGCAATCCGACGCCAGCGTCGTGTTCGTGCACGATGATCCGTCGCGCGTGAGCCGCTCGTTCTGGGGCGCTTACGGCGTGGCCAAGGCCGCATTGGCCGGGTTGGTCTCCATTCTCCACGACGAAACCGAAAACTCGCCGGTCCGGATCCACGGCCTGTTGCCACCGCCGATGCGCACCGCCCTGCGCCGCATGGGGTATTTCGGCGAGAACACGATGGACCGGCCGGAGCCGTCCGAATTTGCGCCCGCCGTGGTCTATCTGCTCTGTGCCGACGGTGCTGCATCCCGGGGCCAGACGCTGGACCTGCGCGCCGGCTGAATGCCGCCATCCGGTGGCGGTGGTTGCGCGGCCGGCGCGCCACCGTACACTGCCGGGCCATTGCATGGGGGGCAACGATGGACGCTCAGATGAGCACCTTGTCGGCGGGAATCCTGTTGTTCCTGATCATGGACCCGATCGGCAACATTCCCGTTTTCCTCAGCCTGCTCAAGGGCGTGTCGCCGGAGCGGCGACGCTACGTGCTGCTGCGCGAACTGTTGATCGCGCTGGCGGTGTTGTTCGCCTTCCTGTTCGGCGGCCAATACATCCTGAAGCTGCTGCAGCTGCGCCAGGAGTCGATCAGCATTGCCGGTGGCATCATCCTGTTCCTGATCGGCGTGAAGATGGTGTTTCCACCCAAGGAAGGCGGCATCTTCGGCGGCACGGGCCAGGGCGAGCCGTTTATCGTCCCGATGGCGATACCCGGTGTCGCCGGGCCTTCGGCGATGGCCGCGTTACTGCTGCTGACCAACACCCAGCCCGGACGCATGATGCAATGGGCGGTCGCGCTGTTTGCCGCCTGGGGCGCCACGGCGGCGATCCTGTGGTCGGCCACCTTCCTCTACAAGGTGCTGGGCGACAGCGTGCTGACGGCGCTCGAGCGCCTGATGGGAATGATCCTGGTCGCGCTGTCCGTGCAGATGTTCCTCGATGGCATAGCGACGTACCTGCGCGTGGCGCCGCCGGCCGGATGACCACGACGGATGACTCGTCGCAGAAGTAATTGCGCTAACCCGGCGCCTGTCCAGTGGTTTCCGTTTGCGGCAGCCGGCCTCAGCGCGGCTTTGCACCGAACGGCGCGGCGGCGCAGTCCGGCGGTGCGCCCGTCCGATACCGGACTCTATTCAAACGCCTGTAACATGCCGGGCCGAGCATCGCTACGGTCCGTATGGAGAGCACCCCCGTGATCAGCGTCGAACGCAGCCTGTACGAGAAGTTTCCGCGGCTGGCCGAAGGCGTCGCGCGCAGTTTTTCGCAACCGGTCGTCGATCTGTTGCGCAAGATCACCTGCGAAGAGCGAATCAACGCCACGTTGTCGGCGCTGGCCAACCACACGGGCTTTGAATTCGTCGAGCAGGCGCTGGATTTGCTCGATGTGAGCTACAGCGTTGCCAATACCGATCGGGAGAACATTCCGGTTGACGGCGGCGTTGTCATTGTCTCGAATCATCCGCTCGGCGCTGTCGATGCGCTGTGCCTGCTGCATCTGGTCGGAAGCGTGCGGCGCGATGTCCGTATCCTGGCCAATGACGTGCTGATGCAACTCTCGCCGCTCAACACGCTGCTGCTGCCGATCAACGTGTTCGGCGGCGACGGCGCGGGTTCCGGTGGCATGCGTGAGGCGTATCGCGCGCTGGAAGCGGGGCAGGCGCTGATCGTTTTTCCCTCGGGCGAAGTCTCGCGCGTGCGTCCCAACGGCGTGCGCGACGGGCGCTGGTCATCGGGCTTTGTCCGCATGGCGCGCAAGACCGGCGTGCCGGTACTTCCCGTGCATATCAATGCGCACAATTCGGCGATGTTCTACGGCATCTCCCTGCTCGCCAAGCCGCTCTCCGCGCTGCTGCTCGCCCGGGAGATGTTCGGCATGCGCGGCGAACGGATCGGCATCAATGTCGGCCAGCTGGTGCCGGTGAGCGAGCTTGAGCGTGACAACGAAACGCCGGATTACGTCGCCAAGGGGATGCGCCGTCACGTCTACCAGCTGGCGAAGCGACGTCCCAATGTCTTCACGACGTCCACTGCGATCGCCCACCCGGAGTCACCGCTGGCGGTGCGGCGCGCCTTGCGCGATCGCGCCGAGATTCTTGGCCAGACCACCGACGGCAAGCGCATCCTGCTGATCGATTCGCAACCGGATTGTCCGGTCATGCGCGAAGTCGGGCGGCTGCGCGAAGTCGTGTTCCGCAAGGTCGGCGAGGGCACGGGAAACCGGCGTGACCTCGATGCCTTCGATACGTACTACCGTCACCTGGTGCTGTGGGACGAGGAATCGCTCGCCATCGTGGGTGCCTACCGGCTGGGCGAGGCCGGCACCATCGTTGCGAACCGCGGTATTCCGGGGCTCTATTCGGCGACCCTGTTCGACTATGCGCCGCAGGCCCAGGAATTTCTCAAGGACGCGGTCGAGCTGGGGCGCAGCTTCATCCAGCCGGCCTATTGGGGCTCGCGCAGCCTGGACTACCTCTGGCAGGGCATTGGCGCCTACCTGCGCAAGCGCCCCCAGGTGCGCTACCTGTTCGGGCCCGTCAGTCTCTCGGCGACACTGCCCCAGGCAGTACGGGAGCTGATCGTCCACACCCACGGCCGCTTCTTCCAGGATCCGGAACAGCTGGCCCGCGCCCGCAACCCCTTCCAGGTCAGCCCCGCTGTCGCCCGCGAGGCGGATGCCGCCCTCGACGGGCTGGACGCCAAGGGGGCGCTGTCCCTGCTCAAGCAGCAGCTGGCGACCGCCGACAGCGCCATCCCGACGCTGTACCGCCAATACGTCGACCTGTGCGAGCCCGACGGCGTGCGTTTCCTGGCTTTCGGGGTGGATCCGCAGTTCGGCGGCTGCGTCGATGGCCTTATCCGGCTGGACCTGACGCGGCTGAAGCCGGCCAAGCGCGCGCGATATCTCAGTGACCCGGATGCGTCAAGCCAATAAGCGATAGCCGCTTTACATTTCGGTCATCCATTGCTGTTAAACTCATGTTAATGGATCCGCTCGCGTACGGACTCGCGAGGTCCGGCTCCGTGGCAACACTTGGGTTATCAGGTCGCGCGGACGATGGGGAACATCGTCGCGCGGCTTTCGCATGACCAACGACTGTAACAATTGAAGCTACCAAAGGGTGAAACGATGAATAAGCGACTCCGTGTACGAGTCCTCCCGCTGATGCTCGCCTCGCTGTTGGCCTCCACGCCGACCTTCGCGCAGAACACTTCTGCCGCCATGTCGGGCCGAATCACCGACAGTTCCGGCAACCCCGTCGCCGGTGCGACCGTGGAAATCGTCCACGTTCCGTCGAATACCACCAAGTCCGTCACGACCGATGCCGATGGCCGCTTCAATGCGCGCGGCCTGCGCGTCGGCGGTCCGTTCATCGTTGATGCCGAAAAGAGCGGCATGGCCAAGGTCGAGAAGAAGGACGTGTTCCTCAAGCTCGCCGAGGACACCACGGTTGACCTGACCATGGGCGCCGAAGCGTCCACCCTGGAAGCCGTCGAAGTGACCGCCACTGCGGCCTCGACCGTGTTCCTGGCTGACAACAAGGGCCTGACGACCAACGTCAGCAACCAGCAGATCCAGTCGTTCCCGTCGATCTCGCGCTCGATCCAGGACTATGTCCGCCTCGACCCGCGCATCACGCAGACCGACAAGGAGCGCGGTGAAATCTCGGCCGCCGGCCAGAACTCGCGCTACAACAACATCAAGATCGACGCCGTTTCCACCAACGACGAATTCGGCCTGGAAGCCACCGGCCTGCCGTCGCAGGGTGGCACGCAGCCGATCTCGATCGATACGATTGAAGAATTCAACATTTCCACGGCCGACTTCGACGTCACCAATTCGCGCGCCGTCGGCGCGTCGATCAACGCGGTGACCAAGTCCGGCACGAACGACTTCAAGGGGTCGGTCTACTTCACCTACCGTGATCCCGACCTGATCGGCGAGAACGAGCAGGGCGTCGCCTTCACCGGCTTCAGCAAGCAGACCAACAAGGGCATGACCTTTGGCGGTCCGATCATCAAGGACACGCTGTTCTTCTTCCTGAACTACGAAGAATACGAGCGTACGGACGTGGCGCCGGACGTCGGCGTGCGCGGCTCGGGTGCGACCAACGAAGCGGGCGTCACCCAGGCCCAGCTCGATCGCATCATCAGCATCGCCAAGACCAAGTGGGGCTTTGATCCGGGCACGCTCAACCCGGGCGGCGACCTGTCGGACAAGAAGTACCTCGCCAAGTTCGACTGGAACATCAACGATTACCATCGCGCCAGCTTCCGCTACAACAAGATCGAATCGACCGTTCCGGTGCTCGAGCGCCTGACCGGTGGTCAGGTCTCGCTGTCGTCCTGGTGGTACGACAAGACCTACGACTTCGAAAACTACGTCGTGAACCTGTACGACGACTGGTCCGAGAACTTCTCGACCGAAACCTCGCTGTCGTTCAGCAAGTACGCCAATGCGTCGCCGACGTATTCGCAGCTGCCGGCGATGCACATTGCCGTGGCCGGCACCGAGGGTGCGGCCAACACCAGCGTCTTCCTGGGCACCGAGCGTTCGCGCCAGGCCAATGCGCTCGACGTCGACACGTGGAACTTCTACTGGGCCGGCGACTGGTTCGTGGGTGACCACACGATCAAATTCGGCGCGGATTACAAGAAGAACGACACGTTCAACCTGTTCCTGCAGGATTTCTACGGCAACTACGCGTTTGCCAGCATCGATGATTTCGAAGCCGGCCGCTACTCGCCGATTCCCTCTGGTTTCTCAGGTGGCCTGATTGGCGGCAACGCGTTTCAGCTGAACGTGCCCATCGGCGGCGATGCGCGTAACGCGGCCGCTGACTGGGCGCTGGCGCAGTTCGGCCTGTTCGTCCAGGACACCTGGCAGGCGACGCCGAACCTGTCGATCAAGTACGGCATCCGCATGGACCAGTTCATGACGGGTGACGAGCCGACCTACAACGCGGCCGTGGAGCCGGTGTTCAACTACCGCAACGACGCCACCATCGATGGTCGTCGCGTGTGGCAGCCGCGCCTGGGCTTCAACTACACCTTCGACACCGAGCGCTCCACGCAGCTGCGTGGTGGTATCGGTCTGTTCCAGGGCAGCAACCCGGGTGTATGGCTGTCGAACTCGTACAGCAACACCGGCCTGCTGTTCACGACCTACCAGACCAACCAGCCCGGCACGAACTTCACGCCGGATCCGTTCAACCAGCCGACCGCCAACGCCAACCCGCGCCAGACGCTGTCGCTGACCTCGCCGAATTTCCATGCGCCGTCGGTGTGGAAGTTCGCCCTGGCGTTCGATCACGAGCTGCCGTTCTGGGGCCTGATCGGTTCGGCGGAATACCTGTACCTGGACGTCCGCGACGCCGTGCAGTTCTCGCACCTGAATCTCGGTGCGCCGACCGGAAAGCTGCCGGATGGTCGTGATGCCTTCTGGCGCAACATCAATACGGCGTCCGGCTCCCGTTCCGGGGCGAACACGCGCTTCGGCGACGTCATCCTTCTGCGCAACACGCACGAAGGCAAGGCCAGCAACCTCACGCTGGGCCTTGAAAAGCCGTTCAACGACAACTGGTCGGCGCGCCTGGGTTATTCCTATGGCAACGCCTCGGAAGCCAACGTCGGTTCCTCGTCCGTCGCCCTGTCGAACTGGAACTCGCTGGCGGTCTACAACGCCAACGAGAACCTGGCCACGACCGGCGCCGCCGAGATCCAGCAGCGCTTCACCGCGGCCCTGAGCTGGCGCAAGTCGCTGTTCGGCGACTACAACACCACGATGTCGGCGTTCTATGAAGGCCGCGCGGGTCGTCCGTTCAGCTACACCTTCACCAACGACGCCAACGGCGACGGAAACTCGGGCAACGACCTGTTCTACGTGCCGGTCGATGCCAACGACGTGATCATCGCCGATGCGACCCAGGCCACGAACTTTTGGAACTACATCCAGAGCAACGAGTACCTGAACAGCCGCCGCGGCCAGGTCGTCAGCCGCAATGGCGCCCGCAGCAAGTGGATCAACCAGATCGACCTGCGCTTCTCTCAGGAACTGCCGGGCTTCTTCGAAGGCAACAAGGGTGAGTTCTGGGTCGACATCCTGAACTTCACCAACCTGCTCAACAAGAAGTGGGGCCACATCGACGAAGCGCCGTTCCGCGCCAATGGTGGCCAGAGCCTGGGCGTCGCGCAGTTCGGCGGCGTGGATCCGACGACGGGCAAGTACATCTACCGTTACCCGACCGCCGCCAACAGCATGATCACCAAGGACAACACCGGTGAGTCGCGCTGGGCGATCCAGATGGGTGTGCGCTACACGTTCTGATGCAGTCTCTGGTGGAGCGGGAATCCGCTCCACTGCTGTGGTGTGAAAAAAGCCCCGAAAGGGGCTTTTTTCATTTCCGGGCATAAAAAATGCGGGCGCCGGCAGCGATTGCGCTCGTTGCCTGCGCGGCAGACCGGCGATGCGACTTCCGTCTGGCCGCGAGGTCAGGCTGCGCGCATAGGCGTGGCTACTTGCCTACTTTGCTGTATCGCGAGCGAACAAGCGGTCACTCCGATCGGGCGATTGGCCGGGTCATGCGTGATAGCTAATTGATCTGTAACAATAAATGGCTGGGTCCGTACGGGGCTGGATCAGGCGGGCCGCGTGCGCGGAAGCCGTTGCTTTCAAGGAACTTGACCTCGACGTACGCTTCCGGAATGCTTGATGGCCCCATTCGTCGCCCTTGACGGGCGCGGGACACGGCGTCCCGCAACCACTCTGGCCGTGAGTCGTGCGCGATTCGCGCGAATCCCTCACTGCCGGTCGCTTAGCTCAAGTCGCCAGGACGCCCTGCGTGCCTGTCGGCGGAAGTCGACGGAACCTCATGAATCAACTCAGTAAAACTGCTCTGCGACCCCACACCGTCTCGGCGCGCATTTCGCCGGCCGCCGGCCTGGATGTACTGTCGCGCAACGAAGTGACCCGCCTGCGTGACGCTTCCCAGCGTGGCCTGCACGCCTTGCTGCGCCGCTGCGCGCTGGCCGTGCTGACCCAGGGGGTGGAGACCGACGATGCGCGCGCGCTGCTCGACCGGTATCCGGACTTCGATATCCAGGTGCTGCAACAGGATCGCGGCATCAAGCTGGAATTGCAGAACGCACCAGCCCAGGCTTTCGTGGACGGCCGCATCATCCGCGGCGTGAACGAACTGCTGTTCGCGGTGGTTCGCGACATTGTATACGTTGCCACGCAAATGGAAGCCGGCGGCTTCGATCTGGAAGATTCCTCCGGCATCACACATTCGGTGTTCGAAATCCTGCGCAACGCCCGCGTGCTGCGCCCGCATGCTGATCCGAACCTGGTCGTGTGCTGGGGCGGCCATTCCATCGCGCGGCACGAATACGAATACACCAAGCAGGTGGGGTATCAGCTCGGCCTGCGTGGACTGGACATCGTGACGGGCTGCGGCCCCGGTGCCATGAAAGGCCCGATGAAAGGCGCGATCATTGGCCACGGAAAGCAGCGGCGTAAATCCAACCGCTACATCGGTATCACCGAGCCGGGCATCATCGCGGCCGAATCGCCCAATCCCTCAGTGAATCACCTCATCATCATGCCCGACATCGAAAAGCGCCTCGAGGCGTTTGTCCGTGTCGGTCACGGCATCATCGTGTTCCCTGGCGGTGTGGGTACCGCCGAGGAAATCCTCTACCTCCTGGGCATCCTGCTGCATCCGGAGAACGCGAGCATCCCGTTCCCGCTGATCTTCACCGGTCCGCGCGAATCGGCGGCGTATTTCGAACAGATCGACCGCTTCCTGCGCCTGAGCCTGGGCGATGAAGTGTCCCGGCGCTATGCGATCGTCGTGGATGACCCGGCCGAAGTGGCGCGCCTGATGGTCAAGGGCATCGACAAGGTGCGCGACTACCGGCTGGATTCCAAAGACGCCTTCTTCTTCAACTGGGCGCTGCGCATCCAGCACGAGTTCCAGGTACCGTTCCGTCCGACCCACGAAAACATGGCGGGATTGAAGCTGCATCGCGACCAGCCCGCGCATCGTCTTGCCGCGGACCTGCGCCGGGCCTTCTCGGGCATCGTCGCCGGTAACGTCAAGGAAGAGGGCATTCGCGCCATCGAGCAGCACGGCCTGTTCGAGATCCACGGCGAGCTCGAGATCATGCGTTCGCTCGATGCATTGCTGCACAGCTTCGTCGAGCAGCACCGCATGAAGCTGCCCGGCGGCAGCGCCTACAAGCCGTGTTATCGCGTGGTCGTCGATTGACGACCCGCGCGGGGATGCGTGACCGGTGCCGTGGACGGACTTTGACGGATCCGTGCCCGGGGCCAGGGGAAAAAAGAATAAGAAAAGGCTTGACGAGGTAGGGTCAGATCGGCAAAATCCCGCGCCTCACATTCCCCGATAGCTCAGTCGGTAGAGCAAGTGACTGTTAATCACTGGGTCGGCGGTTCGAGTCCGTCTCGGGGAGCCAGATAAAAAGAAGGGGCCTGCAGCAATGCGGGCCCTTTCTGTTTTCCGGATTGCGGCCTTGCGGATCGTCACGGCGTACAGGCCAGCGCGAATCCCGCTGCTTCTGCCGCGAGCCGGCGCGTACGCCCCATATTGTTTATCACCAGCGCCGTTGCGTGCGCTGCTCCGCGTGCATCGCAGAACGTGATGCGTGTATTGCTGCCGGGACTCGATCCATCGCGCAGTAACCGGATGCGCTGGCGGCCGTCGGAAAGTGCGACACGGACCGTAGCCGGAGCGGGTTCCACGCCGGCCAGTGGCTCGTCGGCGTCGCGGAGCTCGTTGCGGTTGCGGTCTGCGTAGTGGATCCAGGATCCGCTCCAGCGTGGGCTGCGTGCGCACTGCCCGCTGCCATCGTCGGCGCAGAAGATGACGTTGACCGCATGCGCCTGGGCGGTGAGGCGCGCCTGCGCCAATGCCGTGGTGAAACGGTTGCGCGCGTCGGCCATGCGCGTGTCGGCGATGACGCCGGCGAATTGTGGCCAGGCGAGCGTGAGCGTGACGGCGCAGATCAGGAGCGTCATGACCAGTTCGAGCAGCCCGGCGCCGTGCTGGCGGTGGATGGCATTCATCGCGGCATTCCCTTGCATGGAATGCACAGGCTAGCGGGCCGGCTGCGTGCTGGTCAGGGCGCAACGGCGCGTTGACTGCTGGGAAAGCGCCCAATGACGCATCGGAAACGTCCGAGCCGCCGTCGGGCGCCACCCTGGCATCACGGTTCGCGGCGGAGTTCGCCAGGCTCCGGGTCGGTAAGACGATTGGCCGATTGAATCACCGGCGTATTGCCGTTACCTATAGCGTTCGATCCGTGGAGGCCGTATGACCGATCAATTCCAGCTGGTGGCGCCGTACCAGCCCGCGGGTGACCAGCCCAACGCGATCGCGCGGCTCGTTGAAGGGTTCAACGCGGGCCTTGCCCACCAGACACTGCTGGGCGTCACCGGTTCGGGCAAGACCTACACCATCGCCAATCTCATCCAGCAGGTGCAGAAGCCCACGCTGGTGATGGCACCGAACAAGACGCTGGCGGCGCAGCTCTATGGCGAGTTCAAGGAGTTCTTCCCGCACAACGCCGTCGAGTATTTCGTCAGTTACTACGACTACTACCAGCCGGAAGCCTACGTTCCGTCCAGCGACACGTACATCGAGAAAGATTCCTCGATCAACGATCACATCGAGCAGATGCGCCTGTCGGCCACGAAGGCCTTGCTCTCGCGCAAAGACGCGCTGATTGTCGCGACCGTGTCGGCGATCTATGGCCTGGGCGATCCGGACCAGTACCTGCAGATGCGCATGCACCTGATGCGCGGCGAGCACACGGACCAGCGCGAGCTCATCCGTCACCTCACCGAACTGCAGTACACGCGTGGCGACTACGAGCTGCGACGCGGCACCTATCGCGTGCGCGGCGAAGTCATCGATGTGTTCCCCGCTGAAAGCGAAACCGAGGCCTTGCGCATCGAGTTGTTCGATGGCGACATCGAAAACCTGAGCATCTTCGATCCACTGACCGGCGCCGTGCTGCGGCGCGTGCCGCGCTTCACCGTGTATCCGAAGACGCACTACGCGACCACGCGTGCGAGCGTCCTGCGTGCCGTGGATACGATCAAGGAAGAACTGCGCGAGCGCCTCGACGAGCTGTACAAGCAGAACAAGCTGCTCGAGGCGCAACGGCTGCAACAGCGGACCCAGTTCGACCTGGAGATGATGGTCGAGATCGGCTACTGCCAGGGTATCGAGAACTACTCGCGGCACCTTACCGGCCGGGCACCGGGGAGCCGCCGCCGACGCTGTTTGATTACCTTCCGCCCGACGCGTTGCTGGTGATGGATGAATCGCATGTCACCGTGCCGCAGCTGGGTGCCATGTACAAGGGCGACCGGTCGCGCAAGGAGACCCTGGTCGAGTTCGGATTCCGCCTGCCGTCGGCGCTGGACAACCGTCCGCTGCGTTTCGAGGAATGGGAGCAGCGCGAGCCGCGGACGGTGTTCGTCTCGGCTACTCCGGCGAAGTACGAGCTGGAGCGGACGAAAGACAGCACGGTCGAACTGGTCGTTCGTCCGACAGGGCTGGTCGATCCGGAAGTGGAGATCCGGCCCGTGCGCACCCAGGTGGACGATCTCCTGGGCGAGGTTCGCGAACGCGTTGCCATGGGCGACCGCGTCCTGGTGACCACCCTGACCAAGCGCATGGCCGAAAACCTGACCGAATACCTCGGCGATCACGGCGTGCGCGTGCGCTACCTGCACTCGGACATCGAAACCGTGGAGCGCGTGGAGATCATCCGTGACCTGCGCCTGGGGCGGTTTGACGTGCTCGTGGGCATCAACCTGCTCCGCGAAGGGCTGGACATGCCCGAGGTTTCCCTCGTCGCGATCCTCGACGCGGACAAGGAGGGTTTCCTGCGTTCCACCGGTTCGCTGATCCAGACGATTGGGCGCGCCGCGCGCAACCTGCGCGGCAAGGCGATCCTCTACGCGGACAAGATCACCGCGTCGATGAAGGCGGCGATGGAAGAAACGGAACGTCGCCGTGCGCGCCAGGTCGCCTACAACGAGGCTAATGGAATTACGCCGCGCTCGGTGGTGCGCAAGATCACCGACATCATGGAGGGCGCGCGCCCGGAACCGGCGGCCGAGAAGACGCGTGCGGCGGGCGGACGTGGCAAGGGCGAGCGCAAGGTGGCCGATACGGTTGCCGACTACGCCACGCTGACGCCGGAACAGATCGCCGCGCGCATCAAGAAACTCGAGGCGCAGATGTATAAGCACGCCCAGGACCTGGAGTTCGAAGAGGCGGCGCGCCTGCGCGATGAAATCCACCGCGCCCGCAGCCAAGGACTGATGGGCGCCTGATGCTCATGCGGTTGCTATCGCTCCAGTAGCCCGCGCTGGACCAGCGCATCGACCAGGTCGCGCGTGTATTGGGGCTTGTCGCGGTAGTCCGAATGCGATTGGTCAGGTAGTGGCGCGGCTTCGAGTGCCGGTACGTCGGCATAGTGCAGCGTTGCTGCCGGTGTGGTGGCGGCGAAACGGTCCCAGTACAGGCTGCGCGGATAGGACATCTGCGCCATCTTGCGCAGCGTTCCGGCCGTGGGTGTCTCGTAGAAGATCACCTTGCCGCCGCGCTGCTGGATGCGGCGTACCCAGTCGTTGACTTCGGCCAAGGGGGCCAGCCATTCCTCGGGTGTCTCAAGTGCCTTGGTGAACAGGCTGTTGTTGAGGTCCTGCTCGAAATGCGCCGTCAGTGCCTTGACGTCGGTCTGGTCGAAATGGATGTCGCCGCTGCGGTCGCGCCGAAAGACGTGGTAGCCCTTGAACGGGGCAGGGCCGTTGGACAGCCAGCGCTTGGCAGTCGCGGCAGCGCCGAAATCCGGGTTGGCAACGACGGCATGGCGCTGCCACACATTCAGCAGCAGTCGGTGCACGCGCCAGGAAAGGTTCCACTGGGTGCGGTAGTAGGTGTTGTGCGCCGCCTGCATCTCCCAGTAGCGGCGCGTCATGCCGCGGGCGTCGACGTCGCAGAGGATGACGCCCTTGAATTTCTCGTCGTAGGCCAGGTCGCGCAGGGTTGCCAGCGGATTGTGCGCGTTGATGGCCAGCATGACGGGCTTGTAGCGCGGCAGCAGCTGAGCGAGCAGCGGCATGTCCACGCTGAACTCGATGCGGGATGCGCCCAGCAGTACCAGCGGGATGCGCTCATCATCGTATACGCGGTCGCGCTGGATCGACCAGAGCTGGGGGGAATCGAGAAGGCCCGGCCGGTAGTCTTTTCCACGCCAGTAGCGTTCGACAGCAAGCGTAAGGCCGGCTGCCACCAGCAGCGTCACCACGCCGCTCAGCAACCAGTGTCCGCCGCGGGCAGGCTCAGAACTGGAAGTAGATGAAGGCATGGTTGTCTCCCGGCGAAAGCAGGATGATCCAGAGCATCAGCCCCAGGACGACGCCGCGGACGACAGCCGGCAGCGTGGCGACCACGCGCTGCAGGTCGCGTTCGCGCATCAGCCATTGGACGGCGACGACCGCGACAAATACCAGCAGAGCCAGGTGCTGCGCCGGACGTGTCGTCAACGCATCCGCGATGGCGCCGAAAGGACTGAACAGGCGGTGATGCAGTTCCCAGCCGGTCTGCAGGCTGCCGGCTCGGAACCACAGCCAGGCGTAGACGGCGCCCAGCAGCGTCACCATGCCATAGGCAAAGCGCGCCAGTGCGCCGTCGTCGTAACGCGCGAACCAGGTTTCACGCAAGGCGCGCTCCAGCGCCAGGAACAGGCCGTGGAGGCCGCCCCAGATGACGAAGGTCCAGGCTGCGCCGTGCCACAGGCCGCCGATCAGCATCGTCAGCATCAGGTTGCGGTAGGTCCGCCATCGGCCGCCGCGATTGCCGCCCAGGGACACGTAGAGGTAGTCACGCAGCCAGCTCGACAGGGAGATGTGCCAGCGGCGCCAGAAATCCGAGAATCCGATGGCCGCATAGGGACTGCGGAAATTGATCGGCAGCGAAAAGCCCAGCGCCAGAGCCGCACCGATGGCGCACGTGGAATAGCCGGCGAAGTCGCAGAAGATCTGGCCGCTGAAGGCGAGCAGGCCGATCCAGGCATCCGCAGTGCCCGCCTCGGTAGGCGTCTTGAACAGGGCATCGGCGACGGGCGCGAACACCGCATCGGCCAGGGCGACCTTCTGGAACAGGCCGATCACCAGGAGTGACAGCCCCAGGCCAAGGCCTTCCACGGTCGAGCGGCGCGCCGTTTCGATCTGGTCACGCATCTGGGTCCAGCGCACGATCGGGCCGGCAACCAGCTGAGGAAAGAACGCCACGTAGAGCGCGTAGTCGCGCCAGTTTCCGGTCGGCGCGAATTTGCGCCGGTACACGTCAATGCAGTACGAGACCGAGTGAAACGTGTAGAACGAGATACCGATCGGCAGGATGATGCCCAGCGGCGGCGGCTTGTACGTGATGCCGACGACCGCCAGCAGTTGCGCGAGGTTGTCGAGCAGGAACCCGCTGTACTTGAAATAGCCGAGCACACCGAAGTTGAGCAGCAGCGTCAGGACCAGCCAGGTGCGCCGGCGACGGGGATCCTCCTGCGCATCGATGCGCCGGGCGATCCACCAGTCCAGTGTCGTCGAACCGGCCAGCAGCAGAAGGAACGGCGGATTCCAGGCGGCATAGAACGCGTAGCTGGCCACCAGCAGCACGTTCTTGCGCCACGACCACGCGCCCACCGCGTTGTAGACGAGGAGGACGATGGCGAAGAACAGCAGGAAGGTGAAGGAGTCGAACTGCATCGTGCGGCAACAGGGCGCCGCCGCAACGGCGGTACCGGCTCGAGTCAGGGAACGGTCGAGTATAGCGGTATCGGCGCCGCCGCGATGGCGTCATCCGGGGTTGGGGAGACGGTCCCTGCCGTCGGCGTATTCCGCGCCAGTGCACACACCGAAGACGCCATGCCAGGCCGATCGATCGGCGGCCTTCAAACGAAACGCTTGTACTCCGCAATCGACTTCGCTATATTTCGCGCCCCTTCAATGGGCGCGTAGCTCAGCGGTAGAGCACTACCTTGACATGGTAGGGGTCACAGGTTCGATCCCTGTCGCGCCCACCAAGACATCAGTCTTCGACAAACGCCGGCGGAAGCCGGCGTTTGTCGTTCTGGTCACCGTCAACTCCGCTGCGGTGCCCCAGTCATCTTCCGTGTCGGACGCCAGGACCGGAGTTTCCCGAGTCGTGCGCCGCGCGCAAATTCGCCGGTTTCGGTGGCGAGCGGACGGGGCCGGCGCAGAGGGAATGAGCGCTATACGGCTACCGGATAGCCGGCTGGGTCTACTGGCCGATCATTTGTCCGCCGATAGATGGATGTTCCAACGCTGCTTTTGCGGACAATCGCGGGTTCTTAGCGCCGTAGTGTCCGAGGTAGTCATGCGTTCGATCCTTTTCCTGACCATTGGCCTGGCTCTTTCCTCCCCGCTTCTGGCGGCGGACGCTGCAAACGAAATGGCGTCGACCGAGACGGTTGCCGCTGATTCTGCGTCCCCGGAGGCAGAAGGCGAGACCCCGCTGGAGGCGGTCCAGGTCACGGCGACGCGTGCGGCCAAGTCGAATTTCGAAGTGTCTGGCGCGGTTTCGGTCGTCGGTCAGGACGAAATCCGCGAGCGCGCGGCGCTGACGGTCGCGGACTACCTGCGCGCGCAGCCAGGCGCGTTCATCCAGGCGACCACGCCGGGCCAGGCGATTCCGATCGTTCGTGGTCTCAAGGGCTCGGAAGTGCTGCACATGGTGGATGGCTTCCGGCTCAACACCGCGTTCTTCCGCAATTCGCCCAATCAGTATTTCGCGCTGGCTGATGCGCAGAATGTGGGCCAGATTGAGCTGGTGCGTGGTGCCTCGTCGACGTTGTACGGTTCCGATGCGATGGGCGGCGTCGTCCAGATCCTGACACCGGAAGAGCGCTTCGAAGGCAATGACTGGGACGGCCGTGGGCGTGTTCGCGCCCAGTACACCACCGGCGATCTCTCACGCGTAACCCGCGTCACTGGTGCGGTAGGTCACGAGCGTTTCTCGATCTCCGCCGGCGTGACCGCGCAGGATGTCGGCGAGCGCCAGCTCGGCAAGGACAGCGATCGCGTGCCGCACACGGATCTCAGTGCCTGGGCGGCAGATGCCAAGATGTTGTGGGCGCCGGCCGAAGGGCATGAGCTGATGTTGTCGGCTCAATATCTTGAACAGCCGAAAACCCCGCGTATTGACGAACTCGTTGCCGGTTTCGGCCAGACCCGCCCGAATTCAGTCGAGTTCTACTTCCAGCCCCAGGAGCGCCAGTTCGCCCAGGCCCGCTACACGATCGTGGCGGACGCCGGCTGGTTTGACCGCGCCGAATTCCACCTGGGCTACCAGAAGATTGTCGATGATCGCCGTACGCGCGAATTCGGCACGGTGAACCGCGAGCTGGAGCAGAACGCCAGCCGCCTGCGTGGCGCCACCGCGGCTTTCAACAAGGAAATTGGCAACCACGCGCTGGTCTATGGCGTCGAAGCCTATTACGACACGATCGACAGCGCCCGCCAGCGCCTGAATCTCAATTCGGGTGCCTTGACCGTGCGCTCACCGCGCTTCCCGGACGGTTCGACCATGGACAGCTGGGCGTTCTACCTCAATGACAGCATCTCGCTGGCGCCGCGCTGGCAGCTGGATATTGGCGGCCGCTACAGCAAGTTCGATATCGAACTGCCGGCCAACGCGCAAGGTGTCGGCGTGAAGCTGGAGCCGGACGACCTCACCGGCAGCGCCGGGCTGACTTTTCGTGCCACCGACGTGGTGCACATTGTCAGCAATATCGGCCGCGGCTTTCGCGCGCCGAACGTTTTCGATCTGGGCATCTTCGGTGACCGCCCGAGCAACCGTTTTGCCATTCCGAATGCGGATCTGGCGCCTGAAACCGTCGTGACGTGGGACCTCGGCGTGAAATGGGACCAGCCAGGCTGGCAGGCGGAAGCCTTCGTGTGGAAGTCGCGCTACAAGGACAAGATCACGTCCGTGGAAACGGGTGAGCTGACTGAATCGGGCCGGATCATCGTGACCAACCGCAACGTCACCGAGCTGGATCTCTGGGGCGTGGAGGCCGGGCTGCGCTGGTACATGAGCCCGTCGACCGAGGTGTTCGGCGTGCTCAACTACACGCGGGGCGAAGAAACCTATGCGGGCGATTCCTACGACGCGGACCGCATTCCGCCGCTCAATGGCCGGGTGGGCGTGCTCCATCGCCTCACGGGCGCGGTTTCTGTGGAAGGTTACGCCCTCTACGCGGCGCGCCAGGATCGCCTGAGCCCGCGCGACGAAACGGATCCGCGTGTCAATCCCGCCGGTACTGCGGGCTGGAACACGCTGAACGCGCGCCTGGCCTGGGATTTCGCCGACCAGGCAACCCTCGGCCTGCGTCTGGAAAACCTGGCTGACCGCCGCTACCGCGAGCATGGCTCGGGCCTGGACGAGATGGGTCGCAGCGCGACCGTTACCCTCGACTGGGCGTTCTGATCGCCGGAAAATCCCTCGCGCGCCGGGCGACCGGCCCGGTGCGCGTTGACAGGGTCCGTTTCATCTTTTAGCGTTCCGCGTCCCGGGAGCCTGATCTGGCTGGCCCCCCGATGCAGTCAAGGTGGCCCGCGGTAATCGCCGGTCGAGGGTGTGACATGAGCACGCGAACTTTCTTCCGCTGATCCCCATCGCTGAGCCACCCCGATCAGGGCGCTCGGCGCCCTTTTTATTGCCGCGGCGCCCGGCGCGCGGTATCCAAGGTATCTCCCATGATCCAGATTACGCTTCCCGATGGCAGCAAGCGCCCGTTCGAGGCCGCTGTCACGGTCCAGGACGTCGCCGCGTCGATCGGCCCTGGTCTCGCAAAATCGGCGCTGGCCGGAAAAGTCGACGGAAAACTGGTCGATACGTCATTCACGATCGATCGTGACGTCAACCTCGAGATCGTCACGGAGAAGCATCCCGACGCGCTCGAAGTGATCCGGCACTCCACGGCACACCTGCTGGCACAGGCGACGCAGCGGCTGTTTCCCGATACGCAGGTCACCATTGGCCCGGTGGTCGACAACGGCTTCTATTACGACTTTGCCCGGAAAACGGCGTTCACGCCGGAAGATCTCGACAAGATCGAAGCCGAAATGAAGAAGATCGCCGCCGAGGGCATGCCGGTCACGCGCTCGGTGATGCAGCGCGACGAGGCGGTGCAGTTCTTCCGCGGCAAGGGTGAGCAGTACAAGGCGGAGATCATCGAATCGATTCCGTCGAACGAGGATCTCTCGCTCTATGCGCAGGGCGAGTTCATCGACCTGTGCCGTGGCCCGCACGTCCCCAATACCAACAAACTCAAGGCTTTCAAGCTGATGAAGGTCGCCGGCGCCTATTGGCGCGGCGACGCCAAGAACGAGATGCTCCAGCGCGTCTACGGGACGGCCTGGCTGAATGATAAGGACCTGAAAGCCTACCTGACCCAGCTGGAAGAGGCCGAAAAGCGCGATCACCGCAAGATCGGCAAGGCCATGGATCTGTTCCACCTTCAGGAAGAGGCGCCGGGCCTGATCTTCTGGCATCCCAAGGGCTGGTCGATCTGGCAGGTGGTCGAGCAGTACATGCGCAAGGTTTACCGGGACAACGGCTACCAGGAAGTGCGCTGCCCGCAGATCCTGGACAAGTCGCTCTGGGAAAAGACGGGTCACTGGGAAAACTACCGCGAGAACATGTTCACGACCGGCTCGGAAAACCGCGATTACGCGGTCAAGCCGATGAATTGCCCCGGTCACGTGATGATCTACAACCACGGTCTGCACAGCTACAAGGAGCTGCCGATCCGTTACGGCGAGTTCGGCGCCTGCCATCGCAACGAGCCGTCGGGCGCCCTCCACGGCATTCTGCGGGTGAGGGGATTCACCCAGGACGACGGCCACATTTTCTGCCTGGAATCGCAGATCGAGTCGGAAGTGACCGCGTTTCACCGCCAGGCCATGCAGGTCTACACGGATTTCGGCTTCAGCGACATCGCGCTCAAGATTGCCCTGCGTCCGGAAAAGCGCATCGGCAGCGATGAGGTCTGGGATCGTGCCGAGGAGGCGCTGCGCTCGGCCCTTCGCGCCTGCGGGGTGGAGTGGCAGGAGCTGCCGGGCGAGGGGGCGTTCTACGGGCCCAAGATCGAGTACCACATGCGGGACTCCATCGGCCGTGCCTGGCAGGTGGGCACGATGCAGGTCGACTTCTTCATGCCCGGCCGCCTGGGTGCCGAGTACGTCGGCGAGGATTCGTCCCGCCATACCCCGGTCATGCTGCACCGGGCGATCGTGGGCTCGCTGGAGCGTTTCATTGGCGTCCTGATCGAGCATCATGCCGGTAATTTCCCGGCCTGGCTGGCTCCGGTGCAGGCCGTGGTGATGAATATCACCGACGCCCAGGCCGATTACGTCCGCGAGGTGGCGCAAACCCTTGTAAAGCAAGGTTTCCGGGTTGAGGCGGATTTGCGCAACGAGAAGATCGGCTATAAAATCCGCGAGCACACGCTGCAAAAGGTTCCGTATCTCCTCGTGGTCGGTGACCGCGAGAGGGATAATGGAGCCGTTTCTGTGCGTGTGCGGACCGGCGAAGACCTCGGCTCGATGAGCGTGGAAGAGTTCGCCGTCCGCCTTACGGACGAGTGCCGCCGCGGCTAGCCGGGCGGGCTCGACACTATTTGAGGATTGCTGGGAGGACGAAGGTATCGCTGCCACCACCGAAAAGGCGAATCGTCGCAATCACGAGATACGCGTACCCCGCGTTCGCGTGATCGGTGCCGACGGAGAGCAGGTTGGCGTGCTGTCGCGCGATGAAGCGCTGCGCATGGCCCAGGACCTGGAACTCGATCTGGTCGAGATCCAGCCCAACGCCGATCCGCCCGTCTGCCGCATCATGGACTTCGGCAAGTTCAAGTTCGAGATGCAGAAAAAGGCCCACGCGGCGAAGAAGAAGCAGAAGCAGATCGAGATCAAGGAACTCAAGTTCCGTCCCACGACGGACGAGGGTGACTACCAGGTCAAGTTGCGCAACATGAAGCGCTTCCTGATCGAGGGCGACAAGGTCAAGATCGTGATCCGCTTCAAGGGACGCGAAATGGCGCATACGGAGCTCGGCGAAGCGATGGTCAAGCGCATCGCGGCCGATATCGCCGAGGAAGCAGTGGTCGAGCAATATCCGCGGCTGGAAGGGCGACTGATGGTCATGATGATCGCCCCGAAGAAGAAGCAGTAAGGCGCCCAGAACGGCCTTGCAGAAGCAACAGCACCGGCCCTTGCGGGTCGGTGCCGAAGAACTCCGCCCTCGTGATAGACCTCGATGGCGGGGAGGCGTGACCGGTGGTGCCAGTGGCCTGCCGATCCGCACGAAAGTGAAGCCTCCGGCGGGTCATTCCGTCGCGGAGAAGCTGGGCCCCTGTCGGGGTGCGGTGCTTCCAGGGAACAGGTCTATACGCCGATTCGAGCAGGACGGAAAGCGTGGCGCCAGCCACCGCTCGGGTCAGTAACGAAAACTATCAATGGAGCAGATCATGCCCAAAATGAAGACCAACCGGGCCGCTGCCAAGCGGTTCCGCAAGACGGCGTCCGGCAAGTTCAAGTGCGGCCACGCCTTCAAGAGCCACATCCTCACCAAGAAGTCGACCAAGCGTAAGCGCAACCTGCGCGGCACGAACCACGTTCGCGCCGAGGACGCCGGCCGCGTCGCACGCATGCTGCCGTATCTCTAAGGGGAGGAATAAAAAATGGCACGAGTTAAGAAAGGTGTAACGGCGCGTCGTCGTCACAAGAAGATCATTGCCAAGGCGAAGGGCTACTACAATGCCCGCCGCAAGGTATTCCGCGTCGCCAAGCAGGCCGTCACCAAGGCGCACCAGTACGCCTATATCGGCCGCAAGCAGCGCAAGCGCCAGTTCCGCGCGCTGTGGATCGTCCGTATCAACGCCGGTGCGCGTCAGTTCGGCCTGTCCTACAGCCGCATGATGAATGGCCTGAAGAAGGCCAACATCACCGTCGATCGCAAGGTGCTGGCCGATATCGCCGTGCACGACATCGCGGCGTTTGGTGCGCTGGCTGAAAAGGCGAAGACCGCACTGGCCGCGTGAGCAGCTAACACCATCGACAGCGCCCAACGGTGCTGCCGGCTGCGCGTGGGGAGCGGGCGTTCGCCTGGCTCCCCACGCTTTTTTGTGGCGACTCATTTGTGTTCGTGGAGTTCTCATGGACGTGTTGGAAAAGCAGGTCGAGGAATCGCTGGTCCGCATCGCGGAAGCGCCGTCCATCGCCGACCTGGAAAACCTGCGTGTCGGGCTGCTTGGAAAAAGCGGACTGGTCACCGAACAGTTGAAGGCCCTGGGCAAGCTGGCGCCGGATGAGCGCAAGCTCGCCGGCGAGCGCGTCAACCGCGTCAAGGAGTCGTTGCAGGACGCCATCTCCCAGCGCCGCGGCGCCCTGGAAGAAGCCGCCTTCGCCAAGCGTCTTGCCGAGGAGCGCGTGGACATCACGCTGCCCGGCCGCGCTGTCGACAGCGGCGGAATCCATCCGGTCACCCGCACTCTGGAGCGCATCACCGAGATCTTCCAGCGCCTCGGGTATCAGGTCGCGGAGGGCCCGGAAATCGAGGACGACCACCACAATTTCGAGGCGCTGAACTTCCCGCCGCACCATCCGGCGCGCGCCATGCACGATACGTTCTATTTTCCGGACGGCCGGCTGCTGCGCACGCACACCTCGCCGGTGCAGATCCGTGCGATGACGAACCGGCAGCCGCCGATCCGCATCATCGCGCCGGGCAAGGTCTACCGAAGCGATTCGGATCAGACCCACACCCCGATGTTTCACCAGGTCGAAGGGCTGCTGGTCGACGAGACCTCGAGCTTCGCCGACCTCAAGGGAACCCTTGCCGAATTCGTCCGCGCCTTTTTCGAGCGCGACTTCGACATGCGTTTCCGCCCCAGCTACTTCCCCTTCACCGAGCCATCGGCCGAAGTGGATATCCGCTGGGACCAGGCCGATGGCAGCGAACGCTGGCTGGAGGTGCTGGGCTGCGGCATGGTGCATCCCAACGTGCTGCGCAACTGCGGCATCGATCCGGAGCGCTACACCGGCTTTGCCTTCGGGCTGGGTGTGGAGCGCTTCGCCATGCTGCGCTATGGCGTGAAAGACCTGCGTCAGTTTTTCGAGAACGACCTGCGCTTCCTCAAGCAGTTCGCCTGAGCGACGGTGCGACAAGGTCGAGCGATTCCGCAGGCGCATGCCGCGCGCGGGATTGATCCGCGGAACCCACTGGCGGGATCTGGCCCGCCGACAGGATAGCGAATGAAATTCAGTGAGAACTGGCTGCGCGAACTGGTCAATCCCGGTGTCGATCGCGCCGAGCTGTGCCACCGCCTGACCATGGCAGGTCTGGAAGTCGAAGGCGTCGAGGAGCTCGGACGCGGCCTGGACGGCGTTCTGGTCGGCGAGATCGTCGAGTGCGAAAAACATCCCAATGCGGACAAGTTGCGTGTTTGCAAAGTAACCATTGGGGCGGAAGTGCTGCAGATCGTGTGCGGAGCGCCGAATGCTCGCCTTGGTCTCAAGGCGCCGGTCGCGACGATCGGAGCCAACCTGCCCAACGGGATCGCGATCAAGCAGGCCGCATTGCGAGGGGTCGAGTCCTTCGGCATGTTGTGCTCGGCCAAGGAGCTGGGAATCGATGCGGATGCCTCCGGCCTGATGGAGCTGGCCGCCGACGCGCCGACCGGGCGCGCGCTGGCGGAATACCTTGCCTTGCCGGACGCCAGCATCGAACTGAAGATGACGCCCAATCGCCCGGACTGCCTGGGGCTCACGGGGCTCGCCTACGATGTGGCCGCACTGTTCGGCGCGCCGCTCAGCCTGCCCGCCGCCGCGCCCGCGCCGGTGTCGGGAACCGCGACCCGTGACGTGCGGCTCGAGGCCGGCGCCGATTGCCCGCGCTACCTCGGGCGCGTCATCGAAGGTATTGATGCGACGGCGGTGTCGCCGTTGTGGCTGGTTGAGCGCCTGCGACGTGCTGGACTGCGCCCGATCAGCCTGGTCGTCGACATCACCAACTATGTGATGCTGGAACTGGGCCAGCCGATGCACGCGTTCGACAATGACCACCTGCAGGGCGCCGTTGTCGTGCGCCGTGCCACGGCTGGGGAAACCGTGACGCTGCTCGACGGCAATCCGGCCACGCTGGATCCGGGTTTCCTGGTGATTGCCGACGATGCCCGGGCGCTGGCGATTGCCGGCGTGATGGGCGGGTTTGATTCGCGCGTCACCACAGAAACGCGCAACATCTTTTTCGAAAGCGCCCATTTCGCGCCGCCCGTCATCATGGGGCGTGCGCGCAAGCTGGGCATGCATACGGACGCTTCGCACCGGTTTGAGCGGGGCGTGGATCCGGCCCTGCCGCGCGTTGCGATGGAGCGTGCCACGGCGCTGCTGACGCAGATCGCCGGCGGAACCCCGGGGCCGATCACCGAAGCGGTACTGCCGGAACACCTTCCGCAGCGCCCCGCCGTTGGCTTGCGCAGGGCGCGCCTGGCGCGCGTACTCGGCATGCAGGTGCCCGACGCCGAAGTCGAGCGCATCCTCGGCGCGTTGGGTATGCAGGTCGAGTCCACGGCGGATGGCTGGAAGATCACGCCGCCCTCGCGGCGCTTCGACATCGAGATCGAAGAAGACCTGATCGAGGAAGTCGTCCGCGTGCATGGCTACGACCGGGTGCCCACCTGCGCGCCCAGCGGCCAGCTCAAGCTGGGTCTTCCGCCGGAATCCGTCGTGGCCGCGTCGCGTTTGCGCGAGCACCTGGTGGCGCGCGGTTACCACGAGGCCGTGTGCTACAGCTTCGTGGCGCGTGAGTGGCTGCAGCGCTGGAGCCAGGACACCGGTGCCGTCGCGCTCGCCAATCCCTTGAGCGCCGAACTGGCCGTGATGCGCACGGCCTTGCTGCCGGGCCTGGTCGAGGCCTTGCGCCACAATCTGAACCGGCAGCAGGAGCGGGTGCGCCTGTTCGAGAGTGCCCGCGTATTCCACCAGGGTGCGGAGGGCCCGAACGAGACGCGCCGCCTGGCGGCGGTGGTCTGCGGCCGTGCCCAGCCGGAGAGTTGGACGGCCGACAAGCGCGCCGTCGACTTCTTCGACATCAAGGCCGACCTGGAAAGCCTGCTGGCCCTGTCCGGGAAGGCGGGGGCGGTGCGCTTTGAACCGCTCGATCGTCCGGATTTCCACCCCGGCCGCAGTGCCGCCGTGGTGGTCGACGGCGTTTCCATCGGTGTCGTGGGCGCCCTGCACCCGCGGCTGGCGAAGGCGCTGGACCTGGACCAGGACGTCTACGCGTTCGAGGTCGATTTCGACGCGCTGGCCGCCGGTCGGCTGCCCTCGGCCGCCGAGCTGTCGAAGTTTCCGATGGTTCGTCGCGACATCGCCGTGGTCCTGCCCGATTCCACGCCGTGGTCGACCGTGCAAGCGGTTGTCCGGCAGGCGATCGGCGAGGCCCTGACTGGCCTTGTCGTGTTCGATCAGTACGTCGGCGCAGGCTTAGGTTCGGGTACAAAGAGCCTCGCTATTGGCTTGATTTTGCAGGACAGTTACCGCACTCTTACGGATCAGGACGCAGACCATTTTGTGAATTCGGCGGTGGCTGCCCTGGAACGCGAATGCGGGGGACGGTTGCGGGGGTAGCATGGCGCTGACCAAGGCAGAAATGGCAGAGCGACTTTTCCTGGATGTAGGCCTCAACAAGCGCGAGGCCAAGGAATTCGTCGACGCGTTTTTTGATGTCGTACGTGAGGCTCTGGAAAAAGGGGAGCAGGTCAAGCTGTCGGGTTTCGGCAACTTCGACCTGCGCAAAAAGAATCAGCGCCCCGGACGCAACCCTAAGACCGGCGAGGAGATCCCGATCTCCGCGCGGCGTGTGGTGACGTTCCGGCCCGGACAGAAGCTGAAGGTCAGAGTCGAGGCCTATGCTGGATCAGGGCAGCAATAACGAGCTTCCGGTCATCCCGGCCAAGCGCTACTTCACCATCGGTGAGGTCAGTGAGCTGTGCGGCGTGAAGCCGCATGTGCTGCGCTACTGGGAACAGGAGTTCAGCAATCTCAAGCCGGTCAAGCGGCGCGGGAACCGCCGCTATTACCAGCGTCATGACGTGTTGATGATTCGCCAGATCCGCTCGTTGCTGTACGACCAGGGCTTCACCATCACTGGCGCGCGTCAGCGGCTGGATGGTCAGCAGCAGCGCAATGAAGTGAGCATTTCCAACCAGATCGTTCGCCAGGTGCGGATCGAGCTGGAAGAAGTGCTGCAGATCCTGCGGCGCTAGCCGCAGGTCGCACCCGGATCGCCGTTCGCGCGCCTGCTGACCAGCGGGTGGCGTTGGCGTCCGCCGGCCGGCAATCCGGCCGTGGCGACAAAGCAACGAATTTGCCCGTCCCGGCAGGCACGGCCAAATTCTTCTGCTACAATCGCCGACCTTTCCGCAGTACCGAGTCATGTCGGGGCGTAGCGCAGTCTGGTAGCGCACCTGCCTGGGGGGCAGGGGGTCGTGGGTTCGAATCCCGCCGTCCCGACCAATTCGACTCACCATCCCATTCCGTATTGAGCCACGCCGGGCGTCTCCGGTGGTCTCCGCGGCTGTCCTGGCGACGACCTCGCCGACCTCGCTCCGGACTTTTTCAAGCCTTCGAATGTTGCAGGAATGCGCGATGCCGCTTGAAGCGCGTCACGGCTGTCGCGTGACCGGCGTCGCCCCATGCGGGAAGTGGCACCGGGGGCATCGTTCAAGTTATTGATTTTGCGTGACCTCGGCGAGATCTCGCCGAAACCTCGCCGCCCGATGTTGCGAATCTCGCCCCGACCTCGTCCGCTGTTCAGGACTCCCCCGATACGCCTGCCTACTTTCGGGACCGTCATAACGACGGAGGGGTGGCTATGAACTGCATTCAATGGCGTACGGATGGTTCCGATCCGTTTCCCAGCTGGCGGGACCGGGAGGACTACCTGGATCGCTACGGCGCGCGGGCGGTCCTGTGGGTCGGGGATATCCGGTCCGTGCATAACTGGGGTTGGAGTCCCGCTGCGCTGTGTGTCGCCCTTCGCGGGCGTCTGCTGGCCGGCAACCGCGGCTGCGCAGTGGAAGTGGGTAGCAATGATGTGCTGGTGACCGAGGCGGGTAATGGTCTCCGGTTGGAACCCACCGGCTCGGGCGAAACGCGCGTGGCGATGTTGTGGCTGCCGCCGCCGACGGCGCGCAGTCGCGCCCAGGATCCGCTGCCGGCATTCTTCGCCGACGATGCCGAACTGGCCGTCGCGCTGGGGCGCCTGATTCATGCGGCGCAGGAACCGGGTGGCAGCATGCACCTGTGCCTGGATCTGGTTCTCAACCTGCTGGCACACCGCCAGCTGACGCTGGCTGACACTCTCCGCAACTGCCCGGGCCGCAGTGATCGGCATCGCCGCCAGCTGTACAGTCGTTTGCTGCGAGCCAAGAACCTGATCGACCATGGCCAGGCCGTGCCACTGGACCTGGCCGCACTCGCCGAGGTTGCCAGCTTGTCGCCCTCGCATTTCCTGCGTCTGTTTCACCGCGTCTTCGGCGCGTCGCCGCATCGCTATCTGGTGCAGCAGCGGATGCTTCGGGCGCACCGGATGGTCGTGGAGACGGCGGTCCCGATCGGAACCATCGCGCAGCGCCTGGGCTTCATCAACCGTTGTGCCTTTGCCCGCCTGTTTAAGCAGCAGTTCGGCCTGCCGGCCACGCGGCTGCGTCGCCAGGCTTCGGCGCACCTGCGTCTGGGCGCACCGCGGCTGTTGCAGACTCTGGGCTCGCCGTCACGCGTGGCGTACAGTCCTGTTTCAAACGCTGCATGAGGGTGCGGGTGAGGGCATGAGGCGCAAATTCGACCGTCACATTCTGTACACGGGCCTGATGGGGTTGGCGGCCGGATTCCTGGTGCTTGGTTCCAGCGCGCATGCGGGCGATGCGCGCCTGGAGCAGGATTCGCGGCAGGCGTTCAAGGCGTTCGCCTCGCCGCTTGTCGGCAACTGGGATTGCAGCTTGCGCACCTGGGAGGACCGCTTCCACGAGCGCATGGTCGAAACCTCCCAGAAACGACGGTTCAGCTGGGTGCTGGGTGGCCACTTCCTGCAGGAGAGTGTCTACGCCGTGTTGCGCCGCGGCGAGTTGATGCATGTGGGCATCAACCTGCTGAGCGTGGATCCGACAAATACCCATGTGCTGGTGAGCGGCTTCGCAGCGGGTACGCCCGACCGCAAGGTCAGTCTCGATGGCGAGCTCGCCCCGGACTTCCGCCACCTCAGTGGCCGACTGACCGTCGTGCCCAGGAATCCGGAGGCGGACCCGCAGCGCCTGGAATGGCGATGGCTGGATGACGGGCGCACCAGCTCGCGCATGTACGCACGTGCGTCCAATGGCCGCGAATTCCTGCACCAGGAGCTCGTGTGCCGGCGTGCCCAGGAAGAGACGGCCGCCGCCAACCAGTAAAGCGCAGGCAACAACCCCGGCGAGGGTCGCGCCGCGGATGCAGCGCCCCCGACTCGCCGGAAATAGTTGCGGTTGGCGAGTGAAGCGTTCTGTCCAAGGTTCGCCACAGGCTCTAGACTTGGCGTTTGAACCCGTCTGCGAACCTCTCCAATGACCCAGGCAGCTGCGCCGCGCCGCGATCTCTATCCCGACATCGAACCCTTCGATACCGGCTACCTGGCGGTGTCGGATTTGCACAATATCTACTACGAGCAGTGTGGAAATCCCACCGGCAAGCCGGTTGTGTTCCTGCACGGCGGTCCAGGCGCCGGGTGTAACCCGAAGGCCCGTCGATTCTTCGATCCGGACCACTACCGCATCATTCTGTTCGACCAGCGCGGTTGCGGCCGCTCGACGCCGCATGCCGAGCTCACCGATAACACCACCTGGCATCTGGTCGGCGATATCGAACGCCTGCGCGAGCATCTGCGCATCGACCGCTGGCAGGTGTTCGGCGGCTCCTGGGGATCCACCCTCGCGCTGGCCTACGCACAGACCCATCCGGACCGCGTGACCGAGCTGGTCCTGCGCGGGATCTTCATGCTGCGCCGGTGGGAGCTGGAATGGTTCTACCAGCAGGGATGCGACGCGATCTTCCCTGACGCATGGGAACATTATCTCGCTCCGATTCCGCCCGCCGAGCGTGGCGACCTGATGAGCGCGTACTACCGTCGTCTTACCAGTTCCGATCCGGAGGTGAGGCTGGCGGCGGCGCGCGCCTGGTCCACCTGGGAAGGTGCCACCAGCTTCCTTTACCAGGACCAGGCCCACATCACCGCAAGTGGCGAAGACGATTTCGCCCTGGCTTTTGCGCGCATTGAATGTCACTACTTCGTCCACGGCGGGTTCTTCGACCGGGACGACCAGCTGCTGCACAACGCGGCACGCCTGCGTGCCATTCCGGCCGTGATCGTGCAGGGACGCTACGATGTGGTCTGTCCCGCGCGCTCGGCCTGGGATTTGCACCGTGCCTGGCCGGAGGCCGATCTGCGGATCGTCCCGGATGCGGGACATTCCGCGCTGGAGCCGGGTATCACGCACGAGCTGGTATCGGCGACGGACCGCTTCCGCTAGCACCGTGTTGCGTCCGCTGCGGACCGGCGGGGCAATGTGGCAGATCCCTGCGCGTAAAACAGGGGTCATGCCTTCAAGCAGTTGACCGGCGGCCCGGGACGATCGACAGTGCTTTTGGATGACGTGAAGGTGGCAGGGTGAGCGCAAACGTCCGAATCTTGCGACCGCAGGACCAGACGCGGTTTGCGCGGCTTGGCGACTGGCTGGTGGACCTGGCCAGTAATCGCCTGCTGCGCGGCGAGCGCGAATTGCGGCCGACGCCCAAGGCCATGGCCGTTCTGCGCCAGCTCATGCTCGCCGCCGGCGCACCGCTGACGCGCGCCGAGTTGCTCGACACCGTCTGGCGTGACGCCTATCCGACGGATGATGTGCTGACCCACGCCATCACCGAACTGCGCCGCGCGATCGAAGAGGACCCCAAGGCGCCCCGCCACATCGAAACGATTCCGAAGGTGGGTTACCGCCTGCTGACGCCGGTCGAGTGGCTGGAACAATTGCCCGGCCCGCCCGGGCAGGCAGCGGACGTGCCGGCCGCCGTGACCGAGAGCCGGCCGGAACCACCGATGCGCCGGCCGACAGCCCTTTGGGTCGTCATCGCCTTGCTGTTGCTGACAGCCGTGCTGGCACCGACCATCGGCAACCGGGGCTCCATCGCTACCGGGCCGGGTACGCGCAATCGGCTGCTCGAGCAGGTCACCTTGCCGGTTCGGCCGGTCACGGCCGAGAACGACAGCGAAACCTTCCCCAGCATCTCACCCGACGGCACGCTGGTCGCCTACATGACCCGCTATGTCGACGACGACGCGCCACGCATTTATCTGCGCGGGCTCTCCGGTTCACCACCGATCCGTCTCAGCCGCACCAACGGCGGCGAGGAAACCTATCCGGTGTGGTCGCCCGACGGCAGCCAGATCGCCTTTCTGCGCCTGAGCGGTGATGAATGCCGCATCGTCGTCATTGCGTCGCTGGGCGGACGCGAGCGCGATGTCGCTGCCTGCGAGCCACGCAATATCGACTATTTCGACTGGACGCGGGACGGCCGCGCATTGATCGTCTCGCGCCGGCGTGCGGAAGAAAATGCGCCGCCGGCGGGCGAGGAAGCCAAGTCCCTGCACCTGATCGTGCTCGACGACGGCAAGATCACGCCATTGAAGTACGCGACAAACAGCCACCTGCCGGACATCCAGCCGCGCATGTCTCCGGACGGAAAATACATCGCCTTCCGCCGCGGCGCCGTGCCCTACAGCGACCTTCACCTGGTTGCCGCCGAGGGCGGCAACGTACGGCAGCTCACCCGCCTGCGCTCGCGCATGCGCGGCTACGACTGGATGCCCGACAGCCGACATCTGCTGGTGTCGTCCGATCACGAAGGCGTGCAGAAGCTGTACCTGCTCCACATCGAAAGCGGGGAGTTGCTGGGCCTGGGGGTTGCGGGGGCGAGCTATCCGGCCATCAGCCGCGGCCGCTCGCTTGCGGTATTTCAACAGGACAGTGCCGACATCAACCTGCAGAGCTTCCGCTTCGACGCCGCTCCCGACGCCTCCGGCGAAGGAATTGCGTCATCCACGCGTGGCGAGGCGTGGCCCGCATTTGCGCCGAATGACGATCGCCTGGTCTTCGTGTCCGATCGTGGTGGAGATTCGCAATTGTGGTTGTTTGAACCGGGTGCCCGCACCTCCTACCAGCTCACCCACCACAAGACGGCCGACCTCACTGCACCCAACTGGGCGCCGGATGGGCGGCGTGTCCTTTACGTGGCCCGCAGCAACGGGCATAGCAGGCTGTATTCAGTGGAAGTGGATTCCGGCCAGACCCGCGCCGAAAGCGAGGAGTCGGATAACGTCCGTTTCGGCATCTATTCGGCGGATGGTCAAAGCATCTATTACATCAGCGACCGTGGTGGCGCCTGGAACATCTGGCAGCGCTCACTGGACCGCAACACGACACAGCGACTGTCGGACGCGACGGCCTACAACCTGAGCGATCGCGTGGGCGATGGAAAGATTTATTTCTCCAGTATGTCGCGCAATGGCATCTATGCGATTGACCCCGCCACCGGCACCGAGGAGCTGATCAGCAGCGCCGTGGAATACTGGAACAGCAATGCCTGGCGGGTCGACCCGACCGGCCTGTATTACGTTGCCGCCGGCAGCGATATGAAATCGATGCTGTATTTCGAACCCTGGAGCGGCGGGCCTGCCAAGTTGCTGCGAATCTTCGATGGCGTGATGCCCGATGCCGGTTTCACGCTGGACAAGGACGCCACGCGCGTCGTGATGCCGGTCGTTGCCCGTGACGACACGGATGTCATGCTGTTGGATCTTGCGCTCCTGGGTCATGAAGAGACCGCGCGATGAGCGGCATCCCGGAATTGTGCGGGCAGGCGCGGGTGATCACGTCCGCCGGTGATTTTCGGGATATCTGGTAAGGATGCCCGGCCTGGTCGGTGATGGTGGATACACGTGATGACGGATAGAGCGACAGTCCCCGGTGATATGACGATGTTGCTCTCACGTTGGCGTGAGGGCGACGAGGCTGCGGCGCATCGCCTGATGGACGAGCTGTACCCGGCGCTCAAGGATATCGCCGTGCGTGCCGTGCGCCGCTGCGGAAACGCCGGCGTGCTCCAGCCCACGGAACTGGTCAACGAAGCCTACCTGCGGCTTGCCGACAATCCCGCCAACTGTGAGAACCGTGCGCATTTCCTGGCCTTCGTGTCGCGCATGACGCGCAACGTATTGATTGACCTCATGCGCGAACGCGGTGCGGCCAAGCGCGGAGGCGGGCTGGAGATGATCACACTCCGGACCGACGGTGACGAGCAATTCGCCGGGCCGGAATCGACGATCGACTGGCTGGTGCTGGAGGAAACCCTGCAGCTGCTGGAGAAGCGCGACCCGATGGCAGCCCGGATTGTGGAAATGCGCTACTTTGGCGGAATGGAGAACGCTGAAGTCGCCGACGTACTCGGCGTCAGCGTACCGACGGTGGTTCGTCACTGGCGATTCGCGCGCGCCTGGTTGCACAGCCACCTGTAGCGCCTTTCACGACCCGCGACCCCTCGCCGGAGCGGGTACTACTTGGACAACTGCGTGTCCACTTTGACCTCGGACTCGGAAATCCGGCGGCTCCGTGCAGCGCGCTGTGCCGAAGCCGACGAGGCCAGACGCTTCTCGAGGGTGCTGCGCAGGATTTTCAGCCGCTCGCCCAGGCGTGAATCCTCCGCGCAGGCCGGCGCGACGGCGAACTCCGCCTCGGAAAGGAGGTTTGCCGCCAGCAGCGTGTCCCGTTCCTGCACGATCGTTGCGAGCGAGATCCGAGCGCGAGCGCCGGCCGCTTCATAACCGGGCAGCCCCTCGACGGCGTGGCGCAGCAATGGCTCGGCCAGAACGTCTTCGCCGGTGCGGTGGATCAGCGTGCCGTAGTCCGCCTCGATGTGCCGGACGTGCGCGGAGTCCGATCCGTACCCTACGCGCCCGATGCGGAGTGCCTGGGCGTAGAGCGGTGCCGCTTTTCCCGGCTGGTCAAGGCCGTAATGGAAGACGCGGGCTATTGCACTGTGGACCGCTGCCAGGTTGGCGTGGGGCCGGTCCTTGTGCACGCGCTGGAAGATTTCCTCGGCCTGCCGGAACCGACGCAAGGCTTCTTCGTTCTGGTGGCGCCGGTAGGCAATGGTTCCCAGCTCCATGAGCGAAAACGCGCTGGCCCAGGAGGATGATCCGTACAAGCGATCGTGTTCGGGCAATAGTGCAATTTCCAGCTGTTCCGCTTCATCAAGCCGGTTCATCCGCACCAGGACGGATCCCAGACGGCGTTTGAGTTTGTTCACGGAGTCGTGGTCACTGCCAAGAATGGACGTGAGCAAGCCCAGTGCCTGGCGCAGGTCGCGCTCCTTGCGTGCCAGGCGCTCGATCGAGTCCGGACCGCACTGCGCGGCCATGTCCGTCAATTCGCCGAAGCCGATGGGTGTCTTTTCGACGAGGGGCCGCAGCTCGTCGACAAACCGGTCGATGTTGCGGCAACCTTCCGGTTCGTCTTTCCGGCGCTCGATCCGCAGCAAGATGACTTTTGCATACCACGAGGTCTCGTAGCCGATCCCCTCCTTGGCAAACAGTGCCAGCGACTGCTCCGCCGCCTGTGCGGCCTCGTCGAAGCGCACCCGATTGAACAGCGTACCCGCAAGTTGGCGGTAGACCTCGGCGGTCACCGCGTTGTCCGGCTTGGGCATGCTTTGGGCAAAATGCAGGGCGCGCCGACCCAGCACCTCGGCGGTCTCCAGGTCATCCAGCGTCATGTAGAGATTGCCCAATGCCGTGGCCAGCTGGGCTGCGGCGCGTGGATCGTTTGCAAAACGCTCGTCGAGCATCTCCTGTCCGCGCGCGAGCACTTCGCGAACGGGCGTATCCATGCGCAACATGTTTGACGGCTTGAAACGGAAGATCTCGAACAGAAAATTCGTTACGGCTTCGGCGCGGTTCTTTTCCGCCACGGCGTGGTCGCGCTGCGCACGCGTCTGGGCGACCTGCGCCATCAGCAGCGTGGTAAAAACGGTGATGCCGATCGCAGTGGTTGACGCGGCGGTGATGGACCGCCAGTTGCGCCGGAAGAACCGACGTGTCCGATACCAATAGCTGCCGCGATGCGCGAGGATCGGCTGGTTTGCGAGGTAGCGTTCAATATCGCGGACAAGTTGCTCGACCGACGTGTAGCGTTGCTCCGGCTCCTTGCGCAGAGCACGCATGACCACGGCATCGAGATCTCCGCGCAGAGCCCGGGCGAGCGAGGAGGTACTCTGCAGTCCGCGTGCCTGCGCCACTTCCAGCGCAGCGGACCGCGCCGCGATGCTTGGTGCCGTCGGCTCCTCGTCGCAGATGCGCCGTTCCACTTCGGTGGGGCTGAGCCCGCGCAGGTCGAAGATCGGTGAACCACACAGGAGTTCGTACAACAATGTACCGAGCTGGTAGACGTCGCAGGCGACGGACGCCCGATCGCCCCGCACTTGCTCGGGAGAGGCGTTGATGGGTGAAAAATAGCGGTGTTGCAGGGCGGTCTGTTCTGCGGTGACGCCGGTGATGGTGGCCAGCGCTTTGGCGATACCGAAGTCGATCAGTTTCGGCGCGCCGGCCGAGTCAGTCAGCACATTCGAAGACTTGATGTCGCGGTGGAGGACCAGTTTGCCGTGCGCATATTGGACCGCCTCGCAGACCTTCAGAAACGACGCCAGACGCTGGCGGATCCCTAGCCGCCGTTCATTGCAGTGCGCGAGGATGGACTGGCCGCGCAGATACTCCATGACGTAGTAGGGCTCGCCAGCCTCGGTTTCGCCTGCGCAGAACAGGCGCGCGATGCCGGGATGGTCGAATGCGGCGAGGATGTCGCGCTCGCGCTGGAAACGCCCACGGGTGTTGGCATCAAGGCTATGCGCGTGCAGCACCTTGATCGCCACTTCCTGGGCGATCTGTCCGTCCGCCCGTTCGCCGCGGTACACCGTCCCCATGCCGCCACGACCGACTTCCGCGGTCAGACGGTAAACGCCAATGCGCGTGCCGACCGCGGAAGGTGCCATCGCCGCGGCCAGTTCCGCGCGTGCCTGCAGCGTGCGGTCGAGCCACTGCCGATTGGCGTCCAGCATCGCGGCCAGCGCGTCGGCGACGTGCACATCGGTCTGGCGCAGAGTCTCGACCAGCGCAGCCTGCGCTTCGGGTGCCAGGCCGCTGGATGCATCGAACGCGTCCTGCAGAACCTGCCACTGGGCGGTCGAGAGCAGGGGATTCATCGGCTGTTGGCGGAGCGTGGGGCTGCGGGCGCGATACGCTTCGAGACAGCGGCGGCTATCGCGTCCTGCGGGGGCGCTGAAGGGCGTCCGAGCTTCTCGCGCAACGTTCTGACCTGTTCTTCCAGGCTGGGATCCTCCACGAACGCCGAACGCAGGCCCGCATCGGCTTCGCCCACCAACCGGGCTGCCAGCGCGTGATCGCGTGAATGCACGAGGGCGGCGAGAGAAATCCTGGCACGTGCGCCAGCAGACTCATTGCCGGGCAGGTCGTCGAGCGCGTGGCGCAGAACCGCTTCCGCTTCCTGGTTGCCACGACGATGCAGCAAGGTGCCGTAATCGGCTTCCATCTGGCGGACATCCGCGGAGTTCACCCCGTAGGCATCACGGGCGACCCGCAGTGCTTCCCGATACAGCGATTCCGCCTTTGCCAGTTGACCATGACCAAAGTGAGAGACGCGGGCGAGCCCGTAGTGGACGCTGGCGACGTTGCCGTGCGGCCGATCGTTGTGCACATTGTGAAAGATCGCCTGGGCATCCCGGTAATAGCTTTCCGCGACGTCAAAACGGCGCTGACGGTAGGCAATATTGCCGAGTGCAAGCGTTGACAGCCCGTGCGCCCACGACGTGACGCCGTAGATCCGGTCCAGGTCCGGCAGCATCGCCCGCTCCACCTCTTCTGCCTCGTCCACGCGGCCCAGCGCAAGGAGCACTGCAGACTCACGCCGTTTGAGCTTGATATTGGTGTCGTGTTCGGGCCCGAATGTTCGCGTCAGAACGGCGCGCGTCCCGCGCAGATCGGCCAGCAGGGTGGTCAGCCGCTCTGGCGTCCTGGGGCCGCAGAATGAATCCTGCATCAGGGCGGCGGCGAAGCCATTGGGTTCGGCGGGCTGCAGCGGCCGCATGTCGTCGACAAAGCGTTTCGTTTCCCGGCAGGCTGGCTCGTCGCCCTGGCGACGCATCAGGCGCAGCTGGACGACTCTTGAGTACCAGGACCGTTCGTAGCCAACGCCCGCACGCTCGAACGCTGCCAGCGACCGGGCAGCCGCATCGGCCGCTTCCTCGAATCGGGTGTTGTTGATGTGTGCACCGGCGAGGTTGAGGTAGAGCTGACCCAGAAGCGCGTGGTCCGGCTCGGCCATGCGTTCTGCCAGTTCCACGGCGTGGCGGCACAGCTCGGCGTTCCGCCCGAGCTCGTCCATCGTCTGGTAGAGGTTTCCCAGTGCCGAGGCCAGCAACGCACCGGTCCGCGGATCGTCCTTGAATTGCTCGTCGATCATCTGCGCTCCGCGATCCAGAACCGTTCCGACCGGCGTGTCGCGACGAACCACGTGCGCAGGGTTGAATTTGAAGATTCCCAGCAGGAACTGGGTCATTGCTTCAGCGTGTTTCTTCTCGGTTTGTGCGCGTTGCTTTTCGGCAACGGCGCGGTCGCGCTCGATCCGGGTCTGTGTGACCTGCATTGCCAGAAGCGTCGTGAACAGCGCAATGCCGACGACGGCGGTCGACGCTGCAGTAACCGATCGCCAGTTGCGTCGCAGAAAGCGGCTTGTGCGATACCACTGGCTGCCACGATGTCCGTGAATTGGCTGGTTGGCCAGATGGCGTTCGATATCGCGTGCCAGATGGTCGACCGACGAATAGCGCTGCTCCGGGCCTTTGCGCAGCGCGCGCATGACGATGGCATCGAGATCGCCGCGCAGTGCGCGGGCGAGCGCGGCGGAGCTGTGAACTCCGCGCGCCTGCACCACCTCCGGAGGCGCCGCCAGCGCCGAGACGCTGGGTGGCGTCGGCTCCGTTTCACAGATGCGCCGCTCCACCTCGGTTGGCGTGAGGCCGCGCAGATCGAAGATGGGCGAACCGCAGAGCAGCTCGTACAGCAGCGTACCGAGCTGGTACACATCGCAGGCGACCGACGCCGTATTGCCCCGCACCTGCTCGGGCGCGGCGTTGATCGGTGAGAAGTAGCGGTGCTGCAGCGCGGTTTGCTCGGCGGTGACGCCGGTGATGGTGGCCAGCGTCTTGGCGATGCCGAAGTCGATCAGTTTCGGGGTGCCCGCCGAATCGGTCAGCACGTTGCTGGCCTTGATGTCGCGGTGCAGGATCAGCTTGCCGTGGGCGTACTGCACGGCGTCGCAGATCTCGAGGAACAAGGCCAGGCGCTGGCGGATCGGCGCGTGCAACTGGTCACAGTGCATCAGAATCGGCTGCCCGCGCAGGTATTCCATGACGTAGTAAGGCTCGCCGGCGTCGGTCTCTCCCGCGCACAGCAGGCGGGCGATGCCCGGGTGATCAAACGCCGCCAGGATGTCGCGCTCGCGCTGGAAGCGTTCGCGCGTATTCGCATCCAGGCAGTGAGCGTGCAGGACCTTGATGGCGACTTGGTGAGCGACCTGCCCGTCAACGCGTTCGCCCAGGTACACCGTCCCCATGCCGCCGCGGCCGATCTCGGTCATCAGCTGGAATGCACCTACGCGCGTACCGATGGCCGAGGGCGTGATCGCCGCCGCTAGTTCGGCACGTGCCTGCAGGGTCCGGTTCAGCCACTGGCGGTTGGCATCGAGCATTGCCGCGAGTGCATCGGCCACCTGCGGGTCGGTCCGGCGCAGATCATCGACAAAGGCGGCCTGCGCTTCGGGGGCCAGCGAATTGGCGGCATCGAAGGTGTCCTGCAGGACATGCCACTGGGCGGTTGAAAGCAATGCACTCATCGGGCGGGTGGGGCGGAGGTACCGAGGTATCGCGGTGGCTACTTTACCGGTTCGGGTCTTTGCACAGGGCAAGCCAATGCATGCGCAACCCCATGGGCGATGGCCGCGCGCGGAACGAAACCATTCGTATAAGTACGGCCAGGTACCTCCGGTGAAGGCTCCGAAGGGCACCAGATTGCCGGCTTGCTGCATTGCAGCACATGGACCGCCCGACGGCGGCACATATGCCGTGATGAGTGACGCCAGTTCCAGGTGAATTCGTGGGCAACCCGGCGCGGTATCCGCCTGGCGATGGACGTGTGGACCAGCGGACGCCGGGCTATTGCACCTGGTCGGGAACTCCACTTGCGGATTTCGTGCGAATTGCGTCGCCAAATCACGCGAATTTGCCGATAGTTGCGACGCGAGTCCCATTTTGTGCGTTGCAGCACGCGCCGGAAACCGGTTGGCGATGCCGGAATCCGGATGCTATAAGCCCGAATGCGGTAGTGAAGAAATGGCCGTGAGGCACGTTTCGCAACTTCCGCTTTTCGGGCTCGGTGAGTTCGCACCCGAGCCTTTGATCGAGTCTTTGGGAGGAGTTCACATGTTCATGAGACACCTTGGCGCCGTGGCGCTGGGCGTCTTGTTCGCCGCGTCCGTGCACGCCGCTGACAAGTCACCTGCTGCCGACAGCGTGGGCGCTGCCGACGCCGGAATGCGTGCCTATGTCGATCCGGAAACCGGCCGTCTGGTCGACCGCCCGGTCACCGCGGAACAGGCTCGCGCAGCGACGATGGGCCCCACCGTCGACATCAGCAAGATCCAGATGATCCAGCACGCCAACGGCACCAAGCAGTGGAAGTTCAACGGCCAGGCCGATGAAATGATGGTCGCCACGCGCGCCGCCGATGGTTCGCTGCAAATGCGTTGCGCGGAGCACGGCACTGTGCATTCGCAGGAAGTTGAACCGGTTCTGGAGACGCGTGATGACCGCTAGGATGCTCTCTGCCGCCATTGCGGCCATCATGGGTACGGCGCTGTTTGCAGCCCCGAATGCACAGGCCGCGGCCGTTGTGCAGATTTCCAACCAGGACGGCGCGGGCGAAGGTTTCAACGACCCCGCCGCTCCGAATGCCGCCGCGGGTTGCCAGGCCGGCGATACGCTCGGCGCATGCCGTCTGCGCGTGTTCCAGGTCGCCGCCGAGCAGTGGGGCCGCCTGCTCAATTCGAACGTCACCATCGTCGTCCAGGCCGCGATGAATCCGCTGACCTGCAGCGGCACGAGCGCCGTGCTGGGCTCGGCCGGTCCGCTCGATGCGTTCTCGGATTTTCCGAACGCGCCGCGCGCCAACACCGCCTACGTGTCGGCGCTGGCCAACTCGCTGGCCGCGGAAGACCTCGACGACACGACCAACGACATCAACACCCAGTTCAACGTGACGCTGGATGCAGGCACCTGCCTCAACGGCACCGCGGGCTGGTGGTACAGCACGGATCCGTCCATCCCGGTCCCGGCTGACCGCACGCCGCTGCTGCCGGTGGTCTTCCACGAAATCGGCCACGGCCTGGGCTTCACCGCACTTTACAGCGCCACTTCGGGCGCGTCGCTGACCGGTTCGGTGGTTCCGGCCTGGGGCTACTACCTCTACGACACGGAAACGGCCAAGTTGTGGAAGGACATGACCAACGCCGAGCGCGTCGCGTCCACCATCAACGATCCGGACCTGGTCTGGACGGGACCGCGCGTCAACAAGCAGTCGCCCAAGTTCCTCGGTCCGCCGGCCAAGCTGATCATCACCGCGCCGGCCGCGATCTCGGGCAACTTCGACGCGCAGACCGCCGAGTTCGGCCCCAGCGTGGCCACCAGCCCGGTGACCGGCGATGTCGTGCTGGTGGACGACGGCTCGACGGGTACGGGCGGCACGGGCACGGTCAACGACGGGTGTGAAACGCCGTTTGTCAACGCGGCCGCCGTGTCAGGCAAGGTGGCGCTGATCGATCGCGGCACCTGCAACTTCGCCGTCAAGGTGAAGAACGCGCAGCTGGCCGGTGCGACGGCCGTCGTCATCGCCAACAACGCGGCGACCGGTCTGCCCGGCATGGCTGGCAGCGATGCGACGATCACCATTCCGTCGCTGGGCGTCGCCCAGGCCACCGGTACGTCGATCAAGGCCAACCTCGGCACCGGCGTCACGGTGACGCTGGGCGTGCAGTCCGGTGGTGCGCTGGCGGGTACGCGTTCGGGTTGCGTGCGCATGAACGCTCCGAACCCGGTGCAGCAGGGTTCGTCGGTCTCGCACTTCCATCCGGAAGCGTTCCCGAACCTGCTGATGGAACCGTCGCTCAACCGCACGATCTTCGACAAGGTCGACCTCACCCTGCCGCTGTTTGAAGACATCGGCTGGAAGGTCACGCCGGAGAACCTGTTCTTCTTCGACGGCTTCGATCCGAACCCGTGCACGGCGGTGCAGCCGTAATTGGTGAACCCCCTGGGTTCATCTGCTGGACGAACGGCCCGGGTTTTCCCGGGCCGTTCTGATTTTGGGGGCCGCCTATTGGCCCGCACGCATTCAGGACGCCAGCAACGCCTCGCGATCCCGCTTCTTGAGCGATGAGAGCGCCTTCTGGTACGACCACTCCAGGAGTTCGAGCAGGTAGTCCTCCGGAAAGCGGCTGACGTCCACGATCGTGATCCAGTGGAACCGGCCCATGTAGCGCGCCGGCTTCACGCCGGGCATGTCGGTCAGCTCGACGAACCGCTCGGGAGTGACGCGCAGGCTGAAGCGCCACTTCTCCGGCTCGCTGGTCTTGAAATAGGCGAAATTCTTGTCGCCGACGGCGTAGCACAACACATTGCTGGGCTCGCCGTACAACTGCTCTTTCGCACCGGCGAATCGCCGGCAGCGGGCTTTCAACTGTTCCCTCGTCACAGAACTCCTCCTCGGGCTGTCGCGGCTGGCGTTCGGCCAGGACGAAGGATAATAGTAGACAGCGGGAAATCGCCGCGAATGTCGACCCAGGCGCAATTCATGCCGGATGGCGCGGAGCCTTTCGGGGCGTGTTCCGCGGGGCTCCCGGCGTTTGGGCAGTGGACCTCGGCGCCTGCGGGAATTCCGCGCGAACCGGCACGGAACAAGCGGCGGCACCGTGCGATACCATCGGTGCTTTCCAACGGCATCGCGGGCGTCAGGGGCGGCCGCCGGACGGAGTCGGTTCCATGCGCGACAAGCGATTTGCCTGTGCTCTGCTGTTCGGGGCGGGGGTCTTCACTCTCGAAGGCTCCAGTTCCTTCCTTCATGCGGTGGTGCTGCGCGACCTCCCGCACGCGTTGCTGACGCGGGGCGTGGGACTGGGCTGGATGCTGCGTGCAGATGCCCTGCTGTCCGTTCTGGCGGCGGTGTTCTTCACCCTTGGCTGCCGGCCGTCACTGTCCTACCTGGGCACGAAGGCCGCGCGTTTTCGCGCCTACGCACTGGGATTCGTGTTTGCACTTCTGATCGAGCTGCTCAACTGGGCGCTGCCCAATGCGCTCCTCACGCCCGAATCGGTGCTGTCGGCCCTTGTCGCCTGGAGTTGTTTCATCGGTGGCGCGGTGTTCGCAGCGCGACTGGTGCAACGCGGGCAGCACGCGCACGAGGCGCGTGTCGTCCCCTCGTAGGGCGACACACATAACAAAAAGTGTGACGAACACGGGGCTCGCTAGTGATGTTGCGTCGCAGCAATAGCGCTTCTTGTCAAATTCGATTGCAGGCGCGTCGCAAGCGAGCGCGCCTCGCCGCGGAAACCCTCCTAGCATCCAACTACGACGATTGACGTTCGCGTGCATACGGATTGTGTAGCGACGTTGCCACCTACGGTCGAGGAAGACCGCAGCCGCATTCAATCGCCCATGCAGGTCGCGTCTTTCCGTTAGGGGGGTTACACATGTTGTCGTTGATTTCCAAGCCGCTGCGCGCCACGGGCGCGGCAGCTCTGCTTCTTGCTGCCTGCGCGCCGGCCGCATCGGCCCGTGAGCAGGCGTGGATCCGCGCCGCCGGCGTGCATCAGAACATCGCGCATATCGCCGCCGACGCCAATGTCGATGCGCGGCCGCCGCTGCGCGATCCGAGCGCGGTGCACGTCGACTACGACATGCCCGATCCTGCCGTTTCCCGCGCCATTGCACGTGACCAGGCGAACACGTCATCGCAGGTGCGGGGCGGCACCTGCGACATGGCGGCTTTCGCCAGTGCCAGCGGCACGGCCCTGGTCGATCTGGTGAAGGCATCGGATGTCGTCGAATGCCTCTACGATCTGTTCGGCGTCACCGGTACCCAGGCCGGCCAGATCTTCGGCGAAGCCAAGATGATCACGATCGCCAACGCACTGGCGACCAACGCCACGACGTATCCGGGCGACAACTCGCAGCAGACGCTCAACCTGGTGATGTTCCTGCGCGCCGGTTACTACGTGCAGGACAACAACAGCGCAGACGTCGGTGCCTACGGCACGGCACTGCGCAACGCGATGCGCCCGGCATTCGACAACTTTTCGGCGAACAGCCACTTCCTGGATGCCACGTCCGCGCACGGCGATGTGCTGAGCGAGGTCGTCACGCTGATCGACAGTTCCACCGACGGCGGCCACTACCTGCCGACGCTCAAGTCGCTGCTCAACAACTACGGCAATGCGCATCGTTCCATCACCAGCATGCAGACGTCGACCAACAACGTCTTCAACGTGCTCTTCCGTGGCCACCAGTTCGCGGACTTCCGCGCCGCCGTGATTGCCGACGGTTCCATCACCGTGGCGCTGGCGGACTTTATCGCCAACAACACGGCGGACCTGGGTACCGGCCGGGAATACCTGCTCCTCAATGCCGGCTACGAGCTGACGCGCTTTCTGGATACCTCCCTCTACGCACCCAACCCGCAGGCCTCGGCACGTCCGCGCGTGAAGAACATCCTGACCACCTTCCCGATGGTGGGCGTGGGCGGTCGCTTGTGGGCGTCCGTAGCCGACGGTGCTGAATACTACGACGAAGGAAATTGTGCCTATTACGGCATTTGTGACTTCCGCACGGCGCTGGAAGCTCAGGTGCTGTCCATCACGCATGCGTGCAGTCCGACGCTGACACTGCGTGCGCAGAATCTCACGACGCAGCAGATTGCCGATACCTGCACCACGCTGGGAGGCGAGGAGACCTACTTCCACCAAAAGATGGCGACCAGCAACACTCCGATCGCCGGTGACGTCAACTCCAGTCTGCAGATGCTCGTTTTTGACAGCAGCGCCGACTACAAGGTGTACGCCAACATCATCTTCGGCATTGGCGTGAACAACGGCGGCATCTACATGGAGGGGGATCCGACCCAGGTGGGCAACACGCCGCGCTTCTTTGCCTACGAAACCGGTACGCCGGGAACTGCGTCCTGGCAGATCTGGAACCTCACGCACGAATACATCCATTACCTGGACGGGCGTTTCAACACCAAGGGCGGCTTCTGTGACCTTCCGCTCGGTGGACTGTGCGACGACGAGGGCTTCACCGGCCCGCGCGGCTCGATGGTCTGGTACGTCGAAGGTATCGCCGAATACCTCTCCTACAGCTACCGCAACCTCGTGTTCACCGATGCCGTGGCCGAGGCCGAAAGTCGCAGTTTCGCGCTGTCGCAACTCTTCCAGACGGTCTACAGCACGGACTACGGCCGCACCTACGAGTGGGGGTACCTGGCGGCGCGTTTCGTCTACGAATACCGCAACGCCGAGCTGAACCAGATGCTGCAGCACTTCCGCGCCGGAAATTACGATCCGGTGTTCTACAACCAGATCAACACGATCGGCACGAGCTGGGACGCGGACTTCGCCAGCTGGGTGGATTGCTACGTCGAAGCCAACGGCAATCCGACGGACTGCGTGCCCGATCGCATCATGAAGGGCAACTTCGAGCCGCCGCCGGCGCTGCCGGAGTGCACCGATGCCGACGAGCGCATGCTCAACAACGGTTGTCGCCGCAGCAATCAATCTGCGACGACCAGCAGCAAGGACTACTTCGTCTGGGTGCCGAACGGCCTGACCAAGCTCACGCTGAAAATCGCCGGTGGCACGGGCAATGCGGACATGTACGTCAAAGCCGGCGGCTGGGCGTCCCTCACGGAGTACGACTACCGGCCGTTCCTGGCGGGTAACGATGAGACCGTGGAAGTCAACAATCCGGCCGGTGGGCAGTGGTGGTACATCATGGTCCACCCGCGTGCACCATTTACCGGTATGGAAATCAGCGCAAAGTTCAATTAGCTGTTTGTTGTCCGGCATGTCGGCCCGGTGGGGGCCGGCATGCCGTGTTCTGCCGCTACGCACCACCGCACACAGAATGTGGTGGCGTAGACAGTCGGGTCCGTATGGAGCCCGGCATCATAGAAAGTTGAGGTAAGACACCCAAATCATTCTGGTTATCCGGGGAGGCTCCCATGTTTCCGTCGTCGTTTGTGAGGCCGCGCGCGATTTGCGCGGCGTTCATGCTTGTAATCGGTTTATCCGCGGCGCACGCCGCCTCCGATCCCGAATCGGGGCAGATACCGCCTCAAGGCTCGAACCAGGACATCGCACACATCGGCAAAGGGCCGAGAACGGGCGCGCAGCCGCCGCAGCGCGTGCCCAGCGAAGTGCATGTCGACTACGATCTGCCGGACCCCGCTGTCTCCCAGGCGCTCGCCCGAAGCACAGCCCACGCGGATGCATCACGCGCAACGCTGGCCTGCGATCTGTCCGCCTATGCATCGGCGTCAGGCAGCGCGCTCGTGTCGCTGGTGAAATCGGCCGGCTTCACCGAATGCGTATCACCGTTATTCAACGTGACAGGTACCACGGCGGGGCAGATCTTCGCCGAGGCGAAGATGGTGACCATTGCCAATGCGATGGCCGCCGATGCACCGACGTATCCGGGCGACAACTCCCAGCTGATGCTCAACCTGGTGTCGTTTCTGCGCGCGGGCTACTACGTGCAGTTCTACCAGAGCGCAGCCGTCGGCACGTATGGCGCGCCGCTGCGCAACGCGATCCGTCCGGCGCTCGATGCGTACGTCGCGAACAGCCATTTCCTGGACGTGACGGCGGGCCACGGTGACGTGCTGCGTGAAGTGGTCACGCTCATGGACAGCTCCACGGAGAACGCCCGCTACCTGCCGACACTCAAGGTGCTGCTCAACAGCTACGGCAACGCGCATCGCACGATTGCCAGCATGCAGGCAGCGACCAATAGCGTCTTCACGGTGCTGTGGCGTGGCCACCAGTTCGATGACTATCGCGCGGCGGTCGTCGCCGACGGTTCGATCGTCATCACGCTGGCGGACTTCATCGCCAACAACGCGGTCGACCTGGATACGGGGCGCGAATACCTGATCACCAATGCCGGGCGCGAGATGGCCCGCTTTCTCGACAGCACCCGCTACGTACCCAACCCGCAGGCCAGTGCGCGTCCGCGCGTGAAGAACATCCTGACGACCTATCCCATGGTCGGCACGGGCGGCCGGCTGTGGGTCGCCGTCGCTGCGGCCGCCGAGTACTACGATCCGGGCAACTGCGCCTATTACGGCATCTGCAACTTCCAGACGGCGCTGGAAGCCCAGGTGTTGCCGACCACCCATGCCTGCAGCCCGACGCTGACCTTGCGCGCGCAGAACCTGACGCCCCAACAGATCCAGGACACCTGCGCGACGCTCGGCGGAGAGGAAACCTTCTTCCACCAGAAGATGGCGACCAACAACACGCCGATTGCCGGCGACCTCAACGCCAATTTGGAAATGCTGGTGTTTGACAGCAGTGCGGACTACCAGGCCTATGCCAGCGTGCTGTTTGATATCGACACGAACAACGGTGGCATCTACATCGAGGGTGATCCCACCCAGGCCGGCAACCAGGCGCGCTTCTTCTGCTACGAAACCGGCACGCCGGGTACGTCGTCGTGGGAGATCTGGAATCTCTGGCACGAATACATTCACTACCTGGACGGCCGCTTCAACCTGAAGGGCGGATTCTGCGACCAGCCACTGGGTGGACTTTGCGACGGCGGCGGTTTCACGGGCCCGCGTGGTTCACTGGTGTGGTACATCGAAGGACTGGCCGAGTACCTGTCCTACAGCTATCGCGACCTCGTCTACAGCCGCGCCGTTCAACAGGCCACCAGCTCAAGCTGGGCGTTGTCGGATCTTTTCCAGACGGTCTACAGCACCGATTTCGCTCGCACCTACCAGTGGGGCTACCTGGCGACGCGTTTCGTATACGAGTACCGCCGGACCGAGCTGAACCAGATGCTGCAGAACTTTCGCAGCGGACTCTACGATCCCGCGCACTACAACCACATCAACGCGATCGGCACCAGCTGGAACGCGGACTTTGCCGCCTGGGTGCAGTGCTTCGTGGCGGCGAACGGCAATCCGGTGGACTGCGTTCCCGACCGCATCATGAAGGGCAACTTCGAGCCGCCGCCGCCGCTGCCCGAATGTACCAATCCGGACGTGCGCGCGCTGGAGAACGGATGCCGTCGCACCAACCAGGCATCCTCCAGCGGCGACACGCACTATTTCGTGTGGGTACCGACAGGTCTTTCGAAGCTGACGGTGAAGATATCCGGAGGTACGGGCAACGCCGACTTGCACGTGCGCGCCGGTACCTGGGCCTATACCAACGCCTACGACTACCGTCCCTACCTGCCCGGCAACGATGAGACCGTCGAGGTGAACAATCCGGCCGGCGGACAGTGGTGGTATGTGATGCTCAATGCGCGCGCGCCCTACACGGGTGTGGAAATCAGCGCGAAGTTCAATTAGCCACAAACCCTTTGGAGCGCCGGCCTTCGCGGGTCGGCGTTTCCCTTCGTGAGCGACGTGGCGCACACGACCGGCCCCGGCAGCGGGGCCGTCTTTTTCTGCGCCATCAGCTGCCCAGCTCGATGATCTCGATGCCGAGGTAGGCGTTGATCGCATGCACGGCATTGGCCAGGGGCTCCTGTACGTGGGGCGCGTAGAGCGCACCGCGGTCCGCGGTTTCCATCCAGCCGAACAGGGACTGGCGCAGCTGTTCCTCGGTGCGGATGCGCAGGTGCACGTCCTCGAGAATGCGCACGTACTCGCTCTGTGTCGGGCTGGCACCGATAGCCGTGAACACGGCCGCGAGCGCTGCCATGAAGGCTTCGGCGGTATCGGGCAGGCCGAAATCGTCCGGGCGGAAGTCCAGGAAGGCGCGGCTGGCATCCGCGTGCACCCGGAAGCTCACCTTTGCCAGCGAGTGGTACAGCGGTTCCTCGGACATCAGCACCAGCAGGAAATGGGCCGGATTGGCGATGACGGTGCCCTGAGCCGCGTGCCATTCGCGCGTCTGCACGAAATGGTAGAGACGGATGTGGTCGTTGAATTCCGCGGCCTGCAGCTGGTCGAGAATGAGGATGGTACGGGCGCCTTCGGAGTAGGCGCAGGCCTCCGTCACGATGCGCTCGAAGGCGGAAAGCGGTGTATCGACCGTCTGCGGCGCCTCGCCTTCTTCCGTCACCACGATCGGTACCGGCGGCGGGGCGGGGCTGGTGAAGTCGTGATACAGCACGTGCGGGAAATCCAGCGCGTGAGCCAGGGCGTTGGCCAGCGCGGTCTTGCGGCGGCCTGACGCGCCGGTGATGTTCATGCAGCGCAGGTGCGATACATCTGATTCGAAGACGCAGCGCAGCGGATACTCGTAGTCGTCGTTGGACTCAAAACCGAAGTCGGCCAGTTTCCGGCGCAGGCTCATGGGCAATACCGCTCAAGGGGCAACTCGCGTAGCCTAGAGCGCTACCCGGTCATTGGAAAGCCGGCGGCACGCTCGCCGGACGTGCGTTGCGGAGATTCACACAACCGTGGCGTGTGGAAGAAAAAAGGCCCGCACTGGGCGGGCCTTCCTGGAAGCATGGCGCGGGCGCGATCAGGCGGCCTTGGCGCTGTCGGCGCTCTTGCGCGGGCCGTTCAGCAGGGCCTGGCGAACGCCGTCGACCACCAGGTCCACTTCCGCTTCGGTGATGGTGAAGGTCGGCGTGAAACGCAGCGAGTTGGTACCACCGTGGATGACGCCGATGCCGTTCTCGCGCATAAACTCTTCGGTGCTATGGGTGCCGTAGCACTTGAATTCTGCGCTCAGCTCGCACGAGAACAGCAGGCCCGTGCCCTGCACCTTGGTGATGTAGCCCGGCAGCTCGGCCTTGAGCGCTTCGAGCTTCTGCACGAACTGCTGACCCCGCAGACGGATGTTGGCCTGTACATCCGGCGTGAGCATCGACAGCACGGCGCAGGCGACGTCCATCGCGCGCGGATTGGTCGTCATGGTGTTGCCGTAGATTCCCTTCTTGTACAGGCCCGCGGCGCGCTCGCCCACGGCCAGCACGGAAAGCGGGTACTGGCCAGCGTTGAGCGCCTTGGAATAGGTCTCCATGTCCGGCGCGGCCAGCTTTTCAAAGCCCGGGTAGTCGATGATCGACAGCACGCCGTGGGCACGCAGACCGGCCTGGATCGAATCGACCAGGAGCAGCGAACCGTGCGCAAGCGTCAGCTCGCGCGCGGCGGCGTAGAACTCCGGCGTCACCGAACGGCCCGGGTCGCCTTCGCCCATCACCGGCTCCAGGAACATCGCTTCGATGAACCAGCCGTTCTTGTCGGCATCGGCGAAGACCTGCTTGAGCTGCTCGACACTGTAGGGCTCGACCGTCAGCAGCGTGCCCTCGTCGCGGAAGCTCGCCAGGTGCTGCACGTAGGTCTTGCGGGTGGAATCGGAATAGACGGCCGGGCGTTCGGTACGGCCATGGAACGCCCCCTTGACGGCCAGGCGCTTGATCGCGCGGCCCGCGTGGCGGGCACCGGCGTCGGTCATCAGCTTGGCGTTCACGTCCACGATGCGCGATGCCAGCGACACCGACTCAGAGCCGGAATTCAGGCACAGGAAGCGGGTGTACGGGCAACCGCCGCGGCCGCTACCGATAGCGGCCTTGAGCGCGCGCGACAGCTTCAGCTGCGAGACGTTTGGCGTCATCACGTTGGCCATCGGCTGCGGGCGGCTCATCGCCTCGATCACCGGTGCCGGGGTGTGGCCGAAACCGAGCATGCCGTAGCCGCCCGAATCATGCACCACGGCGCCCTTGAGCGTGACGATCCACGGGCCACGCGCGGCCAGGGCGACGTACGGGTTCACCGAGTCATCGGTGTAGAAATTGACGTAGTCGGCCTGGATCTGCTGCATCTGGGCGGCTTCGTCCAGGGCCAGCAGTTCCGGCAGGTCGCGCTGCAGCGCGAGGAACTGCTCATGGGCGGCGTCGACAGCGGCGACCAGCTCCGGCGAGGTGGCGGCGAAGCGGGCAATGGTCGCGTCGGACAGGCCGCGGGTGCGGGCGGCACCACCGGCGGAACGCAGGACGTTGAGTTTGTCGATCAGCTGCATGGCTCGCTCCACAAAAAATACGACACGCACAGGCCACGGGTGCCTGTGGGTCACGGAATTGGCAAGGGTGCCTTTACGGCGGATGCCAGTCTAACAGAGGGTATTGGTCGACCATTGGGGCCGATCCGAGGCTGTCGGATGGTGCCAATTTGGCGATGGGGAAGGTGAAGAACGCGCATGACGCTTGTCAGGATGCGTGGCTGACGCCCGCGACTGGGTCCGCGCAGGCCGCCGGACTAGGGTAGAGCCATCTTCGGTGGAGACCAGTGTATGCATACCGACGTCGTCGCGGAATTGGCGAATGTGACCAAGCGTCACGGCGCGGTCCTGGCGCTGGACCAGGTCAGCCTCGGGATCCGGGCCGGCGAGGTGTACGCCCTG